>JABIWF010000051.1 GCA_018701175.1 Methanobacteriota archaeon
ACCTCTGTTCATTCTCGTCTGGGCAGGTTCAATTCTCACAGTTCTTGCGACACTGATTTTAGGAACAATGAACCTAACTGGCACGCAACTCTATCTTCTCTGGGTTGCATCAGCTCTGTATTTATTTGGTGTTCAATTACCGACATTTCGATTCAATATTCCTCTCAATGATTCGTTACAAGCGTTGGATATTGAAGCACTGATGATTCCGAGGCTGCAGCATCCCGTGCGGACTTTGAGTCGCCATGGAATCGTTGGAACAGATTCCGAACCGTAAACGCCGCCTTTGCTGTCTCAATGTTGCTCATCCTTCTCTTCCAACTCTAATCCAACCCTACGTTCCAGAGCAAAAATACCGACTCTCAAAGTAGGCATGGGACGGCATAAGGCCCTGATGATGGTCGACGGAAAGTTTCCCTTACGAGCGTTTTGTTCACAAGGAATCGTACACTTCAGCCATTCGAGCGCAAAACCTGCTCTGGTCAAACCGTGTGGCAAATTCAATCAAACCTGAGCGGGGTTTTGGCCAGGAATGTTCAGCGTCGTTTTTAGTACGATTCTTCCAATTTGAATGGACTGAAAGGATAGCTTCCTTCCATGCTTCTTTGTCATCGGGTCTTAGGCATGTGTCATCGGGCATCAGTTCATTGTGCGAAGGAAGATTCGAACACAGCACAGGAGTGCCGCTCGCCATCGCCTCAAGCGGAGGGTAGCCGAAACCTTCACTGGCACTCGGGAAAAGCAATGCTTCACTGGCGAACCGCATCTGCATCAATGCTTCACTGGAAACATCACCACCATGAGAGGTCCAATTGAGAACCTTGTGAGCGCGGGCATACGCAGATGCAGATGGGCCTCCGTATGGGCAGTTCTCATTTCCAACATGATGAATCTGAATGCTGTTTTTGACTTCCTCATCCAATTCGCCGAGAACCTTGCACAGGAATTCGAGGCGCTTACGAGGAGCGTGACTCCCGACAATGAGCAGATGGCATTTCTTCGGAAAGTCGCGAGCAGGAGTGAGTACATCTACGGAATCTTGAGCCACTGGAGTAAACGATTGAACACGGAGTCCGAGCGGTACGCAAACCGATTTTATCGCAGGAAAATGTTGTTTGCAGGCGGACAGTGTTGCTTGTGAATCGCAGACGAGGAGGTTCGCTCGCGAAAGTCCATCTCGTAATTTTTGCAAATCTTTGCGGCGAAACCAGCCAGGTTTCTGTTCGCCAACATCGATCGTTTCGTCACCAATTCGAATTTGTTGCGGATACAGATGAAATAAATCGTGAACGGTAACAACGACTGGTAAAGAGCAATTTTCTGGAATGAGGTGGGCTTGTTCTTGATCGGTGATGTGGAGAAGAGTGAGTCCATGTTCACCTCGAGTTTTTTTGTCAACTTTTCTCGGATGAGAAAACCATCGTTTGTAGAGACGGGAAAGCGGGTTCATGCGACGGCGCAACGGATACTCGCAAACTTCAGGAGTTGACCATCCAGAAACCTCTCCTTCTGCAAGTGAAGTTGCAAGGTTGTGATGAGCCCCGCCTATACCCGTATTGCTTGAGAGAGCGCCGCCTCGGACGAGCAACACCTGTTTGGGCATGCGTGAGCCTAGCGGCGAGACTTCTTGAAAGGTGAGACTCAAACTGCGGCATTGTTCTCGTTTCGTTTCGTAATTCAGTGTTAAAATGGAATTAAGTAGTCGAACAGTTAGCGTTGTTTGGGATGAGAATATGACTACACCACCACTTCGAGTTTCTCGTGAGGATTACAACGATGTCCGAAGTTCAATCGAAAACGCCATCTCACTCGGTGGAGATATTCGGGGTATCCTTGAATCACAAAAGGAATTGAACCCAACCAACGATTTGCATAACGAAGTGTGCAGAGCTGGAGAGGCCCTCAGCGTGTTCGGCTCTCGATGGACCATCGAAATACTCTCAGCATTGTACATTGCTGGACCGCGTCGATTCAATCAAATGAAAAACCTCCTTGAAGGGATTTCCTCCCGAACTCTTTCGGATAAACTGCGCTATCTCGCCGAGGAAGGACTCGTACACCGGCAGGTCACTGAAGGGCCACCAATCAGAGTGTCCTACCTTCTTACTGAACACGGACGAACGTGTGGTCGCCTTCTCTCACCCCTTGTTGCCCATTTGAAGATTCATCTTGGAACGGTTATTGCTCAAGACGAATAACCAATCCTCAAACATGAAAGGGATGGCTTAAGAAAGGAGAACTTCGAGTTACCGTTATGCCTCTGCTTGCACAATGGGTACGACAACGTCCTTGGTTGTCTGCAGGCCTGGTAGGAGCTGCTGGCGGGGTTGTTGGCATTGCAAGTGGTGTAGCGGCCGCTGCTACCGCAGTTGGAGCCTTTGCTGTTGGCAGTGTTTCAAGTAAATCTCGAGCCTATGAACACCCATTACGGCAAAGAATCTTGTCCACACTTGAGCAACATCCTGGCCTATGTTATCGAGAACTACAATCAACGCTCAATGCAGCGAACGGAACGCTACGTCACCACTTGGATGTGTTGCAAACCCGAAGAAGCGTTACCGTTCTTCCCGTAAACGGTAGAACATGCTACTTTGCTGGAGCACCAAGTCAAGTCGAAATTCTTCGCGGAATTGCTGTAACCGAAGAACGCGCTGCTACCGCACTCCCGATTGGCCTCTCTCTGGTTCAGAAACTCATTATCGAAGACATCCAGAAAGAAGGTGTCCCTCGCTCTCAAGCCGCACTCGCTCGCAGGATTGGCCGCTCACGTGCGACCGTCCACTCTGCGGTCAAGGTCCTTCGTCGAAGAGGTATTCTGCGCGAAGACCGTATCGAAATGATGCCACATATCGACATGGAAATCGAATGGCATGGTTCGAAAGGCGTTGATTACGATTGGCACGACGAGCGACGATAACCGCTCTATTTTTCGCCGCTTGAGAGGCAAATAATACACAGCCTTCAAAGACCTTCGACAGAAACGAAGGCTGAGTGTCATGTTTAGCGTCCGATTATCGGAAGTTTCGCTACCTGCAAGCGAGCGAGATTTGGACAATCTCGTGGGATGGTTCATCGAGACACTTTGCCTTGTTCGAAAACGAGGAGAAGCAACTGCGGATTTTGGCAGGGCAGGACCCGTTCATCGCCTGTTGAAGGAGTACTTGTTCGCACAACCAGACATCAGTTGGGATGCAAAAATGCTCGCTGATGAATTAGCGTTGACACCTGCTTCGCTCAATCACCATCTCACCCGTCTTGTTGAGGCCGGCATCATTGGATTTTCGAATGAAGGTAAAGGATGGCGACGCTATTTTCTGCGAGGTGGCTCTCTGCCCAATGCTGTCGAATTTTTCACGCTCCAATGTGAAACCATTGTCAAACAACGCATGGCTCTTCTCGATGCGCATTGGAAACGAAAAGAACTGCCTTCGGCCGTCAAAACCACCCCGTCTGAGACACCTCCTCTCACCATCGGTATTGTTGATCATCGACCACTGTTTTCCGATAGCCAAGAAAACGCCCTCTCCCAATGGATGGGAGATTTCGGCCTGCTTGGGGAGCGACCTGGAAAAGAAGCCAATGCCAAGTCAATATCGGTTCAGTTGTTTGAACTGTTGCTGAGCAGAGACATACCTCTATCGTTGGATGAAGCAGGAGAATTACTCGATGAACAGAAACCTCGTCTGGGTCGAATACTGGAGCGGTTTCGCGCCACTGGCATGGTACAAAGAGTGCCACGTATCGACCGATTGAACGTCGCCTTGTGGACTGCAATGACGGCGCAGCACCAACGGCGCGGAGAAGATTGGATGTTGAAGAAAGGGGGGTTTCAGCGCATACTCAATACCAAACAACAATCCTCACTCCTTTCACAATTAAAGGCTGGAAAATTGAAAGTCGAAGACGTGGAAAAGAACATGAAAGAACATTCTCATGAAGAACAAATGTTGTTGCTCAATTTACTCGGTGGAAGACTGCCACTCGGCCACCAAATGGCGGGGTTCTCTTCCGATGAAGTACACAGGGAAATCGCTGCTCGAATTGATAAAATCCTTCGCCGTATGCGAAGAGTTGCTCAATTGTATGAAAAAGAAATGAGTCCTCAAGAAGAATCATTCGAGTGAATCAGCAGGTCGTGAGAATATGAGTGAACACATCGGTGCTAAACCAGGCACGTGGGATGGCGAATCTCGTCTTCTCTTCCTCGCTCCAATGGCTGGAGTCTCTGACCTTCCATTCCGATTACTTGCCAAAGAGTGTGGTGCTGATGTTACGATTACGGAGTTCACCAATAGCACCGCCCTGTCGCGTGAAGCCGCCATGTCATGGAGAAAAATGGAATCGCACGAAAAGGAAGTTCCTTTCATTCCTCAAATATTCGGAGGGGATGCTGGAGACATGGCTACAGCCGCAGAAATGCTTTCTGCAAGCGCTGACATCATCGACCTCAATTTTGGTTGTCCCGCTCCAAAAGTTACCAAGATATGTGCGGGTGCAGCACTGATGGGAGAACCGGAGAATCTCGTTTCCATGGTTGACGGAATAATTCAACGTGTCGACATTCCAGTGACTGCCAAAATGCGGCTCGGTACTGGACAAGGTGCAAACAATGCATTTGAGATTTGTAAGGAACTTGAGGACATCGGCACTTCGCGGTTGTGTGTTCACGGCCGAACTCTGCGTCAGCGTTATTCTGGTGAGGCTGACTGGAATGAAATCAAACGCATTGTCGAAGCCGTCGAAGTTCCAGTCATTGCCAACGGCGATGTTGTCGACGCCAAGAGCGCAAAATTATGTCTGGAAACAACGCATGCAGCGGGACTGATGATTGGCAGAGGGGCAATAGGCCGACCATCGATCTTTGGAGACATTAAGGTGGGACTTGGTTGGATGAAAGAAGAGGATTTGCCTTGGATTCAAGACCTTGGCGATGAATGGTATGAACGCTCAGCGATTGGCCAAGCATTTGCCACCCGCAAATGGTGTTGGGACAAATACATCGACTATTCTCATCAAAGCGTTGGCTTACAGCCACGATGGATGCAGCGACACGCTGTCGCATTCACAAAGGGGCTACCTGGTGCGAAGAAGATTCGAAACTTGATGCACGGTGCTCCAACGCCTGAAGCGTTCGCTGATGCAATATCGACATACTTAGCAGCAAACGAATGATGTTTTGCAACTGCAGAGCAGGGTTGTAAAACTCTCAGAAGGTGGATTGCCAGTCTTCCAAATCTTGGGAAGCTGCCCAATCTTCGTCGGTTGTTTCACCACGAACCTTGAGGACTTCACGAGCCAAGAGCCAGTAAACGAGCGCAAGAGAACGGCGTCCCTTGTTGTTTGCTGGTAGAGCAACATCGACGTTTCGAAGGTTGTTGTTTGCATCAACGATGCCGACAATTGGCAATCCGGAATTGACTGCTTCACGGAGCGCTTGTTGGTCAGCAGCTGGGTCAGTAACGAAAAGGACATCCGGTTCAACGTATGAGCGAAGAACTGGGTTGGTCAAAGAGCCAGGAATAAAACGGCCTACAGCAGCGTTTGCTCCAATTGCTTCAGAGAAAAGACGAGCAGGGCGTTGGCCGTATTGACGAGCAGAAACAACCATGATTCGTACTGCGTCGTACTTGTTAAGGAATTGTGCGATGGAACGAATACGAGAGTCGGTCATGTTCACATCAAGGAGGTACAGTCCGTCTTCACGAACACGTTCAATGAAACGAGCCATGTCAGCACTCTTCTGTTGAGTACCAATGTTGACTGCGTTCTCTTCATACGATTCGAAGGGCAAGAGTAAGTTCGATTCTTCGGACATGGTCATTCCTCAGCAGTCGTCCGACTTGGACTCCATATTAAAGCGGTTCGTAGAGTATCGGAACGAAAATCAGACGAACCTTTGGGTAATTTGGGCGGGATTGCCTAGGAAGAACTCAAGAGGTGAAGCCAAGGTGTTCAATGAGAGGGGGGTTGTAAATGACTGAGAACACTGAACTAATCGGGGGACTGAGTGCAACTCAATCCGAAGACGGTGTTTGGCGTAACTCTCAAGGAGTCGCTTTACCGGTGAGCGCCAGTGATTTAGAGCGCCACGAGTATTGTCCGCTTTCATGGTCGCTGTCCCGAGAAGGAAATTCCGGACAAGGGGAAGCCATCGCCGCCGGAATCAAAAGACACGCGGAAATTCACTCCCAAATGAAAGATTTCAAAGACGTTCAAACTCAGATGCGTCGGTCCGTCACCATCTGGACTTGGTGGTTCTCTGTCATCATTGCATTATCCATTGATGCTGTAGCGTTCAATTACATTGATGACGTGATTACGCCAATCTACATGGCGAGATATCTTGCTCTTTGGAGCGTCACGACATTGATCGTTGGATTAATCGCCATTTCCGTTCCATGGCGCTCCTGGATTGGAATCAATGAAACGGTTCCTCGCCAGAAAACAAAGTTCTTGGAAGAACGAGATGATTTGAATCAATTTTGGGAACCGAAAGGATTCATTGGCGGCTGGTTCGAAGCAGGTAGAGTTGAAGCAAGTTTACTGTTCGGTTCGATTGTATTGGGTCTCCACGCAATTGCCCTTGCAGCAGCAGATAACCGTGAACAAGCAACCTTTATTCTGTTCATTACGGCAATGACTTGGACATTAGCAGCATCATGGCAACTTCAGCGTGTTTTGCTTTCAGACAGCGAACTTCAATCGATGAAAAAGGATATTGATCTTGAAGAGGATGTTGAAATTGCCTATTCGGATAACGATGTCGACTCGAACCTTCTCAGCGATGAAAAACTGGGACTCCGCGGCAGACCCGACCAAATTGTCATCGTGGATGGCGAGTTTATTCCGGTCGAACAGAAAACGGGTAAAGTGCCTAAAAACCCACATTCAAGCCACCGAATGCAGCTCCTTGCTTACCTGCATTTAGTCGAAAAAAGTACCAACAAAAGTTCACCTTATGGCGTGTTGCGATATGGGAGCGAAAATTTACACCAGATACCTTGGACTGATAGCGCAAAGAGCGAACTTTACGATGCCGTGTTTGAGATTCAAAGGCTCATGGTAGAAGGTGGTGCAGCGCGTAACCACGAGCGCCCTGGCAAGTGTCGAAATTGTTCTCGACGCTACGCTTGCAATGATTCGCTTGTTTGAATCACTCACAGACATCTTCCATTGGATACGTCAGGCATGTTCTCTTGATGTTGATGTCGACTTGGAAATTGTCTTGCAGAGCGGTGTTTTGCAATCCTCCGCCACGTGCGTTAATCTCCAGTCGCCAGTTTCCACTTTCAAAGGTAGTTGAGCCTTCTTCCATGTTAAGCGGGTCAGTCGATGCCCCGAGGTCTTTACACACATCAATCGACCAAGCAAGGTTATTGGAAGGTGTGTACAACTCAGCTCGCACATAGCGGGTAAAACTCTCGAAGCATCCAATGTCTTCTGTTCCGGTTATCTGTACTTTCCTGTAAATCGAAATTTGGCTAACCGAGTCATCGACTGGAATGAAGGTCGTATTGGTGTATGCTTCCCATTCAAACAGGTTGTTGAACACCTTGATTTCTTTGTAACTGTCTGTTTTGGTTACCAAGATTGGGGCATCTCTCCGGTCTTCCAACCACTCTCTCGATTGGAGAAGCCCTAAACACCCAGAGAATGAACCGAGGAGGAGGGTCATGACCAATAAAAATGGTACACTCCAACTGCTCTTCATCGTATGATGCCAAGAGCGCCCCCCATATCAATTCAATGTCGGAATGATACGAGGGTTTGAAGCCTAATGGATGCAGCACGTGCTGTCCGAATGACGCTTGTGGTTGCCGAGCACCTGCGATGACGAACCCTATGAAAGCCGACGGACATCACTCAAACTTAGCGCCGCAGGTTCCACATTCTGTGGCCTCAACCGGTAGGTCAGCGCCGCACGCGCCGCACTCTGCCACGTCGGGCTTCGCTTCTTCAGCAGCCTTACGACGAGCCCCTCTTCTACGGGCTGGTTTCTCGGCCTTAGGAGTCAAGTCGTCAATCTTTGAAAGCGGTTTTTCGTCGTCAATCACTGTGAAATCTGAAGTGGTTTCTGATACTTCGTTCCCAGCAAATGCTGAATCAGACAGTTGCATACCGACGTTGACTTTGTCGCCTGGCATGATTCCGTCTTCCCCGGTGATCTCATACAATCGGCCACGAATATCTGCATCGCTTGCTGAGAGGTCCTTTCCATCGTCCTTGTGGGCAATGATCTCGCCTTTTGAAGCCAGAATAGCATCGATGTCGTTCGTACTTTCGCTGAGGTCTTTCATGCTCTTGAGCGTGGTTGTAACCGTGTTTTGATACGCTTCCAGTTCTTCTTCAGTCATGTCCTCACGCAGAATTTCGTCAGCGTTTCGGCGATCGTAAGCGGCTTCCACCTCTGCCTCAGCAGATACGATGTTTTCATCCCATTCAAACTCGAGTTCATCCTCATCGAATCCAAACTCCTTCACCGTTTGAGCAAAGTTCTCGGTTCCAGTAACGATAGCATCTTCGTCAATTTCTTCAGGCAAAGCAACTGTTTCTTTGGTAGTACGCTCCTTTCGTTCACGCTTTTCAAAGTACGATGAGACATCTTGTTCTGCACCACAGTAGACACAGTTATCGAGCAAATCAGGTATTGATTCGCCACATTCATTGCAGTCGTGGAATTGCTTTCTCGCCTTCTTGAGATTGAATGAACAATGTGGGCATCGGTCTTCATCACCCTCTAGTTCACCGTCACATGCTGGACAGTACTCGAAAATGTCACGTTCTACTTCCTCCTCTGATTCGCGAGTCAAGAACACTGAAATCGCAAGGATTGCAATAAGAATAACGGCAACCAGCCCGATGAGCGTGAACGTTCCAAGTTCAGAATTGGAATTCATATCTTCAATATCTTCTCCACTTAGTACGGTAGAAAATGTCCGAGTAAAGGTGCTCGAAATCGTTGAATCCGAGGGCACCAATCGCACAACAGTGGACGGGGCTACAGCGGTAAAGTCGCACGCAAGAGTAACCTTGTCACCGAGGTTCACGACTTCAGCATTGA
>JABIWF010000115.1 GCA_018701175.1 Methanobacteriota archaeon
GAATCGGCTGAATAGACTCCAGTGACCGTTGTATTTGGATGAACTTGTGAATCGCAACCGAGTATGACGCCAGGGTTTGTGACGCTGTTGCAACCGAGTTGACAACGTTCACCAAGAATTGCGCCGAATTTTCTCAATCCACTTCCAACTCTTGCTCCGTCCATTCGAAGATGGACTTCTCCACCATCGTTCCGTAGATTGCTGATTTTTGTTCCTGCTCCAAGGTTCACGCCCGTCCCGAGTATCGAATCGCCGACATAATTGAAGTGCGGTGCCTTAGCACCCGGTAGAAGAATCGAATGTTTGGTTTCTGATGCATGGCCGACCACTGCTTTGGAACAGATCCAAGAAAATTGGCGAACATAGGCGGCGTGTCGAATTTCGGCTTGGTGGCCAACATAACACGGACCGATAAGGTGTGAGCCAGGCTCAATGTGCGCAGTCTGTTCAACGATGACTGGTCCGGCGGATTCGTCGTTTGTTGCTCCACAAAGGGTTGGGTTTTGGGGAGAGGCGGCGAAAGAGGCGACAAGTTTAGTCAGTTGCGCCTGTAGGCCATTTGGGTGATCAGGCTGCAAGATGGAAAAAACCACATCAGCGGTAGGGAGAGCTGGACAGGGGCCTAAAGGAGTGGAATGAAACATTGATGGAAACAGTTCCATTGCAGAGGGCAGCGCATCTGGCCATTCCATGGTCGATGCAGTCGACTCCCTCGCATGAACTTAGTGTTGATTTTAAGCAGCAAGATGGTAAAGTCGCTTACCTGTGGAATGGTCGAGCGTGAAACCAATCATCTCTGAGAGATATCTCGGTATGAAGAAACCAACCTTACGCGCGGTTAGGCCGTGGTTACGCATTTTACGTTCATTTGAAAGATGATCTACAATATCTGCAGCTGAACACTGCGGTTGAGATGATACATATTCGATAATCTCATTTTTCAATCTGTTAAGTCGAGCCTGTTTTTGTACGCCATTTCCTTTCATAGTCCCCATGTATTATTTGTTCTCCGCGGTATAACAATGCGGCGTGGGAGTGCCATGGGCTCCCATCCTGACAGATTGTTTCTCAACATATATCGAGAATGTCATTCCACTTTTTAGATGACCCGCGACGGAACATGTTGTCATGAAAATCACGCTGACTAATATGGGCACACCGTGCGAACCTTCCACGGTTATCGTAGCAGCCGTAATTCGTGTGCACGGGCGCCATTACCGTTTTCAAGTCGATTTGGGGGCCAGTGACTTCCGGAGGCGATGAATCGACAACTTCTCTATGACCGTCCCATTGAATCTCTTCAGGACTCGGTGGGTTGATTTGTTGTGTTTCGAAATAAAGTCCACCTTCAGCCGGGCGAACGGGCTTCCAAGTCCCTTTTCGACCTTGGTCAAGCCAGGCGACCATGTGTTTCATCTGTTCAACGGTTGCCATTCCAACATGGGACTTTTCCCACCAACCTTCAGTTCGAGCGAGCGTAATGTGGTGCACGCCTGGTATGACTTCTCTGTTGTCAAGAGCATCAGCATAGGTGCGGCATAAATCGGTGATTCGAACAGTATAAATCGGCATTGGACCGACTCCAATGTCTTGTAGGCGGTAGGGGTTCGCGAGTTCTCCAAGCAGCAAAAATGGCCTACGTTGAGACATAGGGGGGCTTTCATGAAGCGATAGCAATTCATCAACAGTACCTTTTTCTGATACGAAGGACGAACAATACTCCTGTAGATTTTGCCCAGATAGGATTTCTTGTGGAGTATTGTCTGGGAAACGTAATGTGAGCAATTCACTGGAATTGAAAAACAGAGACTCCTTTGGTAGAGCAACCGGTGAATTGGATGGTGTATATGTCCAAAGTCGAGGTGAAGCGTTCTCCATGACCGGTCCTCCACACTCTTCCTCATCAATTCAGCGATTAAGCGCCGAATACCGTTTCTTGAAGACATTGCGGGCAGATGACTTTGATTGGCCGTACATCTGGAATTCCTAAAGCAGCCCCACACCCAGGGCAGGCGATGGCTTGGGCAATTGATGCGCGACGCTGAGCAGCCTCTTGAGACGGGTCATATTCAAACCGTAGTTTTGATTTGTCCAACACTGCCACCGGTGGCGGAAGTGTTGGTGCTTCCTTGACTCCAGGCACAAACGGTGCCGATGGATTGTAGGGCTGAGTTTGGGCCGGTGCTGGTACTGTCCCAGCACCGTTCGGTTGTAACAATGCCAACAGCTCGGCCTCGCTTATGCCGAATTGACCCACTATCCGGTCCATTTCCAGCATTTGCTCGTAACCAGAGAGTGCGCGTAATGCGGCGAGAACATGCTCCGGGACACCTGCCATGTTCACCACACGAACGCATGTGTTTTGATTGTTCACTTATATTGTGTCGGCCGATTACGCCGGATGCCGGAAAGCCAAGACTTGGATGTGGAAGACAACATGTCGTCGAAACCCTTGAAAGTGAAGCGCGTGCGCCGGCGGAATAAGGGAGTCTTGAAGATGCCACAATCCAAACCGCGAAAGTTTACCCGCGCCGTTCTATCTCGAATGTCTGCAAGCGAACGTTCAGCTACAGCTCGTTCGATTACATGCGGCGAGACAATGACCCAACCGCATTGGGTTTGGGATGACAGTTCGATGGTCGAAGTGATTGACAGCCTTACAGAAAATAACTGGGACCACATCTTTGTGATCGATAGTGAAGGGGCTCCACAAGGAAGAATTCACGCCGTTGATGTTTTGAAAATCATCGCTCGAAAAACCGTCAACAGGGATATTGCGTGGATGCATGGAATTCCTGCACAGCAACTGGTCAACCAACCACCAATTACTGTTAAC
>JABIWF010000073.1 GCA_018701175.1 Methanobacteriota archaeon
CAGCAAATTCTGGACTCTACTACGAAGTCACATATGTCGATCCAAACGGATTGATTGCAACGGCTCCAGGTGAGGACCAAGATTCTGAATTTTGGACTCCATACATCTGCCCATGCAAGGAAACATGGGTTGCTAACGGCCAACCGGTTTGGGATATTTCAACATCTTTCTATGCAGGAAATTATGTCGTCGAATGGCCGGCAGGTTCGGGTGAGCTCTATCTCGCCGAAGCAGGTGGCATCACCGGTGCAGGAGAGCCTGGAATTGATGAACATTGGATTCCATGTGAAATCAACGACCTACAACCAGTGTTAACTCCTGCTGAAGACGCTGATGCAGTAGGCTTGCCAAGTATCGGCGCTCTTGCCACTCTGGTTGGAATTGTTGCAGCATCAGCATTTGTTCGAAGAGAATATAATTCCGATTAAATCTCTTTCAATACTCGTGTCAACGGGTGTTGTGAATGCGGTATTTATTCACTGAAAAGGAGGCTCCCATGTCGCTTTTTTACGAGCATGGTCAAGAAGATGCCAATACAATGTCGTTACCTTCGTTTTTGAATCTGTGATCGCTCGGTCAATGTCCTTCGCCTCAATCGAAGGCGGGGCTTTCCTCCAACTCCAACGAGCCAAAATAGAGAGTGGGAAAAGGGAAAGCGCCGGGCCGTTCATCGGCAGGGATAGGCTCGTTTTCCACGGCCTTGAAACAAGATTTGAATCTTGAAGCGATTGATTGACATCAGCCCAAGAGTTTCCTTTGCCAGCCTTTCTTTTCACCAACCAGGAAGGATTGATCGAGGAGTCAACCGTGTAACCATGCTCCGCCAAAACTGGAGCCATCCATGGGGCCATGTAGCCCCCTGGTGCTCGAAACCACGGGCGGTAGGCATCGCCAGCCATCTTTCGTAAAATCTGCGTAGCTTGTTGCAGAGCCTGTGAAAACCCGCTTTTGTCTTCAGGCCAAGCAGACCATGACCTGTGGTTCAAGCCGTGACAACCGACGGTCAACCGTTCTGGATACGCCTCCAAGAGGTGAGAAAACCACTGGTTAAACTCTTCACTCATGAACAGGTCAGCAATTACAAACAAGGTAACTGGGTGAGAATTTGTCCCAAGCCATTCCTCAAATCCCATCATACCGGCTTTGAACGGTTCTGAAAGTTGCTTGTTGAGTTCGGCTTCTTCGATGTGCGATTGCACATGCTTGCTTCGCGTTGGATGTCCTGAGAAGCGAGGAACATGTCGTTCATCGTCGAAATCTACGGTGAGCCATGTGGCTTTCAAGCCGCGTCACCTCGAGGTAAATCGAGGATGTGTAGGCGGTGTGGGACGGTGCGTTGTCCTATTTCGATGCCAATGAATTGTTCCATGATTTCACCACCCCACTCTTCACAAATACGGTTCGCAGTAGCCAGTCCCGGTTCGTTGTGCGGGTGGACGGTGATTTCTATTCGGTGGAACTCTTGGTTTTCTCGCGCTTTATTTTCTAACCATTCAAGGATAGTACGCGTTGCTTCAAGTGCAATTCCTTGGCGTTGGAACGATGAACGAACCCAGTACCCAAGGTTGTAGGATGATTGCAGCAGTTGCAATTCGTCTCCGAGACCGATGAGGCCAACGAAGATTCCTTTCTCCTCAGAACGAATCCACCAGAAATGCAATCGGTCGACGTCTGATTGATTTTCGACATCGAACAGCATGTCGCTTAATTGTCCTTGAACATTGAATTCAGCATTAAGCCAAGGAAGCGCCGTTTGTGCCGCCTTTGGATCTTCATTGTAGGCTTCCAAGAGCAGTGGAAGAATGGATTTACTGATCGGAACGAGTTTCATGTCAGAGCGAAACTCGAGTTCAGGCGTCATTGCAAAACCTCAGGATAATTGCTCTACTGCAGCCACTACATGTTCATTGTTCGGGTGAACATGCTTTGCCATTGAAAGCGTCCATTGCAAGTGTTCTTCCCGATTCAATGCTCGCATAGCCGAACCGATATGGAGCAGCATTTCAAAGTTCAAATCCAAGTGCGGGCCCAATGAATCGAGTGTTTCGGCAGCTTTGGGATACTGGCCAGTTTTTATCGCTTCAAGTATCGCTACCACTTCACGGTACACTTCACGCGCACCCCATGCTTCTTGTGCAGGCCATGGCCAAAACCGAGTTGATACCTGAGGAGTAGGTGCAGCGACTTCTTGCGGTGTTTCTTCCACAGGTGCGGTTTTGGTCTCTGCCGCCTGCCCAACCACCGGAAGGTCTGGTGTGCTCACGGCAGAGGTTGTGGTTTCTGCCTGTGGTGGCTGAGCAACAACTGGTACATCTGGAGTTTGGACTGCGGTGGCCGCCGCATTGGCAACGGTGTTGACAAGTGGCAACTCAGGGGTTGACGGTGAGCTCATATCCGGAAGTTGCGGGGTTGCTACGACGGTTTCCGCAGCAGCAGGCTCGACGTCAACATGGCTGGCTTGAGCGAGGTTGTTGAAGTTTGGAAGTTCAGGTGTCTTTACCGGTTCAGGAACTTTGGGTCCAACAGAGCCCATCAAATCTTCATCTTTGCTGGTTTTGACAGAAGGCGAGTACAGGCTTCCAATTCCCGAAGGAACCGGTTCGGGAACGTCATCGAGAGGGTCTTGGTCGCCAAGGTCAAAGACAACCGGGTTCGCAGGAGCGTCAGAGGCACTCAATTCGACTTCTTCTGGTGCTTCGAAATCCACCGTTTGTGCTAATTCAGGCGTGCTGCCACTGATGAATTGGAAGGAATCTTCTTCGTTAGGATTGGTGGTTTCATACTGGTCTATTTCCACCGCTACATCGTCCAATGATAGCACGGCCTCGACCGCCGCTTCATCTTCTTGTGTTTCATTATCCTCGAGTAGGGTGTTCATTAAGTCTGAACCGGATGTTGATGGTGTGGCCATTGGTTGGTTGCGTGGTGCTAAGTTGAGGGAATAATAGCACTGTGCACAATTCTCTGCACCGTCCTCGTTAACAAATTCACAGTAAGGGCATACATTCCCTTCTTCGGACTTGTCTTGTTTACGACGCCGAAACAGCCTGCTCACCAAATGCTCGTCCTTCATTTTGGGTTTAAGCAATGGGGTTTCTCGACCTGTGAATACATCATTGTTGAAGGCATACGCTGATGGTGTAGAGGAGTCTCCATGTGCCATGGAGGAGCGAGGTAAAGTCCGTCGGATGAACAACAGCTCTTCTCAAAGAAAGGCTGACAAAGAGTTGTCCGAAGAAATGCCGCTGAAGTGGCAACGAGGCCAAGACCATTTCTCACGCTTTACCAAACTTATTCGCCGTGAACTCGATGATGAAACGGCAATGGTCGAAGAGCGTTGGAAGAAATGGAGCAAACAACGGCTGTTGGCTGCGGGCTTGGCATTGTTTGACCTCACCGGCCGGACGCAAGGCCGTTTCTTTGGTGACCCCATTCTCGTTTTTGAGAATAAATCAAGGTCGAGGTTGCCAATTCACCGCTTTGGCCATGGCGATATTGTCCTTTTGTCCCGTGCCCGACCGTGGGGTGAAAAAGTCGTTGAAGGCATCGTTCTTGATCGAGGGCCAACTCGAATTCGAATTGTTGTTTCCGATAAACCAAGCGACATCAAGAAAGGAACTTGGCGACTTGACCGAGGTGCAAACCGTGTCGCACATGACCGTATGCATGAGGCACTGACAACGTTCCATTCGATGGAAAGCGACAGCGGAACTGTACTTCGAGATGTCCTCCTCGGTTCGCTCCATGATATTTCAGCATCCGCTCAACGACCACCTGAAATCCGTGGTCAGAAACGACTTGGGCCTTTGGGTATCGGAAAAATGGAACTCAATGACTCCCAACGAACCGCTATTGAAGCAGCCATTGAGCAGCGACTCACACTCATTCAGGGCCCGCCGGGAACAGGGAAAACACACACAGCCATTCGATTGTTGGCGGCGTTTGTTCGTATGGGCCGTGGCCCCATTTTGGCAACAGCAGAATCGAATGTAGCCGTCGATAATTTACTGGAAGGGTTGCTTGAATTGAACATCAATGCGGTTCGAATTGGCCGTCCAGTGAAGGTTCGAGAACATCTTCGTGACGCTACGCTTGACGCACAAATCGAAAACCACCCTCTCCAAGAAGAAATCCGTTTTATCCGTGAACAAAACGATGACCTGCGACGTACTCTCTCCAGCCTTAAAGGAAAAGAGAAAGGCATGGCGCACAGAGATGTGAATCGTAATTTCAAAGAAATCCGACAGCTCGAGGGCAACATGATTTCTGCAGTTCTTGACGGCGCAGAAGTGATTTGTGCAACCACCATCGGTGTCGGTCACAGCCTTTTGGGCGAACGGCGTTTTCCTGTTGTTTTGATGGATGAAGCGACTCAAGCAAGTGAACCGAGCGCTCTGGTTCCAATCACTCGCGGATGTCGACAACTGGTCTTGGTTGGCGACCACAAGCAATTGCCTCCAACGGTAATCAGTAAAGTGGCTGAGGACGGTGGTCTTGGGCGCTCCTTGTTTGAACGACTTATCGAATGCGGTTTGGAGGCTCACATGCTTACCACGCAATACAGAATGCATCCGACCATTCGAGAATATCCGAGCGCCCGTTTCTATGATGGCCGGCTCGACGATGGTTGCAGTTCCGAACAGCGGCCACCTGCCGCCGGCTTCTTATGGCCGGATTGGGACCATCCGGTAGCGTTTGTACCGATTGATGGCTCTGAGATTGTCGATGAAGAAAGCAGCAGTAAGTCCAATCTTGATGAAGCGGCCAAAGTACTCTCGATTGTCAATGACTTGCTCGCTGCAGAAGATTTGACGCCATCCGATATTGGCGTTATTACTCCATACAACGGTCAGGTGCGCTTGCTCGTCGATTTGTTTGAACAAGCAGGCGGCAGAGAAGAAGGTGGGCCGTATGAAGGCCTTGAAATCAAGAGCGTAGACGGATACCAAGGCCGTGAAAAAGAAATCATTGTCTTCTCAGCTGTTCGAGCCAACGATACCGGTGAGATTGGTTTCCTGAAGGATCGCAGACGGCTTAACGTGGCACTGACGCGTGCAAAGCGAGGGCTTATTGTCCTTGGAAACGCCAAAACCTTGCGTCAAGACGGCACATGGCGAGCATGGTTGGACTGGGCAGAAGAACGAAACTTGTTTGCTTGGCACGTTACTCACGGGTGAGTTCTAAAGCCAACACTTGACAAAGGGCACCCGCTACCAATCAACATGGCAGACAGTCCAGTGAGTGTCCATCAGGGCAGTGGAACGCTTGCCCAAGCGGTACTTTCCTCGGCTCCCGAAGGCATGCTCATTGCTCCGGCTTGGAAACGCTCAGCAGCCTACATGCTCGATGTTGTTCTATTGACATTGGTTCTTCATTTTCTAACAGGTCAAAGTCTTCTCTATTTCCTCATGAGCTATTCTTTGGTCGCAGAAGGCGGAAGATATTTGGCTGGATTTATTGTGAACTGGATCTTGTTTTTCAGTGCTCATTATCTGTATTTCAAGTACACAGGCCGTGCGTTTGGACGCTCGTTTGCACAACGTGGATTCCGAATTGCAGTTGTCCACGATAACGGGACATTATTGGAGAGGCACCACTGGGGTCCTCGCGCCTTTGGTAAACTCATCTACCTCATTCCAGTGGTTGGCGTATTGTGGTTCGGTATGCGAGACTTCCTCCGTGGCCGTTCAAAAAGTGCAGAATACAGGACTTCTTTGGATGTCCGAAACCATACCGTTGCTGCAGTCGATTGGTCCTTGCCATCTGAGACTCGATTACGCCTTCGTTAAGTGAGCAAGCCTTGCATTGATTTGAAGTAGGACTTTGTAGAGAGACCTCTACGGTGGCCCATATGAGCGACGACCATTCAGTTCGGACAGCATCTCTTGAAGCACGTTTGTCCACGGTTGAAATGGACATCGACGACGACGACGAAGATGTCGTTTTGGTCACCGTCGACATGACCAATGAAGCGGCAATTCCGCTCGGCGGCCTCGAGATTCACATCATTACAAGCGACGGCCAGAAAGTTGAATCGCAGTCTGGAATCACTTCCTTAGGCCCAGGTCTTACCCGGAATTTCACCTTTGAATTCCCTCTTGAAAACGGCACGTGGACCTTCAGTGTGTCCGGCGGGGGTCAATCCCTCACTCTCGGCCCATACGATGCAGCGTTTACTTACGTTGCAGAACAAGGCCGAGCCTTTGGTAATTCAATCGGTTCCAGTCTTTTCAGCGGTGCTTTCAACACACACTTGGACTCATTCGGAAAGGTCGATGAGCGTGAAATCATCGATCCGAGCCAGATGGTAATGACCTCGTATACAGGAGAAAATGCAGCAGGCGGCTCGACCAAAATAGTACCCGGGGGTTCATCAAACAACGAAGAGGATGAGGATGCGCCTCGTACTCCTCCGTGGCAACAATCCAAGCCAGAGCCGACAACGGCTGCTCCATCAAACGACCTTCTCTTGCAAGCGGCAGCAGCAACCCCTGCAACTCCTCCCCCCCAAAGCACTCCTCCTCCGACCGGAGACCTTCTTCTGCAAGCAGCGGGACTTCACACAACACCTCCTGTCGAGCCTGAGCCGGTGCCTGAACAACCTGAATCGCCTCAGCCAGTAACCGCACCTACGCCTCCGCCTGTGCCAACGCCACCTTCCAGAGGTCCGCCATCGAGGGGTCCACCAAGCGGCCCTCCGAGCGGTCCTCCATCCGGCCCTCCGAGCGGTCCACCAAGCGGCCCTCCATCCGGCCCTCCGAGCGGTCCACCAAGCGGTCCACCAAGCGGCCCTCCATCCGGTCCACCATCCGGTCCTCCATCCGGTCCTCCATCCGGTCCGCCAAGTGGTCCTCCATCTGGCCCACCAAGCGGTCCTCCTTCCGAGTTGAAACCCTCTCGCCCCGACGATTTGTGAAGTGAGCATATGAGTGACGGATTCGCTATGGAATTGTGCGGCAATAAAGCAGCATGGCAAATTGTCCCCGAGGGTGTCACTTCCATCAATCTTGAAAAAGTTGGACAAATCATACAAGACGCAGGGTATACAGTCGGAATACAAACTCGACTGTGCTGGACTTTTTCAGGCCCTTGCGACCTCACACTGTACCCCAGCGGAAAGCTTCTTGTCAAAACTGAAGACAAGGAACTGGCCGCTACCGTGGCAGAACAGCATGTTTCAACATGGGCTCTTGCATGAGGTGATGAAATGGGCGATATACCCGCTCCAGCCCTTGAAATTCTCCATGCAGGGGGAGTCGTGGCTTACCCAACCTCCACTCTCCCCGGATTAGCCACTTTACCCACTTCAGAGGCACTCGACCGTCTGTTTACCCTCAAACAACGTCAAGCGAACCAACCGGTGAGTTTGGGAGTGGCTTCGCTTGAACAAGCTCAAGCGCTCGTTGATGTCCCTGAGTTCGCTTACCGTTTGCTCGAAGGCTTTGGGCGTGGAACATTGACCCTTCTTCTCGACGCTCATGTCCCGCTCGATGCTCGACTCGGCGGGAATCGCGTAGCCGTGCGCGTGTTTGCCCATCCGACTGCCATCGCACTTGCATCTGCAGTTGGCCCGGTAACTGCAACCAGCGCCAATGTAGCAGGAGTCGCCCCCTTGGATGACTCACAGGCCGCAGGAGATCTACTCGGCCTTCCTGATTCGGCAATTCTACCCGGCGCTTGCCCAGGGGGAATGGGTAGCACTTTGGTATCCATCGAGAAATCATCCCAAAACCCGTCTGGTTTTTCGGTAAGCATTATGAGAGAGGGCGTAATACCTACTAACGACGTGGACGCATGGATGTTGAAGAATCACTGAAGTATTGGCGTGATGCAGGGCATGTTGCGCGTCGTACATTGGAAGCGATGAAACTCGAGTTACAACCGGGTAAGACCTACCATGAAGTGATTGAATCAGCGGAGCGATTCATTCACCGTCACGGTGGTAAGCCTGCTTTCCCAGCAACGATTCACTCAAACGATCTTGCTGCACATTTCACAACCAACCATTTGGTTCAAGGGCCAGAAGGTTGGGAAGGTGACATGGTATTGGAGAAAGGAGACTGTATCAAAATCGATTACGGCGTACACATCAAAGGCCACATTGGAGACAATGCTCTCACCTTTGAGGTCGGTAATACCAACAACCACACTGAGCAAATTAAAGCAGCCAAAGAAGCCCGTGATGCAGCAATAGAAGTAATGCACCCGGGTACACCATGGTACAAAGTCGGTGCAGCTGCAGCCCAACCGTCTATCGATGCCGGCTTCCAACCCATTCGAAACTTGTGTGGGCATCAACTCAAGCCGTGGGAACTTCATGCTGGCGTTTCGATCCCTTCGTATGCCTGTGGCCCGGATAATCGCGGATTCAAAGGCGTTGTCGAAGAGGGCAGTGTCTATGCTGTTGAACCGTTCAACACGACTGGCAAGTCTGGACTCATTGAGAACATTGGCTCACCCAGTTCATCCAATATCTATCGAGTAACCGGACTTACGACCTCCCGTAAAGCACGTGCGAAAGGCCAGTTAAAGCCACTCGGCGCCCAACTCGCTCGCAATCTCGAAGAACGCTATTCGACACTTCCTTTTGCTGAGCGATGGGCTTACCCAATGCTTGAGAAACCGTTCCCAGATGCAGATGAAGCCAGTTTGCAAAGCAAGTGGAATGCCCTGGTGAAGAAACTCATCAGTATCCGCTTCCTCGAAACATACCATGCTCTACGCTGTATGGATGGGGGAAACATTTGCCAGTTCGAACACACAGTTTACATCACTGATGGCGGTCCTGAGATCCTCACAGTCGAGTAATTTCGCACGTGTTAGAAGGGCAAAAACCCTTTTTTTCTTTGAAAACCAATATAAACCGTAAATGCATGGACTGAACTGAACAGGGCTGCTGAAGTTCTTGTTGAGTGCATCCCATCCCCTCCGCATTACTCTCACCCTGTTCACCTTTATTCTCAATAGCCTTGAGGCTGAAAAATAACATTTCGCCTTTTCCGCAAAAACATTCATTCGGCGCGCAGTTCGCGCTTACAAAACATATGCTCTACTCTCTACGGCAGGGATTTTAAAATTTCAGCAACGAAATAAAAAGCCGTATTTTTGCCTGTTTCAAGGGATTCTGTGAAGATTAAAGGGAGCAGGATTAAATATCACGGAGTGCGTGGTACATCTACCCCCGATTTCGGGAAGGAGGACAAAAATATGAAAAACGAAAATAGAAACGAAGAAGCTGTTAGCCCAGTTATCGCTACCATTCTAATGGTCGCAATTACTGTGGTACTTGCTGGTGTACTGTACGTCTGGGCTAGTTCCCTCGCAGAAGGAAACACTGGCGACTCTGCGGTCTTTTATGACTTTGCAGCAGACGGAGCAATTGAAGGAGAACCTTCAGTTAACACCGACGACAGCCTTGTTCGAATAACAATGAACCAAGGACAAGAAATCAACTGGGCAGCTATTTCAGTGAAGATCTCCATCGATGATGGTGCTCCACTGACCTGCGACAAGGACTCCGGCGACGGATCCTGCTCATTTGTTGAATTCGGAACCACCGACGACCAAGTTTGGGGAGTCGGAGATGGAATTACCATCTACGAGCAAGGACAAGATCTTTGTGACGGATCCACAACCTGTAAGGTCGACATTACCATTACCGACACTCAAGCCGGTAAGACCATCGACACTTCCAGTGCAGTTTCTTCGTGATTTCTTTAACGGAAATTAAGTAGATTCAGCGAATAAATCACGTGTTCCATTGGAACACGAGAGCCGCCCCTCTGCAGACTTCGGCCTGCAGGGGGGCCTTTTTTTTTTTAATTCAAATCAGATTCAGAGAGCGCTTTGCGCGTATCGCTGTGCTGTTCCCACATGTGGAGTGATTTCCCGCGTAGAGAGTGCCAGTGCCCAATCATGAGGTGCTCCATGCCAGAAAAGACACTTCCAATAGTCTCCAAGAGCGGTACGCGAATACCCTGCCTGTTGAGTATCCAGGCCACGAGACAGGTTAATTCGATACAGGCAAGACTTCCGTGCAATGCTGCCAATGTACCGTTTGGCATTCCAGCTATCGTGATGATTCCCCATCGCAGTGCCGCAGCCATTCCAGCCCCAAAGAACAACAACGGTGCAATCAAATGAAAATGCGCCTCTCGGCGTAATATGCTTGCAAATGTTCCAAGACGCTTGTCAAACCATGACTTTCGGTGACTCATAAGAAGCCGTTGAAGCCCTTGTCCACGTCGAATTTTTTGTCTTCGCTGCCCTTCAGGAGTCGTAGGTGCCATATCTTCAAAGTGAACGTTTGAGTCATACAGGCTTCTGTAACCATTGAGCCTCACTCCAGTCGCAATCTGAGCATCGTCTGCGTTTGACTGCGTATTGAGCTGTTTCGAATTGAATGATGTGCGTTTCCACATCATGCATGACCCTTCAAGAAAAGGCGTTGAATCACGAGCAGATTCCCCTTCTCGTAGCAGTTCAAACATGGTTCTGTGTGAACGTTCGCTTGAAAGACTTCCATGCCGAAGTGCTCGGGCGCCAACCGCCCCGACGCTCGGGTCGGCAAACCACCCTTGCAGCCTTTCCAGTGCATCAGGGGGGAGCAGGGCATCAGCATCCGTCATGCAGATGCAACCGTCGAACTTCTTCCTTTCCAACTCTTCAATAGCTTGCCGAACAGCCTCAGTTTTGCCCAACCTTTCTTTCATCCTGAGAAAAGTGAAATCATCGAACGCCTTGGGATGAGATTGAATCCATGCATTGATCTTGCTTACCGTTTCATCGGTTGAAGCGGAATCAATGACGAGAAGCGAACACCGAACGTTTTGCTGGGCGAGGTTGTCAAGTTTCTTTTCGATGATGAGCCCTTCATTCCATACTGGGAGTAAGACCGTAATGGTCGGTCGTACACTATCGTTTACGGGATATTCAATCCCCGATTTTCTCCATCTACCAACCGAGAGTCGATGCACCAAAAACGGTGCTAATGCTGCAATGCCGAGTCCTACTTCGACCAAGGCAGGAATCCACACCATGAATGTTTCAAAACCCCTCTCCCCTTGAGTTCTCCCCTCGTAAAGTCCACCAGAAGGCCACTTTGCCCCGTAACCTCTTCATCCAATGGCGTTGACGGCATCATATGCCAAAGGTGCTTCACATCGGACCGTGTGATTCACCAGGTGGCATGGCGAACGTGATGCGCATCCTTACTGAACATCCGCCTGAGGGGTGGGAGGCAGAACTTCTCTCGTCTCATGTAGAAGGTTCACCTTGGGCCAAGTGGCGGGCATATCGCCGCGCTCGAGCCGCCCTTGCAAAATTGCTGAATGATGCGAACCGTCGCCCAGATATTGTTCATCTGCACACCGCTGCCGATTGGTCGTGGTGGCGAAAACGCCGTTTTGCTCAAATGGCGCACAAGGCAGGTGTGCCGAACATTGTTCACATCCATTCGGGACAATTCGATACATGGCTCGGCGCTCCTGAATCTCGCCGCTCACGTGCAATGAGCACTGACCTTTTGAAATTCGAAAGTTTTACCGTGGTTTTGAATGAATATTGGAAATTGGAATTAGAATCTCGAATTGGTAAGGTTCAGATTATCAACAATCCCGTCTCTCCAATGATACAGGCTATGGACACTCGGCGAGACAGTTCACATCTTCTCTTGCTAGGGAGAAACGACCCGGTCAAAGGTCATGAATTTGCGATTAAAGTTTGTCAACAAGTCCGAAAATCCATTCCAAACTTGCGTGTTACGATGAGCGGCATCCAACACAGCCCTCACGATTGGATTTCCTGCGTTGGATGGGTTGATGAATCTGAAAAGTTACGCTTGCTCCAAACTGCTACACTGCTTTTGGTACCTTCTGAATTTGAAGGTCAACCGCTTGTTGTACTTGAAGCGCTTACATGCGGTCTGCAGGTATTGGCTTCGGATCGAATTTTTTCGGTCCCACAGTCTGTTGTTCAAGTTCCGTTTCAGGATATGGATGAGTGGGTCATCAATGTTCAAGACATGCTCGAAACTCCCAAACCATCATCGATTTTGAGGAAGCAAGCAGATTCCTTTTCTATCGAAAACACCAGTAAAAAATGGTTGAATCACTACTCGTCGTTGTTGGTGGAGCACGAATGAATCACTTTTTCAAGAACATCAACGGTATGTTTCCAAGAGAGATTTTCTTCAGCAAATCTTCGAGCATCAAGTCCAAGTTTTACCAGACGCTCTGAATCCAAGGTTTGAATCCATTTGACGCCTTCATCGTGGAAATCATGCTGTTTTACGAGCCTCATCCATTCCAATTTTTCTTGGTTTTCGAAGAGATGACCATTATGATCAATGCCATAAATCAGTAAACCACTGGCCGCATATTCGCTTCGCTTGAGCGGACTCGCTAATCTCCAAACCCTTCGATCAGGCATCGGCAGTAGTCCTATGTGACACCTTGATAATTTTTCAGAAACATCTGTTTGAGGCATGGAAGAATGAACTTCAATATTTTCATCTCCGAGGGAAATTGTATTCAATTGGTCAAAACAATCTCCACTACCGATAATGATTAGGCGGGCCTTAAGACCCATATTATTCATTTTCTGAAGAAACATTGGCAAGGCTAAAACTCCCCGATTACGGTCGACTTTTCCATGATAAACGAGGGTAAGAATTTGATTTTTCTCAGAGATGTGAAACAGTTCGAGATCCACTCCCGCAGGCAATATCGAAATTGAATCCGTATGAATACCCATTTTATTTTGGACAAACTGTTGATGCCCTACTGAGACCACACACCCTTTGGCATTCTTTTTACGCACATTTCTCCAACTCTTTCGCCATGATGGCCACTGGAGGAATGAAAGGAGGCCACTGTCGGCAGGGGGGCTACGATCAATGAGAATCCAAGATATATTCAGTTGCTCAAGGTAATGTATCAGATAATTCGCAATGCGCCAATCCAGTAAGCAAACGCTGCCTCGGGTCAAATTGTTTTTTTTACACCAGTTTAACATCTCTTTTCCAAGCGTTCTTGAACGAAAACCTGGGGGGGCATTTATCGATACAGATACATGACTCCATGACCTCGACTTATGCGCTCCCTGCTTATCCGGATTGATCATCGTTAAGTCAATCCCACGTTCGATCAAG
>JABIWF010000095.1 GCA_018701175.1 Methanobacteriota archaeon
GAAGTCACCATGAAGGTCAAAGGAAACCAACAGAACACAGGCCCTGGAGGTTTTCTTTTAGAAGGAGACCCTGCTGCATTTGGATTCAAACTCGGTGAAGAAGCACGTGTTGAACTGCCAATCGATGAATCATCGTGGAGCAAAGATTTCCAAGCAGGTATGGACGATTCCATGGGCGAAGAAGACATTCCAGGATTCACGCTTGTCGTCGCTTCTGCAGCAATTGCAATGGCGGTCTTTGTCAACATCGGCAAGGACGAAGAAGAAAACGAAGCGTGATTCAGCGCATGGCTTGAATCGCTTGGGCGATCGCATCTGCCGTGAGGCCAACCGCTTGCTGTTCCCCTGAATGTAGGTTCTTGACCATCGCTTGATTGCTCTCAAGGTCACGAGGGCCGACAACCACCGTGAACTGGCATCCAATCGAATTGGCCCACTTCATCGCTTTTGGAATCCTACGACCGCGCAACTCCAGTTCAATACGCTCGCCTGCGTTGCGTAAACCTGCAACAATTGGAAGAACAGAGGCTGAATCGATACCAAATGGAATGAAAGCAACCAAGCCTTTCGGATCGGTCTCGCCAGGAACAACTTCGCTGCGACCACTGGCTTCTGCCTGTGCTTCAAGAGCGAGCAGTACACGGTCGAATCCAAGTCCAAAACCACAACTTGGGTCGAGGTCAGGCAGACCAAAGAGGTGCAGCAACTTGTACGAACCGCCACCAAGCACTTGGCCTTCACCACCCAATTCAGGTACCTTTACTTCGAACACCATTCCGGTGTAGTAATCCAATCCACGAGCGACGGTCAAATCAACCGCTAACGATGGAGGTGCTGGGGCTAAGGCTGCCACAGCGTTGAGGGTCGTTTGCAAATCATCCAGTGCTTCAAGAGAAACACCAGCGAGTGAGGAAAGGATTTCACGCGCAGGTTCAATCGTCTCTATTCCACCTTCAAGGTCAGCCAATGCACGCAGAGGAGCAGCGTGTTCTGGATTGATGCCGTTGTTGGTGAACAGTTGAGCAAGCCCTGCATCATCGCCCTTGTCGAGGAAACGCATTGCGCTGGCCACAGGAGGTTCACTGGCGCCTTCTGGAGTGTCTGCTGACAAACCTAAGCCTGTTAGAGCACCCTTGAGTATTCCAACGTGTCCGATTCGAATCTCCCAGTTTTCAAGACCGCATGCATCCAGCATATCGATGGCCAGAGCAATAACTTCTGCTTCAGCAAGCGGACCTGCCTCACCAATCAATTCAACTCCATACTGAAAGAACTCGCGATAACGCCCTTTTTTGGATTCCTCATAGCGGTAACACTGGCCATAGTAAGAAAGCCGGAGGGGTTTCTGCAGCATCTGCATGCCTTCTTCAGCAATCATGCGCATGACTGGAGCCGTTAATTCTGGGCGAAGGGTGAGTTGACGCTCGCTTTTGTCCTCAAATGCATACAACTGCGATACAATTCCCGGTCCTGACTTTGCCGTAAACAAATCCAACTTCTCAAAAATCGGAGTTTGAATACGAGAAAAGCCGTGACGGCGAGCACGCTCTTCCAAGAGTTGCTCAAACGCTAAACGACGCGCCATCACCTTCGGCGTGAAGTCACGGGTTCCGCGAGGGCGTTGCACCATGAACGTTCCACGAACCGACTGTTCATCACCTCTTCGCTTTGAACTGTGAGAGAACGAGGGTTTTGTTCAGTCATTCTCTTCGAGGTTTTTGAACCAACTATCACTCCAATCGGAATCATCGTCTAAAGGTTCATCCGCAGAGGGCCAGGCTTCCTCGGCCTCACTTGAGTCAGTACCAAGCAACGCATCCAAATCCGGAGCGGGAGGAATAGCTTGTTCAATGTCAAGTGGTTCATCTTGCGGTTCAACTTCGTCGGGCATCTCTGGAAGCGCTTGACCCTCTTCGAGAATCACGCCTTCATCTCGACGGACTTCAAGTGGTTCATCGATGTTCAACACATCGTCATCGTCGGCTTCTGGCAATGATTCAACGCGTGCTGCTTCAGCGGTCGGAGCGGTTTCCGACTGCTCAAAGTTTGGTTCTGCTTGCTGTACGAGGTTGAAGGCTGCAAAAGCATCAGAAACTTCACTCACCGGTGGAGGAATGGCTCTGGCTCGTTCCTCGGCCATGCGTCGTTCGTACAGTGCTTTTTCCTCAAGCAGTGCCTTCTCTTGCTCCATCTGCGCCTCAACAGCACGCCACATGCGTGTCTCCTGTTCTTTTTTCGCAATCGATTCTTCACGTTCCAACTGAGCTTCACTCGGCCGGTCATAGCGTTTCCAAAACCACCAAGAAACAACAATGAGGAGAATCGAGACGGTCAGTCCAATCGCCAACGTCTCGACGAGGTCGTCCATTGGATCACCTCAAACAAGTTCGGCTTCTATGGAGTATTCTTTCGATAAGTGCTCAAAACCAGGCGCAACCTCGCCAAGTGCAACGACCAGTTCGTCGTCGCCACCGGGTAACGACGAGATATCAACATCCGCTCCTTTCGGAATGTTTCGGTAGAGTGGTCGACGGATGAGGAACTTGTTGAACGAAATGAACAACGCCGCAATAACTCCCCAGAACAGCAAGATGATGCCAAGTCCGTTTGGATTTGTTGGACTCCACACGTTGTCCGTGTTGGCAATCATATCAGCGAAGTATGAGAACATGAGAACGGAGAACAAGATTGGGAAGGCCAAATACATCAGCAAATCCCACCAGCGTCCGACGATGATATCGTTGTCACCGGTGTTGATGAAATCATCACGGAATGCTGAGACACCGAATCCAAGGTAGCCCTTGAAACCTGGAGGAGCGACGCCTGCCTCAACGCCAGACTTCCAGCGCATGTAGCCGTACTTCCAGATTGAGAAAGCAATGAACAGTCCAGAGAACATCAAACCGTATCCCCAAATGTGATCTTGTACTTCCAAGAATTGAGGGAATGCAACACCGCTGTCATCGAGTTTGATCCACATAACAGCGGACGGTAGTCCAAAGAGGAACAGGGCGACGCCAGTGAGTGCAACGGACTTCTCGCGCTCGAAACCGTGGTCGACGAAATTACGAACACACAGTTCCACGGTTGAAATCATCGAAGTCATCGCTGCAAAAGAGAGCGCTAGAAAGAAGCCTGCCATCATGAACAGTGGGCCAACCGGTGCAAACGGTGCTTGAGCGAACACTTCAGGAAGCGCAAGGAACGTGATAGCGGATGAGCCTTCAGTAACGGTTCCCAATGGGTCTGGGTTGACTGCGAAAATTGCTGAAAGAACGGCGAGACCTGCGATGATGGAAATACTGTTGTTGGCAAGCCCCATCGTGAAAGCGTTGAGAACGGTGTCCTCATCCTTACTCATGTAGACTGCATAGGTGATGCACATGCCCATTCCTGCAGAACATGACCACGCCGATTGAGATAACCCGTTAATCCAAACTTCTGGTTCAAACAGCATGTCGAAGTCGATGGTGAACATGAACAAAGCACCGTCGAGTGAGCCGTCGGAGAAGTCCATCCACAGTGAAAGGAAGAGCGTCAAGAACAGCAAAGCGAACAGTGAAATCATTAGGTAGAAGTTGACTTTTTCAATCGCTTTCGCACCTTTCCAGATTGCTGCAAGCGTCAAAGCAATAACCAAAAATTGGAAGAAAATAACTTGTCCCGGGTTTTGCAAGAACGCATTCCAGACTTCCGTTGTATCGACGTTCTCGCCGTTCAAAGCACCGGTAATTCCGAGTTGGAAGTACTTGATGGTCCAGCCAGAGACGACTGCGTAATAGAAACCGATAGCGGTTGAGATCCATGCGGTCCACAGACCCATCCAAGCGAATTTCTTTCCAGCAAAGATACGGAATGTACCGATGGTTCCAGTACGGCTTCGCTTACCCATGGCGTATTCAGCAATCACGAGCGGAATCGACCAGATAAACAAGAAAACCAGCCAAGGAACAAGGAATGTACCTCCGCCGTTCGCACCGACCATACGAGGGAAACGCCAAATGTTACCGGTACCGATTGCAGCACCGATTGAAGCGAAGATAAGGCCCATACGGCCGTTGAATTGGTCAGAATCTTCAGCCATTCATATCCCTCCTCAAGCGTTCTCCGCAATCAGCACTGCCTCTGAAGGTTCGATTTCAATACTTTCAGGTGCCGCCAAATCAATCTCTTCTTCGTCGGAAAGCATCATTCGCAGACACACTGCTAATCCACCCCAAACAAAGGTCGCCGTGAGGCCAAACATAAACAGCGAACCGATGAAACTGCCATAGGCAGCACGGTACGACAAATCAAGTTCATAGTACGCACCTTCAGCAGGGTATTGGAACAAATCAGAACCTGAGAGTGTTGATAACGTGGCTTTGTAATGGAGTTTACCAATTGCTGTCTCCGAGATAGGAATCATACCGCGCAACACGGTACCGTTGCCGTCAGGGAGCGAGCATGATTCACCTTCAACCATGTTTACATCAACGCTCTGCCATGGAGTTGTAGCCCATTCCCGTGGCCCGTAATCACTTTGCAGTCGACTTGGTTTGACGGTGCGCCATTCTATTTTGCTTTGAGATTCGCTGTATGGGAACTGAGCCGAAACGCACAGATCAACTGGGATATCTCCCTCAGCTGGAATTTCGACCTTGTCCCCTGCTTTGAGATAATTTTGTTGAGAAATGTTGGCGATGGCCAAGTCTGCACGCTCTCGAGGGCTGTCAGCAATCTCTGCAATGTAGAATCCTGTTCCAATGTTTCGTACGGCAATGTGGTCAATGTCATCCTCATGCTGATGGAATGCAGTTCCAATTTCAGAGGTGTAACAGTAAGAACCGTGAACACCGTAATGCCAGTCACAGAAATCTCCAGATGTCGGGTAGAGGTCAGAGGATTGCAAGTTTGCGTACTGAGTCATGTCAGCCAGTTGCTGTCCGTGATACTTGAGTTGTTCATGGTCAGGGCTTTGACAATCTGTGCAGTGACCCCACGGATAGAGAATGAGTTCCGAGAAGGAGTGATGCGTGATGGTCGCTTTGAACTCGCTGGAACCGTCACCGGTGTCATCGTTCATTTCGGTCAAGTCTTGGATGAACTTGGTTTCCGGTTCGGAGTTGCCACCCCACCAATCTTCATCGGTTACGCCATCAGCGTCGTCGTCTTTCCCGTCGACGTGATCTTCGTTGATTTGCCCGTCGCCGTCGTTATCTGTATCGTCGACAGGCCCGTTATACACGTCGTTATTCTGGCCCGCATAACACGCACCAGGGACCAGTGGGCCAGTAGCACCCAAAGGTGCACCCCACTCGAATTGGTAGTTTCGATTTAGGTCCACGCCGTCGCAGCCTTCATCAACCGATTCATCCAAATCCGGAATCGGAGTAACGCCTGTCACGGTGTTATCACGTAGGTTCTTTCTCCAACCAGCAGCCGAACAATCCCAGGCTTCTTCGTTAGGGCATTGGCCTGGCATGTAGACGTCACGGTCGTAGATGTTGCCGTCAACGTTGAGCATAGGAATGAGATATATTTCACGAGAATTGACTAAGTCAGTGATGAACTGTTCTGAATAATCCTCATCGACTCCCAAATCTCCTGGGCCGCAGTTGGTACCGTCGCCATTGGAGTCTTGGTAATTCGTAGGAGAGGTGGCAAGACGAAGGCAGTCGCCATCGTCATCAAGGATGCCATCACCATCAGCATCGCCCCATGGGTCTTCGTCAATGAGGCCATCACCGTCGTTGTCATACCCGATGTTGTTGTAGGAAAAGGCAATGACTTCCATCTGCATAATAGCCACGGTGTAGGACATCCACTCACGTGCATGGTGGTTGCCCACAATCATTACATCGCGACGATCAGCATAATTGCCGGTATCGCCGACAAAGGGATTGTATTCTCCGTCTTGAACATCGCCGGTAATTTTCAACCACGGGGATGCGTGACCGTAAAACCAACCTTCGTAAGCATTGGCTGTGACTTCTTCGCCTCGTGCATTTGTACCACCGTTCATGCCTTCATGGAACTGGAAAATGTCGGGGTTGTCTTCGGCCAAACGCAGCATGCGAGTCTTCATCGTATCGTAAGTGTGGTATTCCTTAAATTGCAAAATACGCTCATTCTCTGATGCCCATGGGAAGATCATGTTGTTGTAATCGTCAGACCAAATGTCACCTGGCTCGGTCCCAGTTGGCTCTTCTTGAGCAAAGTCGGCGTTCGCAATTGGTGCAAACAGAGACAACAACAGTGGGAGTACAATGAGGACTCCAAACGATGGGCGAGTGCGGAGAACCTTGCCGTTTTGAATCATGGTATCGTGTAACCCAGTCGGCTCGCCTTCTTGAAGCGTTCGCGGCCTCGCTTGTCCCCGTAGGGGACAGGAAACAAGCGGAAGTGACCAATAGGAGCACCTATTGGATGGTCTATGAGCAACTTCCTCACTCCTGAAGCAGATTCGGTTTGGATGGACCAAATGTTGGGACTCAATTACCTCACTATCGCCTTGTTAACCGGGCTTCTAGCGATTGGAATTCTCTCTCGATTTATCACCATGTGGCTGGCACCAAAAGCGCTGAAAAAAATTATTCCTTCCGACTCAATTCAGTCGAAGACGGTCAAAGATTCGGATAAGGCACTTGGAACCGCCGCCGGTGCCGGAGTTACACTGTACATTCTCAACGCCCTCATCAAGCTCCATTTGGAAGAAAACAACAGTTTCATTCTCCCGAGTGTACTGCAAGATTTACTACCAAATATACTGCAATTTCTCTTCGCTATATCGCTCGTTGTTTGGGCCTTCCGTTTGGTAGCCATCGTTCAAGATGTTGTCGAATTGTTCGATAAAGACGATGAGCTTGACGGTTCAGAAAAGACCCTCATTTCAGCAGTAGAGAGTCTTTTGCGGTTCCTCATTATTGCCTTGGGAGCAGTATTCATCGCTGATGCGTTGGGCTTCAACCTCACCTCATTGATTGCTGGTTTGGGAATTTCTGGACTCGCTTTGGCCCTTGCAGCAAAGGACACCATTTCCAATCTATTCGGGGCAACAACCGTACTGCTCGACCGCCCGTTCAAAGTCGGGGACTGGGTCATCGTTGATTCTGTGGAGGGTGAAGTCATGGAAATCAGTCTTCGCACGACCCTCATTCGAACTGCGGCAGATACCGTAGTAACCGTTCCAAACGCCAACCTCGTCAACACTCCAATCGAGAACTTCGGTAAGCGACGCTGGCGCCGATGGCAATCGTTGCTTCACTTGGATCTCAACTCGAACCCCGATGATGTCGCTGCATTTTGCGATGGTGTGATGGAACTCATTACGTCTTCTTCCGTCACCGTCAAGCATGAGAGTTCGTGGTGCCAGGTATCGAACCTCTCCGCTCAATCGCTCGACCTTTCACTCAACCTTTACTGGGATGTAGCCGGTGGCGCACCTGAACGAGAAGCAAAGGAATCCTTCCTGCTCGGCTTGATGCAACTCGCCAAGGCGAAGGACCTGAAGTTCTTCGACGCAAGGATGATGTTGAACGCTTGATCAGTATGCCTTCGGGTCTTTGAGCCGATACACGGCGTTGGATGCTACAACCACTCCAAAACTTAACACGGCTAAAGCCAGGCTTTGCTGAGGCAAGAACGAGTCCAAACGGTACGAGAAGAAGGCAACTGCAAGACCAGTGAAGCCTACCCATTGGCCTGATTTCCACATTCGCAAAGTACCCAAATGCGCTTGGAGGCGAGACACATCGCGCAACCATTTCTGGCAATCCTCTTTGATTGAAGCCTCAGCAAATGCAGTCGCCTGGGCTAATTCGAGAAGAGTTGCATGGTATCGCCATACCCATGCCCCTCCGCGAACGGTCGACAGAGCCGTACGACTGGACCAATCAACAGGCACAGACGCCCCCCATGTTTCCAGCAATTGTTGACGTTGCTGTTCACTCAAACCATCTCTTCTGGCCCACTGATGCTCAAGCATCATGAGTGTCGCCAGTGATGGAAGGCGGTCGTTTTCACAAAGCAGATGTTCCGCAAGAGAGCGTGACATCGGAACAAAATTGAGTACACCATCAACTTCAGTTAGAGAATCAATGGATAGATGCAACCGAGGCAAACCTACAGTTGTGTTCGCATGCGGTGCGCGCCACATCGTTTTGGTTTTCAATTCGTCTTCGATCGCTTTCAATCGGTCGTTCCATCGGCGTTCAGTGTTCGGAGTTGAAAAGCCAACCAAAGCGCTGTGAATGCCTCCAATCGTTCGGGTCAAGTCCATCACCGTTGAGGTCTGCCCGTCGAATGGCTTGAGTTCATAGCGTGGAAAAACCAGGATTCTGTCGTTTCCATCAACCGTCCATCCTGCAATAGGAAGCAACACCGAATGCCCCACTAATGCGCTGTTCCAAGGTTCGTAGCGATACAGCCTCGAGACATCATCACCAACTCCAAACGGCAGGATGGATGCGGTATATGCGTCGTTCAGGGTGACAACAAGACCGTTTTTGGTCACCGACTGAACCTCAACGGTTTGAACTTCAAAATTCCAGTCGCCCCATTGCACGCCGATCTCAAGCGAAGAATTCCAGTGACTTGGTTGAAGATAAGGTTCGAAATCCCACACAGTAGTTTTTCCAAACGAAGTGCGTACCGTTCCTTCGGAGACCGATTCATCGATGGAGGAGAGCGAGATGCCTGAAGGCCACCATGCTGGTTCGTCCATGCTTATCCGAAGGGGTGGAGGTTCTCAAGTCTCGCCTTTCCAAAAGAGGTTTCGCAGGGGATGACATCATACGATGTGTGCTCTACGCAAGTATGGAGGCGGTGACATGGGTATCTCGGAACGGATGGGAGACGTACTTGGCCATGCGGTTGAGTCCAAACTTCTACGGGAAGTTCTCGAACACGAAGTCAAGGTTCAACACCTCGCAATCATCATGGACGGTAACCGTCGCTTTGCTTGGAAGAGCAACTTTGCAACAGGTATTGGCCATCGCATCGGAAAAGAAAAGCTTGAACGGGTTCTTGACTGGACGTTGGAAATTGGTATCCCATGGCTGACTGTTTACGCACTTTCCACTGAGAACTTGAACCGTCCTGAAAAAGAACTCAAAACTTTGTTCAAACTGTACAATGAAGGTCTACGCGAAATCGCAGACGACCCACGGATTCACGAAAACAAGGTCAAGGTCCAGGTGATTGGTCGTCGAGAACTTCTCCCGAAGAGCGTTAACGATGCCATTGATTATGCTGAGAATAAAACGGCAGAATACAACAACTTCGTTTTCACAGTTTGTCTTGCATACGGTAGCAGAGAAGAAATGATTGATGCCATACGCTCGATTGCAGAGGAACATGCAGCAGGCGGTCTTGAACTCGAACAAATCGATGAAAAGGCGGTCTCAAAGCGGTTGTACACAGGCGATATGCCCGACCCCGATTTGGTGATTCGAACCAGTGGAGAAGAACGTATTTCCAACTTTTTACTGTGGCAGATGGCGTACTCCGAATTGTATTTCTCTGATGTGTTTTGGCCGTCGTTCCAGAAGAAAGATTTGCTCAAAGCGATTCGAACGTTCCAAGAACGACGCCGAAGATTTGGAGAGTAATTGTATGGTCGTGTGCGACGAGTGCAACGGGTGGTTAAATCCTGCTCTTGCTGCTGATTCTGCAGTGCGTAGAGGCGATGAGATCTTGCTCATTCAGCGTAAGTTCCCTCCTATGGCTGGAGCATGGGCATTCCCTGGTGGATTTGTTGAACGCGATGAAGACCCAATGCATGCTGCTCTACGGGAACTCAAGGAAGAAACGGGCATGGATGGTTCTGACGCAAAACTTCTGATGGTCATGGGTAATCCGAAGCGTGACCCTCGCAAGCACATCGTAAGCATCGTCTATGAGATTCAAGTTGATGAGCATCAACAACCGCTTGCCGGGGATGATGCTGCAGATGCTCGTTTCTGGCCGATACAAACTCTCCTGTCCGGTGAAGTTGAGTTCGCTGGTGATCACCTCACCATATTGAAAAATTGGCTCAATCAATGAGTTCTGCTTTCAACAGTTCTGCGAGTTGCTGGCGTGTGTTCGGCCATTCTTCAGGCTCCAATGCATCGGTCAAGTGAATTCCAGTGAGGAACTGCGCATGCAAGTTTTTCCATTCATCTCCTTCACAGGCCTTCTTCCAACGGAACAACGGGTGACCTTCAGACTCAAGCCGTTCAAGGAAACCTCGTTCTGCTCTGGAGAGAAGAAGCGTTGGAGTACCCAGCAACGTTGCCTCACTGGCAAGCGTCACCGATTGAGTAATGACTGCATCGTGGGCTGCAAGCTGTCGGTCAAGAGACCATACATCGCCCGTATAACGTTCCTCATCGGCTGATGTAACTTGTAGACCGTCGAGCATGTCATCGGGAAAAGCAAGCAATTCATCACTATCGTGTACCCCGTTTCCAAGGAGTCGACGAACAAGAACACGAGGAGGTTGGCTGACTGAGGATGGGCGCTGGGCTGGACGCAGGTGAACATGGCCATGCAATCCATCGAGCCGATGCAAACGGATTCCGTCAAGGCTGGACAAGAAACCATCATCGAGATTCTCATCCCAGTGTGTGGGCAAAACAACATCGGTTGCAGCTTTACGTGCCAAGGTGTGGGCAATGTGATTGACTTCGGTATCGCTGATGTACCAACGCTCAGTAATTGAACTGATTTTTCGACGCAAAAATGGTGACTTCCAAGCCATCAACTCGATTGGAGCGCCGATGCTCACAATTCGTTGAATCGGTTCATCTTGTCCGCAACATTGGCGTAAAAAGCGATGACTTGAGCGCCAACGAGCGAAGGCTTTCTTACGTCGTGAGTCACCAACAGGACGCTCAACCCAATGCGTTTGACGGCGCGGAATATGGCCATCGCCGTGCTCCAACATCTGTTCTACTTCGTGACGCTGGGTTGCGATGAGCACATCGTTGCTTTGGCCCGATCTCAAAAACGGTGCAAGAAGGCGCACATGCGCAGGATGGTCCAAGACCCAACAGGTGCGCATGCTTACCGCAGTCAACAACTCACCCTCAATGCATCGCCTTGTTGCGAGAAGTTAAGGGAACGGACATCAAGGCGTACCCATGGAGAAGGAGCAAATCGAATTGGAAGGCGTAAACAAGTACGGACCGTACTCAGCAGGTGTCAAAGCAGGTGGAACCATCTGGCTTTCAGGCCAAATCGATGTTGAGGCTGGTGATGATGTCAAGGCACAAACTCAGGGCGCATTGGACAAAATCGATGCTCTGCTCGATGCTGCTCAACTTTCAAAACACAATCTCTGCTTTGCTCAAGTTCTTCTCGCAGACATCAACGACTTTGCAGCAATGAACGAAGTCTATGGCGCTTGGGTGGAAGACATCGAAGTCAGACCCGCACGAGCCGCTTTCGCTGCAGCCGCTTTACCAGCAGGCGCTTTAGTCGAAATTGTCGTTCAGGGCGCATGCCGAACATCGTTTTGAGGTGATGTTATGCCTGGCTCGCCGTACCTCGAAGAGCCACCGAAGAGGCTGTTGACATGGAGGCGGCTTCTCAGTTTCTCAATTCCAAGTTTACTCGTCACAACGTATCTTGCCTTTTTTTACGATGTTATCTTTCAGATGATTGCAGCCTTTACATTCTTTTTCATCCTCACAGCCATCATGCGCAGATAAGCAGCAAACAGCACCCTTGAAAGGGAAAAGGCGGTAGCAATTGCATGGACGAATGGCCGGTTCAGTGTTTCAAAGCCTACGATATACGCGGACTGGCGAACGGTGATGGCACCGGCGAGTTAACGCCGGACTTTGCTTATCGACTCGGAAGAGCAATGGCAACCTATCTTGAATGTGAAACATTTGCAGTAGGACGAGATATTCGTGATTCTTCTCCAGCAATGACCAGCGAACTGATGCGTGGTTTAGTTGACGGTGGTGTCAAAGTTCTCGACTTAGGAATTGTATCGACCGGTTGCGTCTATCATGCCTGTTGGACACTTCCAGTTGATGGTGGTGTCATGGTCACAGCAAGTCACCTTCCAATGCCTACGCATAACGGATTCAA
>JABIWF010000121.1 GCA_018701175.1 Methanobacteriota archaeon
CATATTCTTTGTATGTTTGCCTGTACCTTTCCTAAGTCGGGAATACCAACGCCGAAGTCGATACTGGAAAGAAAGTAAGGAGCAAGCCCGGCGAGTATTGGCAAGTGTCGGTCATGACGGAAATGGCAATACAGTATCGTCGCTTTCAGAAAGTTTCGAGGCGGTTGCAACGCCGTTCAACAATAAATTCAATGATTGGAATTTACCCCCTGGAACACTGCTGCTTTGCTCATTGATTTTCATCTTCTTCGGTATGTTGGCGAACGATGGGGCGGGAAGTAACCTTTCAACTCTGGAGTTTGTTTTATTTTGGGTGGTCTGTCTTTCCGTGCTTTTGATTACAACATTTATCGAGGTAAGCCATCTTATCCACTGGCTTTGGCCTTCGCTACACATCGACGATTCCTGGCTTAGGCCTTGGGAATGGTTCCGCCCTGACCAAGATATTCATGATTCTGTTGTGAAAGTAAGGATTGGTATTGCAGCAGGAATAGCATTAATTGCAGTAATCTCCTTTGGTTGGCCCGCTTTGCTTGTTGTAGCAATAGTGTTGATGATCTATGCAGCAAAAAGATGGGCGAATGAATAGGATCTATACGAATACCCATTGCTCAGATCATGGCAAATCAAAGGGCTGCATTCCGTCACTGCTAATGTTAGGGCTTGCTCAGGGGTCGAAACCCCCAAGCAAGCGGCATCGTAGTTGTTTACGTTGGCGTTCGACTGGACTTAGGATCTTCAGTCTTGCAATTGCGAGAGCGTTGTAACAGCTCGCTCTCCATTGAGCACTTTTTCAAGGGCGTTCAAAGAGATGACAAGTGGGACATACGCTTGTCCATCGCTCGTAACATACGTCGAGCAATCTGAAAAAGCATCGGTATTGATGGAGACTTTCAAGGCTCCACCTGCATTGCTTTTCCGGACGTATCCGACCAGTACATTGGTTGTTTCATTTTGGTTTTCAGGCATCGTTTTTGTGTTGTTTTTTGGCATTTTTTCAACTCCATCACCGAATTACTCGGCGTAAATTGGAAGCATTTGCTTAACCGTTATCAATCCAATCCCTCATCTCATCCAAGGCTCAGAATGAACCAGATTACCAAAGACTCATACATGGGTGTTTCTTGAAATGGCCATGCGAGCATTGGTTACAGGCGGTGCTGGATTCATTGGTTCTCACCTTATCGACAGATTGGTCGCTCGAGGAGATACTGTAGTCGCTCTTGACAATCTCTCAAGTGGACAACTTGACTTCATCCAATCCCACCTTGACTCTGGGGCAGTCACACATGTTCACGGAGATATTACCGACTTTGAAACGGTACTCTCTGCCATGGAAGGTATCGATTGTGTATTTCATCTTGCAGCAAATCCTGATATTCGCCTTGGTACACGAATTACAGATACGGACTTGAAGCAGGGTACACTTGCTACATACAACATCGTAGAGTCAATGCGCCGCTGCGATGTCAAGAAGATTGCCTTTGCCTCCTCATCGGTTGTCTATGGAGAGGATGCTCCACTTCCAACACCAGAAGACCATGGCCCTTGCCTGCCAATTTCTTTGTATGGTGCAAGTAAGCAGGCCGGTGAAGGCCTCATCAGCAGTTGGGTTGGAACGTTCGGATTGCAGGCATGGATTTTCCGTTTTGCAAATATCATTGGCACCCGTGGTACGCATGGAGTCATCTTTGATTTCATTCACAAACTGAAGTCGGACCCAACGAGGCTCGAAGTTTTGGGTAACGGTCGACAAGAGAAATCGTACATGGAAGTTGAGGATTGCGTTGATGGGTTCCTTCATGTCATGAAACACACCGATGAGCCGCTGAATTTATTCAACCTCGGTTCGCACGACACTGCCTCAGTACGTCGTATCGCAGAAATAGTGGTCGAAGAAACTGGTTGCCACGGGGCGTCCATCGAATATACCGGTGGGGACCGTGGATGGGCTGGAGATATACCCCGAGCAATGCTTGGGATTGATAAGATGCTTTCCTCAGGATACGATGTACGGTACAACAGCGAAGATGCTATCCGTCACACTGCCCGAGCACTCATTGAAGAAATTGGAATGCCAAGGAGATGAAGAAATGAAACACATATACGATGATGAAGCCGATATTCGTACAAAAGCCGCAATTCGGGTTATGAGCCTGTTTTTTGTTGGATTAATTATTATTGCAGCCACAACCAGTCCAATTGCGACTGGAACCAAGGCCGGCGAAAGAGCACCTGCTTTGGAAGGCAAATTCTACAACGGCAGCGGTGGTTGGACGACATTCAATCTCGAGTCTTATTGGGATTCAAACTGGAAAGAAGGAGATGCATCGGGGCAATGGGTTGCTCTGGAATTTATGGACACTGATTGTCCATATTGTGTTCGTTCCGCAGAAGATATGTCGGTGAACTCTGCAGATTTTGATGGAAGCAATCCTCAATGGGACGGAGCTGTTGTCAACTTTATCGCAAGTGTAACCGAACTCGACATCAGCGGCCACGACTCAAGTCGAGCCGAAATCGAAGCATTCAGAGACAAAACTACTGGCCAATCTTGTGCAAGTTCAGATTGTGGCAGTCGCCCAGGATCAGCACACGCCTTCCCTTACATTGATGACCTCGATCAGGACAACATGAAGAAGTGGAAAGTAGGAGGTACTCCAAGTTATTACCTCATTCAACCAGATGGCATCATTGCTTGGAGTTCGTCCGAAAATCCTGGAGAAGATTTGCGTGACGCAATCCTTGGTTTGGTCACCCGAGAAAGTGCACAAACGGATGGTGTTTGAAATGGATTCGAACATCCAACTCATGCTTTATCTTGTACCAACACTTATCGGTTTCTTCCTTGTTCTCCCGATTGGAAAGATTTTGGCAAACCCCCTATCGCAAAGATTCCCTTCCATTGCAACTGAGCGTGGGCGCCTCTTTTTTGGTCTCATTTTGACTGGAGTTGCTGGTTTTGCCGTCTCCATTCAAACCCTATGGATTTCTTCCAAAGTCAGTGAGGGTGGCAATTTTTGTGCTTCAAATACTGTCTTTTCCTGTGACGATGTTATTGGAAATGCGAATTACAATGTGGACCCGTTTTTTGGTCTTCCATGGGGCGGTATCGGAGCAACGGCATTCTGTGTCTTCCTCTACCTTGCCTACTCGTCTTCACTTGAACCGAACTCAGAATGGGTCGATAATTACCTCAAACTCGGTACGGCTCTCACCTTTGGTGGATTCTTCGTGATTGCACTGCTCATCTCATACGAGGTGGAAATGGAAAAGATTTGTCAATACTGTACCACTGCTCACATCGCGAATGTAGCAGCATTTGTTGGATTTTATCGCCTCATGAAACTCAATGATTCTGGTGAATGGAATCAAGACAGTTGATTGACATGGATCGAGAAACTACCTTTTGGAGTGTCGTTACGGCCATAGCCCTCGCTGCGCTTCTTGTCCTTCTCGCAAACGATAAAGGATTGTTTGAGAAAGAAGTCGACTCGTCCAGTGAGCAGGCCTCGAACCAAGAAGAGCCGGACAATTCTGGGTCTCAAACTGCGCTGAACTCCACTGCAGATGCTCCAGACCCGTTGGCTTTGGAATGCCTCGATCACGATGGTTTAGCCCGGCATGATCATGTCTCACTTCGAATTTTTATCGACGGTGAACAATACACTGTTGAATCTGCAGTTGGTATTCAAACAGATGTCTGCAACGGAAACGAGAACTACATGCACGCCATTCACACCCATGATGACTCAGGTCGTTTGCACATTGAGTTGAACGAACCGGGAGAGATATCTCTTGGAGTCTTCTTTGACATTTGGGGACACCATTTCGATGAGACAGGCATTTTTGATTACAGGACGAACTCCACACACGAGATGGCAATGCACGTGTTTGCATCAGACGAGTCTGCCGCCGAGGAGAACCTCGTATCCAGTTTCGATGATTATTTGGTCCAGAACGGAGAGATTATCGAACTTCACTATCGGCTTCGTTCCGCTTAAGGTGTGAAGCATCCTTCAAAGAAGTTCGAATCTGCAGTCTCCTTGACTTCTTCCATTCTGTGAAGTGTTACGTCAATACGTTCGTTGCTGACATAGGTTTGTCGTAATTCATCGAGCAAACTCTTCTGCACTGCACTTTCGTCTTCACCAAACAGTATGTTGAGGTGGTGGTATTCTTCATCGTCTACAACGACTGTGTATTCTACAGCCCACTCCTTGAGTGGTCTGCCTTGGTTCCATGTTACGTCTTCCCATGACTCTGCCATGGTAATACATTGTCACGGTAGGTTATGAATCCTCGGTTGAATTGTCTCACAATACTTCCGGTATAGGGTGTACAGTTGCCCTTTTCGGTATGAAAAATCATTCTTTAGAGACTTTCATACCTTTACGAGGCAGAATTGCGATGATTCCTGCACCTGCTGCCAGAGCCAATAAGGTCAAACTGTTGGAGTTTGAATCTTGAGTTTCTCTCGTACGGAAAGCTAACTCAACAGTGCCAATAGTTCCGAGTCCCGCCGCTCCGGTTGAGATCGCCTCAACCGTATGTTCATGGATCAACACGATGCTAAATTCATCGAGGTTTGCGAATGTTATGGAGAAATCACTTGAGCAGGATTGATTGACTGATGCGGAAATCATTCCGAACTGGTTGATGAGGGTTGTTGTATTGAGGTCGCATTCAGCAGTAGCAACAACCACATGGTCACGTGTCTCGCCACCGGGATTAATCGCATCTTTAGGTACTGATTTACCGTGTTGTATCACGAGAAAAGTCAACTGAGTGTTCTTGAGTTGTTCGTGTTCTGTGTCGAAAAATAGAATTTGGGCAGTGGTATGGTTTTCTGTTTTGATCACTTCAAACTGGAGGGTTGTAGATCCCTGCCGCTTGAGTTCGGCATCGAGGATGTCGCGTTGGACATCGCTCCAAGCATCGAGTCCAGTGCGTGGATTTTCTCCTTCAACAAAGAATGTAGGTGTCGAAAGCGATGGACCATGAATCAAACCGAGTCGGTCAATTCTGTGTTGTGATGCTTCCGGCTGGAATGCATCTTCACCGTCCGATGGATGGTAGGCAACCATCGCAATTCTCGAACCATGTGCGTCAGCGACTCCCATGAGGAACGGATCAATTTCAGCGCAACTTGGGCACCAGGTGGTTGTCACTTCCTCCACAAGGAGACTCCGTCCCATTTGACTTGACTGGACAGCTACATCCAAGGGTATCGACGGTTCAACGACTTCTGCTTGTACCAATACTCCACCGCTGGCGGCACCCAAGAGGCTCAACAGAGCAAACAAAGCAAAAGCCGTTGATTTCATCACAGTACCCCCAATGTATCCAGCGAACATGCCGACCCCCTTCATCCCTTTGTTGCAGTCGCATTTTGTAGGGAGGTTTCTTCAACAGTGTGTTGCGAGAGGGCATTAGAGGGCTTCTTATGGCAGACCACTGGATTGAAAATCACAAACGTGATTCATGGCGCCGTCAAGCCAAAGCCAGCGGCTACCGTGCCCGTTCTGCCTTCAAATTAAAGCAAATTCAAGAGCGGTTTAGCTTAC
>JABIWF010000122.1 GCA_018701175.1 Methanobacteriota archaeon
ATACGAAGTCCGGCCGAAAGGATGCAGAACCTATCCGAATGTTCTCAATCATGAAGACGAGGCTATTCTTGACGAAGGGTGCCCACATCGAGCCAGATTCCCTGAACCAACTGAGGAAGATTCGATTGTTCTACTCAATCTCGAGGAACAATTACTGCATGAAGAATAAGCCGACCTAAACTGGCATGAACATGTTCAACCCAGCGGCCCAACAGCCTCCATCCGGTTTGCTCAAAGCATGCTTCTAATTCGCTCCATTGTCCGTGCAACAATTCGACTGTTGCGTCTTCCGGCAAAGCCTCTTCGGCATGTTCTCCAAACGGGTGAATAGGCACAATCAATACAAAATGGGCATCGATTGCTGCAACAGAATGAGAACTCTCTAAAACAGCACGGATCAAAGCCGTCGGCTCAAGCGTTCCTTGTGAGTTTCTACCGTATGGTGGGTCAAGAACAAACCCACTGATGCGATGAAGAGCGTCTTTGGGTAAGATTTCTGCAAGGCGTGTTGCGTCCCCCAACAGCAAAGAAGCGTTGCTTGCCTGTTCAGCCCAGTCAAGATTTCTTTGTGCTCCTTCAATCATTTCTGGATCAAGATCAATGCCGTATGCCTCTCTTCCCGAGACCGCTGCTTCAAGAACAAAGCCACCGGTACCGGTCATCAAGTCAAGAGTCGCCCCCTTATGCCGAGGCCCCGAGGCCAAGTTGACTGCTAAGCGAGCCAGCCGTGGGTCAAGACTCACCGGCTTGAAAAACGGACGATCCGTTGCCCGACGAGCAGATATGCCGTCGGAGTCATCGCCAGTACCAATCATCCAGCCGCACGCAACGATGCCGGCTGTTGCATCCAACACCATTCCAAGGCGGTGGTCAGGTTGCTCAAGGTCGATCTGATAATCTTGCTCGGACAACATCCCACCGATTTTCCTCATTAATTCTCGAGCACTGACGCCTTCCATTTTCCCTTCATGCTTCCATGAACGAACAGCGACAGAACCCTTACGAGTATACGTTTGGATGTAAGCACCCATCTTTTCAATCAAAGAGTCGATACCGTCGTCTCTCGACCAAAGAACGGCATGAGAAAGCAGGGCTTGGCAACCGCTCGAGCAGTTCACAGCCTCGAGCATGCGTTCCCCTGAAATTTCTCCTTCAAGTTGAACCAAACGTCGCGCAGAAAGGCGTTTGAGTTCGACCTCTGGAAGAAGCGATGCAATCTCTGCGCGGGCCAATGCAGTATGCCAGCCGCGTAAACTCGCAACATGACTCGCCATGGTGGGCGCTTGCGTCTCGACTTCTTGACGGGTTCGCATGCCAATATACACATACTGTCAACTTATGTTCATACCATGGGCTGCAATCTGAAAGACCTGGCAACTGCAGAAAACATTGACCTTGCAAGCCTATCTGGACAGAGAGTGGGCATCGATGCATTTCTCACCGCTTTCCAATTTCTTACAACCATGAGGGATCGTTCTCCACAAGGAGATGGAGGGCCACTGAAAGCCGATAATGGGAAAGTAGTCTCTCACTTGATGGGTTTCCTTAACCGAACTGCGACTCTACTCAACCTCGGAATACGACCGGTGTACATCTTTGATGGTGAATCTCCAGACTTGAAAGCCGACGAGTTGGCAAGCCGAAGAGCCCGCAGAGATGAGGCTGAACGCATTCACAAAGAGGCACTTGAAGTCGGAGATTTCGCTCTCGCTCAGAAAATGGCTCCACGCATCATGCATTATTCTCAAGAAATGGTTGATGAAACAAAACAGTTGCTGGATTTACTCGGTGTGCCATGGGTTGTCGCCAAGGCGGAAGGCGAAGGTCAAGCCGCAGTTATGGCTGCAAAGGGGCAACTCGATGTCGTGGCTACCCAAGACTGGGATGCTCTGCTCTATGGAACGCCACGTTTGGTTCGAAACTTGATGAGCGACGGCTCCAAGCAACATGGAAGAACGGTTCGAGCGCAGATGATACATTTGGAAGGGATGTTGCAATCAAACGACCTTTCTCGCTCTCAACTGATTGACCTTGCCATCATGATTGGAACCGACTTCCACCCTGGAATCCGAGGTATAGGCCCTAAAACTGGAATCAAGCTGATTAAAGAGCACGGTTCGATTGAGGCAATATGTCAAGCCAAGGGCAAGGAAGTTCCTGAGCGGCTCGATGAAATCCGGAAAATCTTCCACGAGCATCCTGCTGTGGATGTGGCAGATGAGGATCTTGAGCCGGGACAAATCGATGTCAAGGGATTAACGCAATTCTTACAGGTCGAGCGGCAATTCAGCCAGCGCCGAATGGACAACGCTTTCGATAAACTCCGAGAAGTTGGGCTCATCCGAGAAGGTGGCCAAACGTCTCTGTTTTCATTCTGAAGGATGCATGAAGCGCAGTGGACTTGCCAAGACATCGACGCCTTGGTGTTGGGTAACTGCTCCTCTCGATACGCTTTGAGGATCGTTAAGGGCTTCAAGAACGGTATTGACCGGAGCACACGGAATGCCAACAAGCAGCGATTCAAGTTCATGACGGCTCATCGACGAAACGGCATCTGCAACGGCTTTCTCGACCGCTGCTCTGTTCAAAACCCGACCTTCGTTGGTCGACCATTCTTCGTGGGCTGGTATCGACAGATGCGTTGCTAAACCACTCCACTGGTTGTCAGAACCAACACCAATTACAAACCAACCGTCGTTTGCTTTGAAGGCTCGATAAGGAACGAGATTTGGATGGGCTGAGCCCATCGGTTGAGGGTTTTTGCCGCTGGCCATGGCATTGTGCGCCTGATTGACAAGTGCCGCAACCGCACAATCCCACAGTGAGATATCGATTTGCATTGACTCACCGGTCTTCTCTTTGTGGTACAATGCTGCAAGAATAGCGTTCCCGGCGTTCAGTCCGGTAATGACGTCAATCCATGCGACGCCGACCTTCACCGGTGATGCGTCCGCCTCGCCAGTAATGCCCATTATGCCACTGCGTGCTTGCAATGCGACATCGTATCCAGGCTCGTCACGGCGAGGGCCGGATGCACCATATGCCGAGATTGAGCACACAATGACGTCCTTCGGCATCGGACCAAGAAGCCGTTCAAGTGTTCCGGGCTTGAAATTCTCAACGACAACATCCGCCGTCTCAATCAATGAGCGCACTTCATCCGCTTGCTGTTTCAAATTGAACGTTACAATCTCTTTACCCCTGTTGCACGAAAGAAAGTAGGCAGCAACCTGCTTCCCATCGAAACCTGTGGTGAAAGGAGGGCCCCATTTGCGGGTATCGTCCCCCCATGGTGCTTCGACTTTGATGACTTCTGCACCTAAATCCGAAAGCATCTGTGTTGCATAAGGTCCTGCTAAAATTCGTGAGACATCGACAATGCGCACACCGTTGAGAATTCCGCCCATGCACCCCCGAAGTGTCCGAAAGGGTTGAACCTCACCCCCCGAACCGTTGACTATGGAGCGGTTGGGGATCGAAGACGACCGCATCTGGCAAAAACTCCTCATTTTAGGTATACTCCTCAACATTCTTGCTTGCTTCACAAGTGACCTTGGCCTTGATACACACGTCAAGATGGCTGTCGATGAAGACGGAGCATTACCGTGGGGAGATTTACGGCCTGAAATCGCTGGACAGAGTGATGTTACCGACGGCGGAGAACGCGTTGTTCTACCGCTTTATGACCTCTCCGAAACAGGAATCAAAGCGTTTGCACTCTTCACCTTCTTCGGAATTGTAGCGTGCCTCTACCGATGGAGCGGAGTGCGTTCTGCCGCAGTTTTTTCACTTTCACCAGCAATGATATTCTCTGTCGCAAGAGGGTATGAAGAAGTGTATCTCGCTGTCTTTTCAGCCTTGGCCTTACTGCTTTTCAGCGGCGTACTTTCCAATAAAAATCGCCCCCTGCAGTGTTTTAGTGGTGGAGTTTTCTTCATGTCCATGGCCTATTCAAAGGGGTTTGTTGATGCACAAGGAGTACTGCTTGGTGCTTTGGTCACTGGAGCAATTGCTCTGCTTTGGCAACGGCTTCAGGGAAGTGGCCTAAATGGAACAGCATGGATGTCTCGGCCCCACATGGTAGGAATCGGTGTCGGCCTGGCTGTGTCTTTGTTGATGGTCGTGTTTGGCTTACTCGAAGTCAATGCTACGCTAGCAATCATCGGCCAACAGCCGTTAAGATTCACTTCAGCTGTGGCATTTTCAATCTTCGATGTCATTGTCCTCTTCACGTTATTTGGAATGGCCCTGTGGCCGTTTGTCGGCTCGATTTGGCGCATAATGAAGCGCGTTGAAGAACCCACGCTTGCCATGATGACCGGATATATCTCGGGCATACTTGTGGCAATCGTGTTCTATGTGGCTGCACTTTGGACATACGAAGCAAGTATCTGGGGAGCTGAATGGCCTGGCGTCGTGTGGACAATGGGGAACAACGGTCGTTACATCACAATGCTGTTTGTACCGGCTGTTATGATGATGCACTACGTTCGTAAGCACGAAGACGTACCAACCATCGATGCCCCTCAATCGAAAACGAAGGCTATGTTCGTGACCGTGCTTCTTTTGATACCGCTCTCATTGATGGCATCTCTTCATGGTCAAACCATGTGGACGGATGAGGCAGCAGTCGCCATGGAACTGGACCAAGATGAACAGTTCCTGTTCGTATCAGAAGATACTCTTGGTATGCACTGGTTGTACACGTTTTATGCTCCGCTTGATGCGGGAGAAAACAACATCACCGGTCATTGGAGATCGACGAACACTGCATGGGAGAAGGATTTGAATTCGACCTTGTCAAATGTGGATACAATCGTTCTATCACCAGAGATAACGTTTACACCGAGTGGGTGGGATGTTAAAACCAGCGGAGAAAGTGATTTCCTCAACGGCAAGGGTGAATGGCGCGTGTTAACGCGCTCCTAACCTCAAGCGTTCTTGTCTGCTTGGACTTGGGTGCGCACTGCTTGAGCAGCGGACTTTGCATCTTGCATAGCCTTGCGCACACGGGTACCAGCAGCAGCGTTACCCTTGTCGTGCTTGACAGCATCAGCAAGAGCGGCAGTTAAATCATCAATCATCGTTTGAACCATAGCCTCGACGGACATAT
>JABIWF010000034.1 GCA_018701175.1 Methanobacteriota archaeon
TGTTTGCTGATTTTAACGCAGATGGGTTTGATGATTTCATTTATGCAGAACCAGATTTTTCTTCGACGGATTCTGAGATCGGACGGGTTTCACTTCGGCTTGGCTCATCAAATGGCCTCTCAAACACGGTTCACTCAATACTCGGAACACAGGCAGGTCAACGACTCGGCTCAGACATCTCTGTTGCTGACTTCAACGGCGATGGTTTTGCTGATGTTGCCATCGGCTCTTCCGGTTGGAACACTTCGCAACCAAACGGCTCTGGTGATAACGGCATGGTCGAAATCTATCTTGGTAACTCTACCGGGCTCGAGACCCAATCATGGTGGAATCATACGGGCAACGAAGGGGACGGTTTTGGCTGGAAGATCGATGAGATACCTGCAATGAACGGAGACTCATATGCTGATTTAGCAGTTGTTTCGGGTAATTATTCGACGGTTGTTGCCACAACCCCATCAGAAGTTATTCACAAAGGTAAGATTTCAATCTTTGAAGGCAATTTGAGCGGTATGGAGCATCTCCGCAACATCTCACAAACCCAAGAAAATACGCTTCTTGGTCAATCACTCTCAGGTTCAGGAGACCTTAACGGCGATGGTTACGATGATTTGCTTGTCTCCAATGCGGCTAATTTCGAATCATTCTCAGGTTTCCCGCAAGTCGAACTTTACCTCGGCTCCGAGTTTGGGGTAAGCGCTGCACCTGACCAAACTATTAGATCCAACCTCCAAGGCAAAATGTTTGGATTCACTGTCGATTACATTGGAGATGTGAATGGAGACGGTTATGATGACATGATGTTTTCAGAACTTTTCAACGGTACCAACGCGTATCAAGCAGGAAAGGTTTGGTTGTATCATGGTTCTCCCTCTGGGCTCTTTTCTTCGACACCAAATTGGTCTCGTTCAGGAGATGATGCCAATGCTATGCTTGGACGAACGTTCATGGAAGCCGGTGATGTCAACGAAGACGGCTATGGCGATATTTTATTGATGCAACAAGGCGCAACTCGAAGCGGTAAAGTTGAACTTCACCTTGGCTCGCCTATCGGATTGACAGCGAATTACGAACTTCTCGCAACAGGTATGGCTCAATCCTACAAGGGCTTGTCGATGTCTTCGATGGGTGATGTTGATGGCGATGGTCTGAGTGAAATTAGCCTGAGCGTTCGAAAGACGGTTGGAGCATCGTTCGAAGTTGTCCACGAACTGTATTCAGAGCGAGATTGGGAGTCGACAACGTTCACCTTTGATGAAGAAATTGGATTCCTCGATCTTTCAACTTCCAGCCGTGGCGAAGCAAGCATGCTTCTTTCGTTTGAACCATCACAATCCCTCCACTACTTGGAACATGTTGATGATGGAACAGCAACGGGGGTTTGGGCTGATAAAACGCTGCCATCCGATTCTTCGGGCCAGACCAACTTTGCTTTTGCTGGCACAAGTTCAGGACGCCCAATCATTCTTGCCACCGAGGGAAGCAATGCGCTGAAACTCCACACCACTTCGAGTTACACTGCTGTGGAGCAAGGTATTCTCACAACCCAAACGAATGGTGCTTTCCTTGGTTCAGCACTCGATTCAAGCGGTCATCAACACCTCATGCGAGCGGCATCTGATGTTGGTGGATTCGTAATTTATGTGTCTCAAGAAGACGACTCGGGATGGACACATTCTCCCGTACCAACCGGCGTTGACCTTGCAGATCCGATTCAAGTGGTCATCGATGGGAACGATACAGCAGCCGCTGTCTATCGTGATGCAGTCAATGAACAACTCATCTTTTTGCATCAGACCGGTGGGAATTGGGTCAACACCGTGTTGGGAGATGCAGGCGCAGCTGTATCTGGTGATTTTGCACCTCTCATTCTATCGAATGGAAATCTCGCTATCGCTTTGATTCATGACGATGGTACAAATCATAACCTGTCAGTTTGGATTTTCAACGGTTCGAATGTGAGCGGAAGTTCTATCACAGGATTAACCGATTTATCCAGTAACATCTCAATGGAGATCACCGACAACGATGTACTGATTGTCTCGAGCGTAACTTCAACAGGCGTACTCAGAGTCCATGAACGGCAATTAAACGGTTCTTCATGGGAAAATGACTCTTCTTGGGTCACTGTCTCTAACCTTGCTCAACCTTCTGGCCCTATTGGCACATTCAACATCGACCTTGTCGGTGGTGATTCTCCTGCAATGGCTGTTCGTGGCGATTCAAATTCAGATGTGCTCTATGTGCGTAATTCCACCGGTAATTGGTCATCTTTCGGCTCCCAACCTCAATCAAACTCTGGCAGCACTTGGGACTTGGCTGTAGAGAACAACACATACATTCTCATGACCAGCGCTGGGCAATCGAATCTTCTTACGTGGAACACTTTGAACGCCGAGGAATCATCATACCACTGGAATTCGATCTCGTTTGGAGACATCTCTACGGTGGGCAGCGTTGGCTTGTTTAGAGATTCCAACGAAACGTTACACATGGCGTTCAAAGATGATACAGCACAAGTGTACAAAGTTCTCAGACTCTATGTTGACACTGACAGAGACCTTGTTTTCGATTTGGTCGATGAGTTGCCGCACTTAGGCAATCAATGGTCGGATAACGACGGCGATGGTTTTGGAGACAATGCGTACGGTCCATTGACCGATTCATGCCCGTCAAGTGATGCGCCTTCGATGTACTTCACTTACGGCTGTCTTGACTTTGACAACGATGGGTATGCGGACGTTGACGATGCTTGTAACGATGATTCTGGTGAATCCTGGATTGACCGAATGGGTTGTGATGATTACGACCAAGACGGTTGGTCCAACAATAATTTCATGTATTTCGATGGCGATGTTTTCATCTTTAACTGGAAACTTGCTTCGGATTCAGACGGTGACGGATACGGCGATAACTCGGGGCCGGATTGTTGTATCACAGAATACGATTCTGGTCAACCCGATGGTGATTTATTCCCTTTCAATCCATCCCAGTACAAGGATACAGACGGCGACGGTTGGGGAGATAACTCCTCAGATCCAACCCAAGGAGACGACTGTAAATGGGATTACGGAGTTTCATTCCGCGATAGAAAAGGTTGCCTCGACTCTGATTCCGATGGTTCTTCTGACCCATCGACCGTTGGTGGGTTTGAGTGGAATGCCTCACTTGGCGCAGATGCATGGCCATTTGATCCGACCCAATGGGCTGACAGTGATGGTGATGGCTACGGCGATAACGGCTCTGAAGGGGCCACAAATCCAGACCGTTTCCCGGATAATATCGCTGCTGCTGAAGACAATGATTCTGACGGTCATCCAGACCGTTGGACTGACTCATACAACGTAACTGACAATTCTACTGAGAACGACGGTAACGGGTTGATGCTCGACGGTTGCCCTGGAGTGTTTGGCAACTCAACCAGCCCTTATCCTGGATGCCCGGACTCTGATGGAGACGGTTGGATGGATTCGCAAGACGAATTCCCTACTGAGGCGAGCCAATGGCTTGATTTTGATAGTGATGGTTTTGGCGATAATCCAAACGGTTACCAAGCCGATGAGTGTCCGACAATTCCGGGTATACTCGAAGGAACAAGTCCGTTTGTTGACGGTACGGGGATTGGATGCCGTTTCATCGACGGTACAGATGATGATGGCGACTTCATTCCTAATGTGGAGGATATTTGCCCCGACACAGATGCTGCCCTTACCGTCAATTCAGTTGGGTGTGCGGACAATCAATTGGATGATGATGATGATTCGGTGTTCAATCATGTAGATCTCTGCCCCTTGACACCGTTCGGCGAGACAGTCGATGCTGACGGTTGTAGCGAGGCGCAATTGTTGTCAGATGACGACATGGATAATGTTGCAGGTCCTGCAGACTTGTGCCCAAATACCATTGAAAGCGAACGCGAAAGCGTCGATGAGAACGGTTGTTCAGCCTCTGAACGAGATTCCGATTCAGACGGTGTCAAAGACGCTGATGACCAGTGCCCCGACACACCCCAAGGAACACCGGTCCTAACCGATGGTTGCATTGACGAATCTGCTGACCCAGACGGCGACGGATATTTTGGAACTTACATCTACACACTGAACGAAACTTCAGGTCTACGAGAAAACCAATCTGGTGATGCGTTCCCTTCCGATGGAACGCAATGGTTCGACCAAGACGGAGATGGTTACGGAGACAACCCTGCCGGCGAAGATGCTGATGAGTGCCCACTTGAGTTTGGAACATCGTTCGTTGACTTCCTCGGTTGCTTTGACGATGGCGATGGCTATCGCGATGAGTTTGAACCTGCAGGCCTTGCAGGGAATCCTACGCAATGGGAGGATTCAGATTACGACGGACTCGGCGATAATCCGAACGGCACCTCTCCAGACTTATGTCCAGACACGCCTTATTCACAGAAAGACAGCATTGACGAGAACGGCTGTGTATTGAGTCAACTTGATTCAGACAACGACGGAATCTCTGATTTGATTGATAATTGTCCGAACGAACCTGCAGGCCCAGATGGTTTCTCTAATGGCTGCCCAAAGAAGGATTCGGGCTCTGGGGACGAGACCTCCTCCTTGTTGGATTCAACCACACTCATCGCTGCCGGTATCGGTCTTTTGTTCGTACTTCTCGTTGGCATACTGATCCTGCGTCGGCGCAGTGACGACTACGATTTCGATGATGACGAAGATGATTGGGATGATGATGAGGATGAACCTCTTCCTTTCCGGAACAGTCGAAGTACTCAGAAACCTCAGCAGCGTGCAGCCCCAGCACGTGGAGGCCCAACGGGTCGCCCTGCAGGCCGTGGACCAGATGGTCCTTCGAAGAGCGCTGCAAAGCCGCCTTCATCAGGAGGCCCCTCAAGCGGGCCACCGGGCCGTGGACCGGGAGGTCCTCCAAAGAGTTCAGCTAGCAAACCTCCGAGCGGTCCACCACGTGGCGAACGCTCAGTGAAAACTGCTGCAAAGAAGGTTACAACATTCGTTGATGAACCTAAACATGATGCAGAACCCTCAGCCAAGGTACGCAAAGCCAAGTTAAACATCGATTTGTCGATTTTTGAAGAATGGCAAGTTGAAGACAGAGAATCCGCAGCAGATTGGGTACATTCGGCGTTAGCAGAAGGTGAAAATGAACGTAATATTCTCATGCAGTTGCAAGAAACTGGATGGTCTGCACCTCAGTCGAGAGCGATATTCAATATTGGTAGGAGTCGTTGATATGGAGTCGCTGCGATTGCTTTGGCATGAGTTTGAAACATCATACTCAAGAACAGGATTCAATTGGGCGAGTTAAAGGGGAATCGAATATGGCCGACAAGGAACTTGAAGGAGCATCTTTGCCAACAGGCATCGAAGTCGACGATGCAGCAGCATATTTCGGCGTTATTGAGTCCTCAGACATGGTTCACACTTTGATGGCCATGGAACAAGAGAAGGCTATGGAGCAATTTTTCTCAATTCTATCCGATGTCGTACTTCTCCCAGGTGATTTCGATTTTGAGGCAGCAAGCGAGCGCATTCAATGTGAAGGTGGAGAGATTTACTATCTGGTTGCAGGCCATCTCGGACTTATGAGTCTGCCAGACCCACTTTCACAGTACCTTGGTCTGCCGGATTCATCGGGAGAATCCAGTGGACAATCTCCTTCCTTGAGCGAAGAAGAGCAGGGTAAATTAGCGACATTAGCCGACCCAATGCGTATTCTGAAATTGCTTGCCATCGCTTCAACAACCGGTTCAGAAGGTGAAGTTACACGTTATCTCAACACACTCAAGCAATTGTTTGCTGACCCGGCGTCTCACAAGGCAACTCTTCTCGCAGTTGCTGACGAGCTTGATGCTTCACTGGATGTTGCTGGCCACGCACTGCCAGTCCCTTCTCTTGCCAGCGGTAAAGCAGCAGCAGCGCCTATTGCATCCGCTTCGGTTTCGCTTCCAAAACCAACGCCAAAACCTGAACCTATGGAGGAAGTACCTCTTCCTCCAGTGCCTCAAGTTGAGAAACAAGTCGATTTGCCAGCCCTTCCTCTCCCGTCAGAGGTTTCCAGTGCTGTTGAATTACCATCGGTGGAGCCTGTTGCTGTTACCGAACCAGTACTCGATACTGACAACGAACGAATGGTGGCTCGTGCTGAAGAAGATGCATTCTCGGGTGCTTTCGACCTTGGCCTAGGCAAGGAAGAGCCAGAGGTAACTGTTCCTCATCCGGCATCAGAACTTTTCGAAGAGACGATTCAAGAGCCTGTATTAGAGCCGGTACCCGAGCCTGTGGAAGAAGTTCTTGAGCCTGCCGAAGAAGAAGAATTTGTCAGTGCTGCTGAGCACTTCTTGGCCGCAGATACTGACGGAAGCAGAGAACTTTCCGTTGAAGAACTCGCTGTGGCTACTGGTACATCTCTCGAAGAAGCCAAA
>JABIWF010000068.1 GCA_018701175.1 Methanobacteriota archaeon
CGGCAAGTCCCCCTGGCTCATGGTTCGGCCAACGGTCGCCCACATACAAACGCGACGGATGAAGAGAAGGGTCTTTCAACGAACAATTATCACAAACTTTGAAACACAAATCCGTTTACAGATTTTGAGTGATATACCATATAATTCATTCCTCTGGAATCGCATCCTGTAACGCTTTCATCGAAGCGCGAGTGACAAGAACCGTGGCGAAGATTGAAGCGATAATCCCAAGAACAAGCATTGCGTTGCCGAGTGGTGTTGAATTCATACTATCCATGCCAGAGGAATTGAGTGCGAAGCGACCAAGTGCGTGACCGTAATATGCATAGGCCAACGAATAGACAATTCCTGAACAGTTCGAAACCATGTAGACGCGTAGGCTTACTGGAGTTGCCGACATCAAGTAATTGAGCCATTCATCCGGAATCAGTGGAGAAAGGCGAACCAGCACTGAAATTTTCATTGCATCAACGGTCAATGCTGTCTCGATGTTGCGAAGACGTTGGTCGTTCATAATCGAACGTTGAATGCTCTCACGAAACAACCACCGTCCGAGCAAGAAGGCAATCAAGCCCCCGAGCAGTGAAGCAATGAAATTCGCCGCTGCTGCAATCCAAAATGGGAAAATCGCCCCTGCCGCTACCTTGATGAGAGGTGTTGGAAACAATACAACAACAGCCAACGAGAGAGACAGCGTGAAAATGACAGGTCCAAGAGGACCCAAGTCTTCGAACCACTGCAAGATGTTTTGAGCATCTCGGAACAAAAGAATACTGCAGATCGCGCAGAATGCAAGTACCAATAAACCAATCAAAGCCCTCCAGCGGTAGACCTTTGGTTGATTCGTTTTGAGTTCATCCAAATCCGATTTGCGGTCAACGAGACGAAGTTCACCCGGACGAGGTATGGGGTACTTCGACATGTTCACTCCTCTTCATCCGCGGGTGGAAGAGCGTCCAAAACATCTGCCATCATTTGGGCTGCATCCTCAATTTGGGTCAACAAGGTAATGTCAGAAACCACCCCACGTTGGCCCAAATTCCACATCAAATCGGAGACGACTTCCGAAGTTAGTCGAGTTAATTTCAACACTTCTGGGTCGATAGGGACCATCGTTCCAAAATCATGCAGAGCGACCAATTCAGGCTCTTCGTCAAGAATCGAGTCCATTTTAGATTCGACTTCATCCGCTAAATCCTGTGCTTGCGCCTCCAAGATTCCTTCCATAGAAGAGGAGAAGCCCTGCTTCATTTGTTGGAGTTTGTTGCCACCAAGAGAAGTGCCTCGCTTTGCTTGACTTGGAGATGAAGGGCCGATTGTTTGATTTTGTCCGGGTGCATTTGGAGCATTGAGTCCTCCATCTGCGCTTGCTTGCTCAACCAATTTATTGAGGGCCATTCGAAGCATTGACGACATAGCTGAAGAATCAAGCTCTGTACTTACCTCCATACCTTCTTCGTCCATTTGAGAAAGTATTTCATCGATAAAGTTGGTATTAATTTTCTCAGGCCCGACGAGTCCTTTCAGCATCGGGAGAGCCCAACTGCTGTCGCCCATTGTCATTGAAACATCAAAACTACCGCCTCCAGCGGACGCTCTTTCTACATCTGCAGGTGGCGGAACGAATTGTTTGCGAGTGTGTTTATTCAACTGCTGGATGAGAACATTCATGTCCACAGGTTTTCGAATAACTTCCGAAACTCCGGATTGTGCTGCGCTCATCAGGTATTCCTGTGAAACATTTCGACCTAGAATAACGATACGGCACTTGAAGGCAAACTCAGGGTCACTCATCAAACGTTGAGAGGCATCAATTGCATCCCCGCTTTTCCATTCTCCGTCGAAAAGAACGACTTCAGGCATAATGGCAAGAGCGGTGCCTTCCGCCTGACGTAGAGTGGCTGCTCTAGTAATGTCAAATCCATTCCGCTCGAGAGTATTAGCAAGAAGAGAACGCCGTCCTTCATTTTCGTCAGCAACGATAACTTTGGCCATAATCTCCCTCCCTTCGAATGGAGGGATGACTGTAGAGTATTGAACCTCACCCTTGCGGCAGGTGTTGAATGTTCAATTCATGAGTAGAAGCATCAAGCCGGCTTAGCCCTGAACTACTTCCGCTGGTGCTGAGGCTTGCCAAGCCATTATACCACCTTCAAGATTGTACAAGAAAGTGGCATCATAACCAGACTGGATTAAGTACATAGCAGCCATTTGTGAACGCATACCGCTTCGGCAGAGTACAACCACATCTCGATCTTGAGGAATTGAATCCAAAGCAGTCGTAACCGATTCATGGTCAATTTGGAAGTCGGTTGATTCTACGCGTGCTTGGTGGTATTCTCCATCAGAGCGAACATCGAGAACAAACGGTCTCCAACCTTCCTTACGACGGTCAAGGAGTTGTTGCATTGAGATTGAGTTGAACATTGTATCATCGGTAGAGGCTTCTCCTTCATCAACCTCACCTTGAATACCGACCCGCATACACCATTCATCATTGTCAAACATACGCTGACTCTGCGAGAGATCAACCACCTGTATTCGTTCAGGATTTGACGTGAATTGCAACGTGTCAAAGGTCATCGCCTGAGCATCATACAGCAGCAATCGACCGTTTAGCACTTCACCAAGACCGAGTACAAGTTTGATGACTTCATTCGCTTGGAGTGAGCCAATCACCCCAGGAAGAACACCTAGAACCCCTCCCTCCGCACAGGAAGGTATTGTTTGAGGAGGGGGTGCTTCTGAAAACAGGTCACGATAACATGGCCCATCCTGAACATTGAACACGCTTACTTGACCTTCAAAACGATATATAGAACCGTAAACCCAAGGCGTATTTTTCAAAAAGCAGACATCATCGATGAGATATCGGGTTGGGAGATTGTCTGTTCCATCAACAACAACATCCCATGTCTCTTGGAAAATTAAATCCACATGCTCTGGAGAAAATTGAAGGTCGAAAGTGCTGATCTTCAAATCAGGATTTAACGCCAACAATCGGTTCTTTGCTGATTCTACTTTGGGTTCACCGACTTCCGCTGTCGAATGAATCACTTGTCTTTGAAGATTCGAAATATCGACCCGATCGTTGTCAACAATTCCAATGTGGCCGATTCCTGCTGCTGCTAAATAGAGCAATACTGGGCTTCCTAATCCCCCAGCACCAATGACCAGAACACGAGCCTCAGCGAGTTTTTGCTGTCCTTCAAGGCCTACCTGGGGCAGAGAGATGTGACGAGCATAACGCTGTATATCAACATCCACGGTGAATCCCAAACCGTTCCAAGCACAGCCCGAACATAAACTCATTGAACATTTCAATGTTGGTCTTCAAGCCATTTCTCGACATCCATAGCAGCCTGACATCCCATGCCAGCCGCAGTAATAGCCTGCTTGTAACGAGTGTCAACTACATCTCCTGCAGCAAAAACGCCCTCGACAGAGGTCATAGTGTGCTTCTTGTGCAGAATGTAACCTTCTTCATCAACTTCGACTTGACCTCCAAGGAAACCTGTCATTGGCTTGTGCCCGATTGCTATGAACGCACCAGACACGTTGATGGATTCAGTTGAACCGTCTCGTGGGTCTTCTAGGATTGCTCCTGTGAGCCCTTTGTCATCAGAAAGCCATTCCTTCACTTGACGGAAGGTTTTGATTTCGATTTTCTCGTGGTTTGCAGCACGCTCATACATGATGGTAGATGCTTTGAAGACATCTCGTCGATGAATCAGCGTGACTTTGGAAGCGAACCGTGTGAGGAAAGTTGCTTCTTCACAGGCAGAATCTCCGCCGCCGATGACCATCACTTCTTCATCCTTGAAGAAGGCACCATCGCATGTAGCGCAAGTTGAGATTCCACGCCCTTTTTGCGCTTCTTCACCAGGAGCGTTAAGCCATATTGACTCTGCACCTGTTGAGACAATGATGGCATTGGCGAGGAATGTTTCACCTTCGACAACCACCTTGAACGGCCGCTCAGAAACATCAACAGATTCAACGTTCTGATCTCGAACTTCAAGTCCGAAGCGTTCAGCTTGCTCTCGTAATTCCATCATCATTTCAGGACCACCTATGCCTTTCGGATAGCCAGGGAAGTTCTCAATGTCAGAAGTAAGCATCAACTGACCTCCAGATAAATATCCTCCAAACATGAGAGGTTCGAGCATAGCCCGTGCAGCGTAGAGGCCTGCTGTGTATCCTGCTGGCCCGGAACCAATGATGATGACATCGTGTACTTTTGACATGGTTGAAATCTCCTATACTGGCTTACGAGGGGCCTCACCATTTGAACATTGACATGGCGCAATTTGAAATCAGACCGGATTATTCGATTCGATGCTTGATTTCTTCATGCCTTTCAAACGTTTGAAGAGCCATCGAGAGAAAACCATTGAACATAGAAGGAAGCCGATTGAAACAGGTAACGGCGCATCCGCAGATGTTGATAAGAAATAGGTTACTAGAAGTATTCCAGCACCATAAAAAGCCCTGAAAATAGAGAAGAGAATAAACCCCCGGAACAAGGGATTCTTTTTCAGTCGCTCAAAAGCAGAGGGTTGCATGATGAATCCTCGCCTCATTCAAGCATTGAAGAAATTGCAGCCACTGCAGCTCGAGCATGCGGTTCAAGGCGAGGTTCAATGTGCTCTGGCTCCGCACCTGGGCCGATAATTCCGAGTCCAACTGGCTTCTCATGTACAAGTTGAAGTTCGATTATGGTCTTAATCACAGCTTGGCCCATGGCCAAACCATGTTGCGTTTGACCTCTTTCGATGATACCTAAACAAGCTACACCTTCAATCTCATCATCAGCCAACAGACGGTCGATAGCAAGGGGGACTTCCATGGCTCCTGGCACCCAAACGACATCTACAATGTCGAGGCCGAGTGCATTGGATTCATCGCGAGCCCATTCCAACATACGTTCGATTTCCGATTTGTGAAAAGAACCACAGACAACAGCGATATTTGACATAGTATTAACTCCTTTTTTCTTCCAGTACTCGTTCAACAGTAGAGACGATAGTCTGCGTCGTTGAATCAATTTCCAAATTAACGGCATCGCCAACCAACTTGCTGCCAAGGGTTGTGAGTCGAAGCGTTTCTGGGATGATATGAATTGAAAAAACGCCTTCGTGAACTGAACCGATGGTAAGAGAGATTCCATCAATTGCGATGTAGCCTTTCTCCATGACGTATTTCCTCAAATCAGCAGGAACCAAGATTTTGAAATCCATACCTTCGCCCTTTTCTGCTCTCGATTGCAGTAGACCAGTGGCCATAATGTGGCCAGAGAGGAGATGTCCACCAATTTCATCTCCAAACTTCAACGAGCGTTCAATGTTCACAGATGATCCTTCCTCAAGTTGTCCGAGTGTCGTGCGTTCAAGTGTTTCAGGGATGACATCAAAATCAACACTCAAGCCGTCAATCCGGACTGCCGTTAGACAGGCACCATCGACGGCTACACTTGCACCGATTGCTAAACGTTCAGTGTCGGGAATTTGGATGGTTAACGTATGAACAGATTGTTTCTCTTGTACAGCAAGAACTGTTCCCGTCCCTTGTACAATGCCAGTGAACATCAGATGTCACGCTCCGATTGGTTTGAACGCTGAAGAATCCGAGCGATGATTTTTCGAGTTCCGTCCAAATCATCGCTTAAGCCTTCGACCCGAGTTACTTCGATGTGTTGGTAACCGAGTTCGTCAAGACGAGAACGGATTCTGTCTTCTGCGTGTTCTTGATCGTAACCCAATGCAATGACATCGGGTTTAACAACGGGTAAAATATCGAAAATTGGCACATCGGGAGGATTGCCAATAAGTGCTTCATCAACCGGTTTTAGGCCGTTTACCATCCTTCGGCGAAGTTCTTGTCCAGTCACTGGTTCATGCTTTCTCATACGTACTGTATCGTCATGAGCGACGACAACCGTCAGGTGGTCTCCGAGTGATTTGGCTTGTTCCATGTAGTGCAGATGACCAGCGTGCAACAGGTCAAAAACTCCGACTGCCATGACGCGCTTCATATGCTCACCTGTTGCTGTGAAAGTATTGTCACACATTGTTTTACCGGATAGAGATACATACTCATTCTGCATTCAATGCATCAATAAGTTGTGCCCCTTCAAGAAAAGGAATGTTTCTCTCGAGTGCCCATGCACGGGCGTCTTCGACGGACAGAGCATTATCTCCGTCTTCTTCAAGCATTTCTGCTCCGATAACCACTGGAGTCATTCCAGATAATCTCGCCAATCCAACTGCTAATTCCGTGTGGCCCTGGCGGCGAGAGAGGCCACCTTCTGTTTCACGGCATACTGGGATGTGGCCAGGCGTTCTGAATTCTTTACCGAGAGCCACTTGTGCTTCTTCGCCGTGAATCCCGGACTCCATAAGTTCGTTTGTGAGTTCCGCAAATCGACGTGTCGTGAGCGAGCGGTCCAAGTCAGTGATCCCGGTGTATGTGTCTCTGTGATTCAATGAAAGAGTAAACGCAGAGCGAGCATCGTAACGTAGGTCATTGGTGACCAATTGACGTAACACTGGGAACTGTTCGGTGAGAGCATCTTGGGTATGGAGGTCTTGCAGGAAGGGTAGAGAAAACAATTCTCCTACATCGTGCCCAATTGCAAGGAACAGTAAGCCGCCACAGTCTTGTCTCAGTTGGCGCATAGTCGCCGGTTGTGCGCTCTGTCCAGGGAACAACAAATCCGTTTCTCCTTCACGCTTTTCAGAGTCAAAAAGACAAACCGGCATCCCGTTTCGGAAGGCGTCCACTGCGGCTTTAACTTGCTCGTCCATAAACAGCCCTCGGCGGGAGGAGTTCATGAATGGTCGTATGTAACTGCTTAACGAAGTCTGCGTAAAAAAGCCATTTTTTGCGGACAGCCAACGGAAAGGGATTATCATAGGAAGACACTTGGGTTGTTCCTGCGGGGACGTGAATTATGCCAATTAAACTCGGACCTGCAGGCGTTCCACTCTCGTGTAAAGGACGAACAATCGTCGAAGGAATGGACGACATAATCTCCCTCGGGCTTGAAACAATGGAAGTTCAAAC
>JABIWF010000125.1 GCA_018701175.1 Methanobacteriota archaeon
GTCATGAGCAGTAAGTTGAGAACGAGAACTACTGCAAATCGTCCTTTCATACTACGCCGAGAGAGTTCCCCCCAATGAATCGCTCGCTTCGATGGCCGAACCATCGACATTTTCAAAAGTTAGTCCGCTTTACCGGGGATATGAGTGATTTCACATTCTTAGGGCAAACAGTACCTCGATTGACTATGCTGGTTGGAGGTGCATTGGTGTTGGAAGGTGTTGGATTTTATCTCGGCACAGGAATGACCAGTTTTACCTCATTGATTCCTGCCTTCTTCGGATTGCCTTTGATTGCAATGAGCATCATGGCAACCCGCCAACCTGAGCGCTCACATTTTTGGATGCACATTGCCGTCGTGTTTGGACTCTTGACCTTCCTTGGTGGAGGCATGGGCCTACAAGGTCTCGTCACTGGGGATCTATCGGCATCAACCGTTGCTCAGTTGCTTATGTTGGTGATGGGTGGAGTCTACACCTTCGCCTGTATTCGCTCTTTCACCCACGCTCGAAAAGCCCGCGAAGCTGCAAACGCGGCATGAACGCCAAAGCGTCATGCTCTTGATGGTTAATGCACTGGCAACATCATGGCAGGAGTTCCTGACGATGATGTCGAGGTCGTTTTGGACGCCATCATCGCTGATGCCACGCAACAGAAAATCATTGCTGGCGGTATTGAAGAATTGAACCACGGACGTCGGCAATTAAACTTCTCAGCGGTCACCACAGTGGCGGTTTCCATCGTCTTTCTTCTCCTTGCAATGACCTTTGGTGAATCGTTGATGAAAACGACAAGCGAGGGCGACTTTAGTGGCGATTGGTGGGATACTCCGCTCCAACTCCGCCACACAATGGATTTACCGATGGACACACTTCGGGCACAATTGCCAGTGAACGGAACCTATGAAGCTCTACCTTACACAGAACACTTCATCGAAGTCGAACTACCAGCAAGTGAACAAGATGTAGGATTTCCAGGACCTGCATTGATGCACATTGCTCTGTGGCTCCCTAACGTCCCTGAAGGCGAAAAGATTCCAGTCATTATGACGATTCACCCCTACTATGACTTCGGTGGCGAAGGAATGCCAGGCGTGGGTGATGATTCATCGCCAAACACGGTTCCCGATGGCGGCGTTGGTAAATGGGTCTACGACACCTTCCTTCCGCATGGCTACGCTTTTGCCCAAGCCTCGACCTTCGGCACCGGCCAATCGACGCATTGCCAAGATGTCAAAGGCCTTGGCGAGCAAACCGGGATTCAAGCCGCTACCGACTGGTTGGGTCAACAAAACTGGTCGAATGGAAACGTTGGACTCATGGGTAAATCCTACGCAGGAACTACAAATTGGGAAGCAGCCCAAAATCCGTCTGAACATCTGAAAACCATTGTTCCAATTTCGGGCTCCATCGGTGTCCAAGAAATGTTCTATCGAAACGGTTCTTCTGAGGCTCGTGCAATGGGTTATGATGCCGCTTATCAAGCAGCAACGACTGACCTTACGACCGATGATGTCCGCATGTGCAGTGACGACCTGGTTGGCCCCCTGAACCCATGGAGCACGTGGGGCTGGGCTGAGTTCGGTGGAGCTGACTGGTCAGATTATTGGGATGAGCGCCGCCATCTACCTGACGTTCTTGAGAATTACAAAGGCAGTGTATACATTGTATGGGGCCTTCAAGATTGGAACGTTGACCCATACCATGCCTTCCCAACCTACCAATTGCTGCGCGATGCTGGGATCAATACTCGAGCGATATCCGGTCAATGGGCACACAATTACCCCGACCAACCCGACCGACACAGTGAGTTGTCGTCAGGCTATGGATCTGAAGCATACCCGAACATGAGTCGAATGGATTGGGCAGTGGAACTGTTTGGCTGGTTCAACTATTACCTCAAAGACATCGGTGAAGAACCCGAACCAATGGTCCAAATCCAAACCAACGATGGACGATGGCACGTCGAGGAAACTTGGCCACCGGAAGATGTGTCGCTGCTGGTTCACGACCTCTCAAGCGACTGGAACGGTGCATCTGGCACGGTCAACGGTCTAGGCTCATCCGTGACAATGACCAGCCCTGTGTTCCCTAACCAAACGCACATTTCGGGGCTTCCAACATTGCACCTCGAGGTGACAACACAGGTCTGCAACGGCGGACAAATCTTTGCTACAATGTACGACGACACATCCAATCTGCGTCTTGGCCATGCAACAATGGATATTCGATACCGTGATGGGGGGTATGAGGCAAAAGCAACTGCGCCTGGAACTGGTTATACGATGTTGATGGAATTCAACCCCCTCGATGTCATCGTCCCTGCCGGGCATTCTCTGCGCATCGAATTAACAGAGACCGGAGAGGATTATCTCCCTGGACCGTGCGCTGGAAATCCTCTCGGTGGACTGATTATTGAAGGCGGAACAGTTGGTCTGCCTCTCATTGACCGGCCTGTGGATGACGACCGATGGTTCCTTTCACCAGCATGGTGGGATCAGCAACCAATTCCATCATGATGGTTGAATATGTCAGAGTCTCCCCGTTTTCGTGTGAAAGGCCTAAATCAACTTACCCCAACGCTTCGTCATGGCAAGCCCAACCGTTGACGATGCAGGTTCGGTCCTATTGACTGAAATCACGAGTATTGGGCCGTATCTTGGCCCTATTATGCTCGCAATATCGTTGTTCTTAATGTTCAAAGGTCACGAAAAGTTACAATTCGTTGCTGGAATGACCGGAGCAGGAATTGGATTCATCATCACGCCTCTAACGCACACCTTTGTTACTGAATTAGGCGTCGAAATACGCCAATTGTACGTCATGATTGGCCTCGTTTTATTGTGTGGATTCTTCATGGCTGCTACAATTCAGTTGAGCATTCGGTTGATGGCTGGTTTCTTGATTTACGTCAGTTTTGCAGGTGTCTTTGAATTCCTGCAAGGGAAGGGATTCGAAGTGGTTGAAAGCGATACAATTCAGGGCGTAATGGCTATACTCGCTTTCTTCTCAGTTCGATGGATGAGAAATGTGCTTCCAGTGCTGGTATCTGGATTGTTAGGCTCTATGGGGACTATGGGTGCAATGTTGTTGCTTACGGGTAACCCGCTTACCTTGATGACCACCTCAAACAACTCAACGCTGATGATGCTGATCGTGTTGTTCGTACTCAGTTTCACGTGGCAGTACAATCAAATTAAATCAAAGAAAAAGAATGCAAATCAAGACCCGAACATGCCACAAATGCAACAGGTTGACGGACAACAGATTCAAACTCGCCAACGCAGAGCTGGCGACTTACCAGACTTGAGAGACTTTTCCTGAAGTTCAGTCTTCGTAAGGCTGCCATTCTTCTTGGCCTTCTTCGCGATACCACCAGTATCCGTCTTCATCTTCAAACCATTCAACGCCGTCTTCGTCGACCGAATAGCCCTCCAAATCCTCTTCTTCCGCTTCTTCAAATTCTTCAGCATCCTCTGCGTTAGGATCAACCAAACCAGATTCTTGTGAAATCTGCTGTTTGAGGCGTTCTAATTCTTCATTTTCGTCACCAAACACTCTGTTCTCGGTACGGATTTCAGCCTCATGGTCACCCTTTCGTATGGCATCATCGGATTCAGCAAGGAAATCATCGCTCATTCGAGCTTTGAATTCTTCGAACTCATCTCGCCCATAACTTCCTACGAATTCGTTGCCTTTGGCTTGCATCAAATCGTCGAGGCTTTTACGCTTACCAAGTTTCAATTCTGGAGCGTCAGGAACAGCACCTGCATAGAAGGAATCTTCATCTTCGGACAATTTTCCAAATGAACGGTTTTCCGGGTCGACTTCCTCAATTGCCTCTATGATGAGGTCGTGTTCCTCTTCATCGATGTTTTCTTGTTCGTAGTTCTCGCCAACGATGTTCACGAGCTTATTGAGTGTTCGAGCGAGTTTACGGTCGTCGTCCTCATGTTCAGACACAAGTTTGTCTACTTGCTTCAAAAGTCGTTCATATGGCGTTCCAGTGAGAGCGCCAATGAATCGGCCAAACCCTCCTTTCTTCCTCGCCATGATGATGCTTGGCACGACCTTCTTCAAAGGTTTTCTCCCGCCATGACCGCTGACTTCATTCACAAAGAACAACTGGAAGACACGATTGCGATGGTCGAAGCATGGCTCGAGGAACTCATGGAGAGCTACAACCGTGAATCCTACGACAGCCGCGAATCATACACCGCACAAATCCATTTACCCGGACGAATCTTTGAACAATTGGTATGGTGGGCTTTACAGGCATTACCTGATGAGATTCTTGTCGGGATGGACATTGATTCTGGGAAACCTCACCGCACAGAGGTTGAGGCTCGATTTCGGGGGAATGAGCATACAGACGGCCTGTTTCAAGGACAAGGCTTCGTGATAGGCGAGGCTCACATCGTGAATCGCGGCGATTCGTATTCCGTTCATCACCTCCCTGAAGACTGGACAGATGATATGTTCTCCACCTCACGTGGCTCTCGGGCTGGGCGCTTTACCCATTGGCTTCATACTCATCCAAATGCTCCAGCAATTCCGAGCAATGCCGATGCCGATGCCGCTCAAGAAACGCCTGGTGTTGACATGATTCTTGGCTTGAGATTCTCTCCTGAAGGGCCACTACCTTGGTTCGATGATGTCGACGGAGTGCGCAGACGTGTAGGTGTCGAAGCACAACCCGAGCAGCCAAAAAGTCGAAAACGTTCGTTTTTCTTTCGTCAAAATCTCAAGGTGCTCGGTGTTGCTCCAAGTGGGCATAAAATACACGAAATCCAATTGATTGCATTCCGTAAGAATGGACTTGGAATCAATGTTGTTATGGTGAATGAGGATGGGTTCCCATACGGTTGGGAAGCACTTCCTTCATCATAAACCGTTGACGATTTTTTGATAGATGCTGTCGATACGATTTGGATTGACGCCAAGATCGCTTTGACCGAGCCGAGACTGTGAATTCATCTCTAATTGACTTGAAGAACCGTCTGCAAGAGGTTGCACAGAGATTGAGATGTCATCTGGAAAGCGCCAAAACGTCGTTCGCTCAACGAAGTGAACATAGCGTTCTCCCGAATCCATTGTTTCATCAACCAATACCTCTGAACCCGAGTCATCGATGTATTGCTCTACTTGCGACCAAACTTGTTCAACCGTGGCATTGAGGGTTAGCGTGTATTCTCCGTCCATTCGATAGGTATCTCCACCGCCCAAATGAGCGCAATTGTAACTTGTATCAGGGCACGATGGCATGGCAGTGAACGCTTCATCTGGTGCGCCAACTGCGATCCATGCTTGACACAAAAGCCAAGGTGAACTGATAAGGAGAACGAGAAGAATACCTCGCTTCTGAAGGGTGGAACGGTCCATAGCAAACGCCTCAAAACTCGGTGAGGCGAGTCCAGCCGCCGTCTTCTCGTCGGTAAACAAGAGGCACACCCGTTGGGACTTCCAACGACAGAATTTCATCTCGCGAAAGACCTTCAAGGTCCATGATGATGCTTCGTAGAGAATTCCCGTGCGCTGCCACAAATACATTTTTGCCGTTGTCGATGGACGAGAGGATGGATGCAGAGAAGTAAGGTAGGGTTCGTTTTGCGGTTAACTCAAGGCTCTCTCCATTTGGTGGAGGAACATCGTATGAACGCCGCCATATCTTCACTTGGTCATCTCCAAACTTCACTCGAGTTTCTTGTTTATTCAAGCCTTGTAGATCGCCGTACATTCGCTCATTAAGTTTCCATGACGCATAAACAGGTAGAATGTTTGAGGTGTCGGCTTGTTCGTTCATCTGAGCCCAAGCTGCCATTTTCCCTTCATTGGAAGCCGTTGATTCCCCGGAATCCTCGTATTGGAAGATTGGAGTTTTACCCGATTGGTGTTGGCTAAGGGCCAACATTGCCGTCATTTGAGCACGGATGAGCGCTGATGTGTGTACTTCGTCAATCGGCAAATGGGCAATCTTACGACCGCCGTCAAGCGCTTCATCGATACCTTTCTGGGTCAAAGGAACATCGACCCATCCGGTAAACAAGTTTGCAGCATTCCACATTGATTGTCCATGGCGCATGAGAATAAGCATTGACACGGTCGTCCCTCATGTCAACGGCTGAGACGCTGCTCAATGAACATGGCGGAGAAATCAACCGAGAAGAATTGGCAAATAAGCCAAGAGGAACAACGGCAAAATACCCATCGCAAGGTCTCTGAGTAATAATTTCAGTAAAGTCATTGTATTCACTTCAGCAATCTTATCAAATTCCTCTTGCATTTTCTTGTCGACTGAATCCGTAATTTTCCCAGCACCTGCTTTGGCGACTTCTACTGCCGCACCAATGGCGAGGCCAGTAAGAAGGCCTTGTGGTGTCAACTTTCGTACTGCTAATACGCGTGCACCCCATACTGCGAGTGAATTCTTGGCTACACTCTTGCTTGTTTCTTTGAGGCTGGTTTGGTTTTCTTCATCTGTTTTCTTTTCTTTTCCAGAGAATTTCGTTAACCATCGACGTATGCCCAATCCAGCATCGGCCACCTTTCGGAGTTTCGCTATATCTCTCTTCTCGACCGCTTTCATCATTCGACGGACTCGGCTTATGCGGAGTAAATCAAAGAAAATCCAGACGAACAAAAACAGAGTCAACATTGCGAAACCTGTATCGGAGACTTCGCTCCATTCTTGCCAGCCGAGCGGATCACTCGTCATCCGAACCAGATAAACCAACAGCGGAGGAATACTAAACGCTAAAATTTCATTCATTGCCAGTATTCCAAAACCTTTGACTGGCAACTCACGCATTTGTTTGAGCGCCCAGCCCGAATGAGGTGCGAGTTGAGATATTGCTCGGCGGAAAGGCACCACTAAGAGGAATAAACGCAAGACCATCGGGAGCCAAATAACGACCAAAACATATCCGTCCCATGGCCCAGAAGGTGGGATATCTGGAAACTGGAGTGGTGTCGCCATAAATGATTGATAGAAGAACCCTTATTCAAATCA
>JABIWF010000127.1 GCA_018701175.1 Methanobacteriota archaeon
AATGCAATGAGGACTGGTACTCCAAACCTCGGACTCATGCTTTAGTGCAGAATGGTGAAGTGTTTCAATGCTTGGACTTACTGATGTTACAACTGCTGAATTGTAATTGGTAAAGAGTTCAGTCGTTCTTCTACACGGTTGGCAGTTTGTTTGTCCAAGTGAATGAGTATTTGTTGCGGCTCCAATTGCATCCCCCAAGTATGTTCTTTGCTCCGTGTGTCAAGAAGAAGTTCGATTTCGACTTTGTCCTTTACCGCATCATATATTCTACCGGGTATGCTTTGTTTCGACCAGGGGTCTTCTAAGCTCATCATCTTCAATTCAAATTCTGTAATATTGAACGGTGATGGCAGTGTGCGATAGGACTGCAATTCCAGCATGTCTAGGCCTCGCAATTTACAACCAATAGAACGGCAATTCTGCTTGAAGCCATCAGGTAGCGGATCTGTTGTGCAACCACTAATGATTACATCGGTAAGTCTGTGTCTCAGGGCGGCTTCGAGAACCATTTCTTGCTCCTTGGTCGAATGACAGAGAGTTCTCACTGGCATTACCGCAATTGGCGCCTCAGCGTTCTGTGGAATACTGTTCGCTGCACCGTCGCATGAACAGTCTACTAACAGCATGTTCCGGACACCTCCGTCTGAATCCATTATCGGATTTTTTCCATTGAAAAGTGGTGGTTCGGCTTGCAGCCACCTCCGACTACCACGCTCGATAACCCCTATCGCTGATACGGTGAGTATGAGTGCGAATCCACCGTACTCAGGTAGTGACGCTAACAGCAACAATAGGACTATGCCATATACCCGGAATCTCCACCAATCTGCCGTTTCTCGATGTAGCATCCCATACGTACCTGCTAGAACCATCGCACTTAGTGCACATGCGACTATCACTTGTGTCCACACGACAGCAACTGCCATTGAGAGCATGTGTACCGCATCGTACCGAGCGTCTAACATCATCGACTCATGCGTTTGGTGACCGGTTTGGAAGAGGAATGGAAATACAATACCTACAGTTGTGATTACTGCGAGTCCCAGCACCAACCCACCCCCAATGAACCATGATGCAATCCAGCGTTGTTCATTTGGTAGAAGACCCGGTCTTGCAAATTTCCATCCGTGATAAAAAGCGACGGGCGTGGCAGTACCAATGCCGAGGATGGCCGCGCTCATCCAACGAACTGCGCTCCAACGTGCCGGGTCATACAGATTAAGGCAACCATCATCACAGGGGTTCAGTCGATTCAGAACGAGATTCAATATTTGATCAATCTGAGTTAGCCAGCAAATGGTGAATACAGTTGCCAAAAAGAAGACCAGAGTTGTCCTTGATGTGAGCTCATTCAAGTGATCTTGAATATGCCGATCATTGTCCAATTCAAGTTGTAGAGACATAGGATTCCCTCAGTTCCCTTGGAGGAGTCGGAGATTCAAACGAGGTCTTTTGCCTGTGCAGGTGCACGTGCTTGAACGATGGTTCGGTAGACGCCAAAAAAGGCCCACAGCGTGAGCATTCCGACGGAAAGAAGTACTTCCCAAGACTGTTCATTGTCTACAGTCCAAGCAAATCCAACAAGAAGTATTGCCGAAAGGGCTCCGCGCCGAACCCCTTGAGGTATAGCGAGGCTCTTGTCCAGGTGCTCGGGACCTCCGCCAAACTTTCGTTCATAAAACTCGCCTTGAATGACAGCAGCAACGATAATGATTGAGAGCGTGAAGAAGTAGTAGATATTTCCTTCATCGAAGAATTGGTGTGCTAATTTCTCTTGTCGCTCTGCTTCAATAGCTTCAGGGTCTTCAACAGCGACGAAGAGAGATTCATAATCACCTACGCTGATTGTACGCAGGGCAAGGTTTTCCTCATCGTCATTGGTAGCAGTATCTGGTGGGCTAATCGAGAACGAAACAATGTTCCATGTGTCTCCAGCATCAAAGTTTCCGTTACCGTTGACAGCGTTACCAACAAGTTGGAACGGAATGATTCCTACATCGGAACTTGGCGCAGTCCATGTGACTACCCAGTCGTTACCTACTGCAGACTGTGAGAGCGCTCCTGGTTCATCTGCAACGGCCTGTGAGCCTTCCCCGGGAGTAAGTGCGCCATTGTTGTAATCCCATAGCATAAATCCGCCTTCAGCGTTTGAAGCGTGCTGCAGAGAAACAGTGAACTCATAGGACTGGTCGAGCGTGTATGCACGTGGGACGCCTGATATTGATACTACAACATCATTCGATGCTGCACCGTCTCCGTGACACGTACATCCGACCTCTACAGTAAGATTATCTCCACTCTTCCATGGAGGTCCACCAGGCATTGCGAGAGCGGGTGCAATCAAGAGCAGGGCAATCAATCCAAGTATCAAGACTCGAGAGTTGCGTGATAGCATGGTCCCACCTGTTACTTTCGACACACCGCCGCCCTTTGAACGTTCCTTTTCCCCATGCCCCTAAGGGGCATGAATCGTATCGAACTCAAACACTTCAAATTTCTTTGACAGCCGTGTTCAAATCGCCCATCATGGCCTTACCGTCGCCAAAGAGCATCATGGTTTTGTCCATGTAGAAGAGGTCGTTATCGACGCCAGCATAGCCTACCGAGAGTGAACGCTTGATGATCACAACGGTTCGTGCTTTGTCAGCATCGATAATGGGCATTCCCGCTAACGGCCCTTCCCCACTGCGTGCTGCAGGGTTTGTAGTGTCGTTTGCACCTATCACCAGAGCAACATCACATTCAGGGAATTCACCATTAATTTCATCCATTTCAATGAGTTGTTCATACGGCACATTTGCTTCTGCGAGCAGGACATTCATGTGACCTGGCATTCGGCCAGCTACTGGATGGATGGCGTACTTGATTTCAGTATCGAATTTCTCTTCCATAATGTTTGCAAATTCCTTGACTGCATGTTGGCATTGAGAGACTGCCATACCGTATCCGGGGACAATGATGACTTTCTGTGCCCCATCGAGCATCATAGCAACTTCGTCTGCGTCAGAGCCTACCTTTGTGCGCGTCAATGATTGCTTTTCACCATCTCCACCAAAGGACTTGAACAGTACATCGATGAGTTTCCGATTCATTGCTTTGCACATTATGAAGGTTAAAATGAGACCTGAAGCGCCTACCAAAGAACCTGCGATGATGAGGACTGAATTACCGATAATGAATCCCGTGAATGCTGCGGCAATTCCTGAGAGGGAATTGAGCAGAGATACGACAACAGGCATATCAGCCCCACCAATTGGAAGGACCAGTATGATTCCGAGGATACATGAAATGCCGATGATTCCCCAAAGGTACTGTTCATTTGTCGGGTCATCAATACTTGCGATAATGAGGGCAATGACGCCTAGGAACAAGAGCACCTTGACAGGATTAAGCCATGTAGGCCCCCATGTTGGTGTTCGTATCCACTTTCCGAATACTTCGACACCACCTTTGAGTTTGTACATTGCCAAAAGTGAGCCAGTAAGCGTCATCCATCCGACGAGGGCAGAAAGACCAGCGGCTACCATGGTTACTGTAATCTCGAGCCCCGTAGGCACCCCGGATGGTTCAACGATGTATTTTTGAATTTCAGAAAGGGCAACTAGCGCTGATGCAGCACCGCCAAAACCATTGAACAAAGCAACCAGTTCCGGCATGCCGGTCATCTCGACCTTGACAGCCATCCAATAACCGATCAACGAACCAAGAACAATGCCACCAGCGATTAAGGTCCAATCAACGACTCCTTCGCCTGTAAGTTGCATTTCCAATATCGTCGTAATAACGGCAACAAGCATACCCATTGCACCGAGTTGATTTCCAAACGGTGCTGTCTTTGGATGGCCGAGTTTTTTCAACCCGAAGATAAACAACGCCGCTGAGATAAGATATCCGACTGAAACCCAATCTTCCATTTCAAGCACCTCCGCGCTTCTTTCCAGCGATCATGTTGAGCATCCTGTTGGTGACGGCAAAACCGCCTACTACGTTGATCATTGCGAGAACGACTGCGACGAATGCAAGGAGCCCCGAAAGAGCAGTTTCTCCGCCATCGAACGCCACGTTTGAACCAAACAATGCACCGATGATGCTGATGCCAGAAATTGCATTTGCTCCACTCATAAGTGGTGTGTGCAAGGTTGCTGGTACCTTTGTAATCAATTCGAAACCGAGGAAAATAGCGAGTATGAATAATGTTACGTTTCCAATTAAAAATGCAGGTTCCATCAGAGAACACCTCCAAGGCGTGTTTGTTTTGGATGCAATGCACCCTCATGGCAGAGCAGAACACCGCCCATGCCGTTGACATAGAAATCTGAGCCTTCTGGTGCACCGACTAAAATGTCGTCTTCATCGTTGATGATGAGTTCACCTTCTTTGACCAACGATGTGATGAATGTCGTCAAGTTGTTTGAATACAACATGCTTGCTGTTGTTGCTATTGTTCCGGGGAGGTTCGATGTACCTACTATGATCACTCCGTTTTTGGTGGTAATAATTTCACCGGCTTTGGTGTCTTCACAGTTGCCACCCACATCTGCATTCATGTCTACTACGACTGCTCCGGCTTTGAAATTCGCAATTGCGCTCGATGGAACAGTAATTGGTGCTGGGCGTCCAAAAATTCGTGCCGTTGTAACGATGATATCAGCATCGGATGCAACGCCACATACTGTGTCGTTGACTTTTTGGATAAATTCCGGAGTGAGTGGTTTTGCATATCCTGATTCGTCTTCGAAGTCATCCATGCCATCGACTTCGATAAATCTGCCACCAACCGATTCGATTTGCTCAGCAGCGGACTTTCGAACGTCTGATGCGTATACAACTGCACCAAGCCGCTTTGCAGTTGCTATTGCTTGTAGTCCGGCAACCCCGCTACCCATGATAACAACCTTTGCAGGTCGAACTGTTCCAGCAGATGTGGTCATCATTGGAATTCCCTTTGGGACATGTGCAGCGCCGAGTAGAACTGCCTTGTAACCTGCTAGATTATCTTGGCTTGAATTTACGTCCATTGATTGGGCTCGAGAAAGACGCCGAGGAATCATGTCCATCGAGAGTAGTGTTACACCAGCATCAATGCATTCTTGGACATGTTCTGGGTTTCGGAATGGGTCTGCTACGCAGGCAATCTGTGTTCCCTTGGAGATTCCATCCAACCCCGGATAGCGAATTGAGATGACAGTGTCGCATGAGAGCGCTTCTTTTCTCGAAACGACTTTTGCTCCTGCTGCCTCATATGCTGAGTCGGAATAGTTCGATGAAACGCCGGCACCTTTCTGCACAAGTACTTCAAATCCAGATTTTAGCAACTTCTTCATGCTCATTGGAGTGATTGCAACTCTCGTTTCGCCCTCAGGTTCCATTGGTACTCCAATTTTCATACAATTGCCTCAACCCCATTTAGTCGCTAAGAGTGACTGGGGATGTTCTTGCCACATAGAGGGGGTTCTTAGAGAACACGCTCAATTCGGGTGAGGTTTCTGTTCAGAATTACAGAATATTGAGCCGTTCAAGATTTACCATTTGACATGATGAACCATGTTGCTTATTGATGGTCGAGTGTTGGACGGAGCATAGTGGGATACATTATGGCAAATCACCGAAGAAAAATTGCAGTCATTGGAGCAGGAAACGTGGGAGCAACATGCGCATTTGTACTCGCACAAATGAAAATTGCAGATATCGTTCTACTCGATATATACGAAGGGTTCGCCAAGGGTAAGGCCCTTGACATGTCTCAAAACGGCCAAGTATTGAACTATGACGGTTCGATTACAGGCACTTCAGACTACAATGACATTGCAGGTGCAAGTGTTGTTGTTGTTACATCAGGTTTCCCAAGACAACCTGGCATGACTCGCGAAGATTTAATCGCTAAGAATGCAGGTATAGTCAAGCAAGTTGGCGAAGGAATTCGCGACCATGCGCCAGATTCAACCATTGTCATGGTCACCAATCCACTCGATTTGATGACCTATCATATGCAAAAGGTGACAGGATTTCCTGCTAACCGCGTATGCGGGCAAGCTGGAGTTCTTGACAGTGCACGTATGACTCACTTTGTTGCTCAGGCTGTCGGTTGTTCCGAAGAGGATGTTCAAGCAATGGTACTCGGAGGTCACGGTGACACAATGGTTCCACTTCCACGGTTCACAACCGTTGGTGGTATTGCAATCACTCATCTGCTTGATGAAGATACAATTGATGCTATTTGCAAGAGGACCGCCTCAGGAGGTGGAGAAATTGTCAAGTTGCTTGAACGTGGCTCAGCATTCTACGCTCCCGGTTCGGCAGCAGCAGTAATGGCAGAAGCAGTTCTCAACGATCGAAAGCGCCTCATCCCTGCCTCGGCACATTTGACAGGTCAGTACGGTCTCGATGATGTCTACATTGGTGTGCCAGTCATTCTTGGTGCAGGCGGTATTGAGCGTATCCTTGAACTTGAATTGTCGGATAGTGAGCTGGAATCTCTTCAGGGCTCCGGTAATTTCTACAAATCCCAGTTGAAGGAACTTCTTGGATACTGAGGAATCACAGTCTTCTTGAATCATTGTGTTAGTTCACGCATTCATGCGAATGAATTGCTCTTGTGTCTTCACAATCAATCCCTGCGTATGGCAAGGGAATGAGTTTTCCCACTCGTCGTCGCATCAATTGGATTTCCTTTCACCTGAATCAGCGATTTCCCCGTGTTGTTCCGACTACGCATTCGTGTAAGTATTTCTTGACCGACGTAACATCCTTTCGATTCATGAACAAGGTGATGCAATCCACAGTTAAAGGGGTGGGAGGAAGATGTTATCTCGCGGCCAGGATGCGGAATTACTTTCTCAATGCGGTATTCATTGAACTCTTCTTCCTCCATCGTGGCATCAATTCGCACTGATTTTGGGGCAACAAGAATCCACCCCCGGAATGTTTCCACACTGGTGACGTTATCAGTTTCAGGGTACTTGTCCACTGATATAAACACATTATTGAAATCAGAAATATCCCGGATTTGAACATCCTGTTGCAGTATACGCGGGTTAAGATGGTTGACAAGATTGACTTTGAATTCATTGTGGCCTACAATTGCCACATTTTCACCAACGCAAATTACATCGACCATGTCGATGATCTTCGCATTCGGTTTTGTGAATACTGTCGTGCATGTTCCATCGACTCTATTGGTTGATAAACCATCAAGAAACGGAAGGCAATCTTTACCAGAAAGGAGCAAAACGTACGAGTCGAGTTGAAACACTCTCATGAGGACTACCTCATGCAAAGGATTCGCCGCATCCGCAAGAGGATTCAGCGTTTGGATTGTTAATTTTGAATCCACCGCCCATGAGTCGATCCACATAGTCGATTTCAATGCCATCAAGAAGGTGACTGGATGCGTTCGGGACTAGAACTCTAAATCCATCAATGTTTATTTCTTGACAATTTTGGTCAGTATCCTCAACTATTTGCAAGTCGTACATGTAACCAGAGCAACCACCGGACAAAACTCCTACGAGCAATGCCATGGAGCGATCATCTCCAAACGCATCAGAGAGCATTTCTTGTGCCTTATTTGAGATGCTCAAATTTACATCGACGACTTCTGGAGTCATCAATTGCACGGGGCTCGAAGTTTCGCATGTACCGCAGTCCATGTTAGACCCAAACATCACTTCTCTATGAACCTGTTTCTATTTTTCCGCCCAACGATAGAATTTATCGGCGCTTGTTTTTGCGAACAGTTTCCTTTTGGAGTATTGCACACCGTCGTATTTGTTCCTTGGCTCGCTTGACTTCTTCTGGGCTGAGGCCGCGTGGAACCGACTGCTCAAAACATTTTATTGCATCCGGATACCGTTCCATTTCGGCATATGCACTGCCCATATTGTAGAGGGTTTTCCCTTGAACTTCTGCTGGACGTATCAGCATTGCTTGGTGATATGACTCGACGCATTTAGGGTATTCTTCCATGAAGTAAAATGCGTTACCCCTACCGTTGAGGATTCGGATGAGCATTTCTTCGTTGCCAGTGAACGAAGGCAATGCTCTGTCAAAGCATGAAAGTGCCTCTCTGAACTTTCCGTCGGAGATGAGGCCTACGCCCTGATTATACCAAGCAATGTCTTGGTTTGCTACCGAACTTGAGTCGACTTCTGCGTTGGCTGAGTTCGAGACCAATCGTTGAGCATCTGCTGCTGCTTGTGTAAGGTCAAACGATGATTGTGGCTCCTGTACAACAGCACTCGGAACAGTTTCTCTTTGTTCGAGTAGAATTGCTGAATCTGTGAGTAATGAAGATGGAGCATTTGGTGTTTGTTGCTTAACATCTGATGCTGGTGTTTGTAAGCCGAGTGCGTTCATGTAGTAGTCCGCTTCCTGTTCGCGAGGGTCTTGACTCGATTGGACTGGCGCCATATCGAGCCCAGGAGTTGGCTCAAATGACTGAGCCGGGGTTAGAGTTTGCTCAAATGCAGGGGCTGGAGTGGGGGTAGGATCCGGTACAATTCCTGGAGCGGGTGCCGGAGATGGCGTTGTCTCATAGGCTGGTGCTGGACTTGTTGCATTTAGAGCCACAGGTGCATTTCCCAAAACTTGAGTAGAGACTTGCTCCTGAACAGCCGTTACTCCGCTTAAAGAATCTGCTTTTCGATGGCACTTTTCGGCAGTTGCCAAATCTCCAGCCGCTTCAAGCGAGCGGGCTAATCCTCGCCAAATGTCAGGGTTTTCACCGTCTTGTTTAATCATTGATTTCCAAATTGTTACTGCTTGGACATCCTTTTTAGCCGCTGTATATGCTCTTGCATGCATTGCAGTTTGCCCCGGACCCAAGTATTCAATGGCTTCAGATGCGAGATGCGGTCCTTCTGGAAGTGTCGGCGGAATCCCATGTACGCTCTCCAAAACATTCGCTTCACCTTCAGCAAGTTCGACTAGAATTCGAATGAACTCTTCGCGGACAGGGTTCTTCGGTTCAATTCGAAGAACCGTCCGTGACGCTTTCAGGAAGTTTTCAACATCACCAATCTCATGACATAATTGGCTGCACTTGCTCGCTGCCTTGAGATAATCAGATTGCACATTCATTGCCTTCAAGTAACAATCAACAGCTTCGTTCGTCTCACCACGACGTTGGTGTATGGATCCAAGATTGAACCAACCGGTTCCTTGATTTGGGTCGAGAGTTTGTGCGTGCTGTAGAGCAGATATTGCATGGTCGTCGAGTTCTAAACGAGCCATTGCCCCACCTGCAATACGCCAAGCACCGGCATGTTCAGCACCTATAGTTTTCAGGTGAGGACTGAGTAGTTCAAGCGCACCCTTTGCATCGCCAGAGCGAATCAAACCAGTTGCTTGTTCGACAAGTATATCGAGGTCAAGTGGTTCTTCCTTCACCGCTTCGATTATTGGTTCAGGTGCGACCGGTGCATGAACTTCCGCTTGTTCAATGACTTGCTGAATTTCTTGCGTGGCTGCTACTACAGTTGCAGCGGATTTGAGTTCTTGATACTCCAAATGTTGGTTTGAATCGTCATCGTGGTGAAGCGCTTCTGCGAGTACAGCCTCTTTGTCAGTAACACCGGTTTCTTTCATCACTTTTTCAACTTCGACTTCGTTGAATGTTTGAGTAGGTTCTTGAATCGGCATCGCCTCCATTGGCATCTTAATACCACTTTCAGCACATCGTGTCTTTACATCGAGGAGCATGGGGTGCCCAGGGAAGAATTTGAGAGCCTTGACAGCCATTTCATACGCAGCGGCATCATCGCCGATTCGTTCGAGTAATGTGGCAATGTTTGCTGTGGCTGGAGCATTGTCCGGGTTGATGTCTAGACATATCTGGAAGGCCTGACGTGCACCTCTCGCATCTTGCTCTGCTTCGAGGAGAACACCCCTGTTGAACCAAGCCATGTCACATGAAGGGTCAAGTGCAATGGCCTTATTGAATGCGGCCAAGGCCCCTTTGGAATCGTGTTTCCGCGAACATTCTTCGCCGAGTTGTAGGAGGTATTCAACCGTGTTTTCTTCATCAATTTCAGGTGCGTCTAGCACTTGCGTTTGATGCTCAAGCCATTTCAATGCAGCATTTTGGAGTTCATTTTCGCTGAGGTAATTATTGTCGTTTTCATCCATGGTGTGTGCGAAAGCCAGAAATCCTTCTCGGTCTTGTATTGCGTGTTGTTTGATGACCCGCTCAAGAACATTTTCCGAATATCCCATTTGCTTCACATCAACATGTTCGACCATGTCGCCAAGACCCGCTGAACGCAATGCTGCGGCCATGGATTCAGCAACGGCATCCGAAACGGCATTCGTGTCGCTGGGAGAACTGCCTATCTCTTCCATGGTGTCACCATACCGAAGCGGATAACCGACCGGCATAAGCATTGCTTCTTGTTGTCCTTCGTATTTTGACACTATATTCAAAAACCTCCTTCATGAGTCATAGTCATGAGTGATACGAAAATACGAATCCTTGGCCTATCTGGCGAGTACAGATCTACATCGAAAAGTGGAATGATGGTAAATCATGCTCTTGATTATGCTCGTTCTAAAGGTGCAGTAGTGACGTTTTGGGATTGCAATGAAAAACCATTACCATTCGTCGGCGAGGATGGGTGTTGGGATAACGACCACGTCAAAGAATTCCAGGCACTCGCATCCGAATCTGATGCGTTTCTCGTTTGCTCGCCAGAATATCATGGTACGATGTCAGGTGTCATGAAAAACACCTTCGATTGGCTTTACGACAAACATGTCGGCGGGAAAGCATTCGGCCTAATGAGTACGCTAGGTGGCATCCAAAACGCCAACACCCTCAATCACATGCGTGTCATGTTGAGATGGCTCCATGCATGGCCTGTCCCAGAGCAACTGTCTGTCGGACATGTCAAGGAAGCGTTCGATGATGATGGGCAATTTACGGACCCCAAAACTGTTGAACGCTTGCATGGTCTTGTTGACTCTGTGCTCCAAACTGCAGAGATGCTGAACTCTCGTGACGAGTGATTCCATGTCAGACTCACGCCCGTTCTTTGATGACGAGTACGGAGGCCGCTACCTTCTTGTTGAACCAGGAGAATATGTGATGGGTGATGCAAAGGGAACTCGCTCAGAACAACCACCCCATCCAGTATCAATTACTGAGCCTTTTTTTTGTGGTGAACGGCCTGTTACTCAAGCACATTGGCAGGCCATTATGGAGGTAAATCCGTCTTGCTTCACGGACGGATGGGCAGCAGGGCTTCGCCCCGTTGAACAAATATCTTGGGACGATGCGCAAGAGTTTACAACACGACTTAATGAAATTGACAACGGTACTGAACGCCTAGGATTTACCGGTGTATGGCGGTTGCCAACAGAGTCAGAGTGGGAATACATTTCGAGAGCAGGTACATCATCGAGATGGTCGTTTGGAAACCGTGATAGCGATTTGAACGATTATGGATGGCATGCTGGCAATGCAGGCGCTTCAACCAGAGAAGTAGGCCAAAAGAAAGCCAATCCTTGGGGTTTCCTTGATTTGCACGGGCAAGTGAGCGAATGGTGTCAAGATCATTTCTCTCCGGATTATTCACTGCATACTTCTCAACAAGAGGCTTTCACTGGCGAGTCACTACGTCGTGTCCATAGAGGCGGCTCATGGTTCACTGAATCCGACTCAACCCGGTGTTCTTCTCGAGGTTCGGCTTTGCACCACCAAAAATCGGATGGTATTGGATTACGACTCGTTTGGCAACCACTTTAATGCCGAGTCGGGAGGGTGATATATGCCCGTCTTGTATCACAACCCACGTTGTTCAAAATCACGACAAGCCGTACAACTGTGCGCTGACTCGTCGTTGGATGTTGACATCCACCTCTATCTATCGAAACCACTGAATTTCGATACTCTGCTTTCGATGCTTACCCGCCTTGATGGCGATATTGCTGAAGCTGTCCGGTGGAAGGATACTGGCATCAAACTCATCGACACATCGAACGTAAACCGTGGAGATGTGGAGTCACTTGCCCTGTTTTTGTCGGAACACGGGCAATTCATGGAACGACCATGGTTTGATGACGGCACAGTTACAATGATTGGTCGTCCTGTGGATCGTCTGAACCGACTCCTATAATTCCGGTACGTTCACTTTCTGACCTTGGTTCGATATCATATCCACGACGTTCATCTGCCTCGGCCAAAGTTTGATGGATTGGAGTATTTCCAGGTGATGTCGACCATTTTCCGGTAAACGGTTGGCTAAGAAATGTCATGAGATTACGAGATTTGAGGGCATCAATCCCTGAAGCAGTACGGTCAACAGGAGGCGCAATATCCTCGTTAAACGTAGCGTCCATCGCTGAACACACTTCTTGAAAACTACGTGAGCCATCACAGAGCTCCCACAACATGCTGTTCATTCGATCCAGTGGACGCCGGACTTCTCGTGGAGCGCGCATCACCTTCGCCAATATTCGTTCAAAACGATTGAATCGCTTTTCGATTCGAAGGATGATCAGCATTCCAGTAACTCCTTCCTGTTCGATATGTGGGCCTGGCTCACCTGTCCGTGCCCACCACACCGGCAACCTGCAGGGATATGCGTCAGCATATCGGTGGCTGTCACTGTCTGCTATCTCCATTCCAGTCCCTCAAAATTCGGTAAAAGTCCAAACGACCATAACAACCATTGCTGCAACACCGGTAAAGGCGACCAGACGAGTTTCTTCAAGTCGTTCGGTAAAGTTCCTTAGAAACCATGTACCTACACCACACGCAGCAATTACTGCCCACAGAAGATACCATGCGGCAGGGTATGCAGCTGACTCCATATTACAATCCTCATGTATTGTGGTTGTTACTGTTTCGCATCGAGGTACTGCTGGCCATAATACTGCCATTGTTCCATTGTCCAGTTTGGTGGCAAACCTTCGGGCGGTAATTCAGGGCCTGTATTGGTGGCAGAAGTCGGTGTTGCAACTTGGGTGGTCGTAGAGATTGGAGGCCCGCGGGACACATCATCATACAGCATTCCAGGTAATTCCTTAACAGTCAGTTCTGATTCATAAGAACCATTGTTGTGTGTTCGTTTACGCAGTAAGAGTGTCAAAAGAATGGCAATAAACAGGATTCCCGCAATGGAAGTCGCTAAGACTTCAGCATCAATCTCAAACTGATCTGTTTGAGCGATTTGGAATACAAAGGATTGTTCGTCGTTCCAAAGCAGTACTCCATCATCGGATGCCACGGAGAGGGCTAGCGTTCCTTCAGTTGGACCGTTCAACCGATGAAGTTCACAACGAACATCGGTTGTTTGCAGGGTCATGTGACCTGGCTCAAAGACAAATGTGCGGCCTGTTTCGTTCATTAATAGTCCTAGACATACAATTTGCCATCCCTCAGGCTTGGATATATCGAGTTGGAACGATTCAGTTCTGCTGGATGCTGATGACAGATTTACCCAAAACGATACAGGAATGCCAGACATTTTCGTGTTGTCAGATTTTTGGCTCAATTCTACTTCAAGGTCACGCTGTGAATCGACGAGGATTAACACTTCATGGACCAATTCAAAGGGACTGCCATCACCCGTGTCGCCGGCAATAACATCGAAACTAACCACTATTCTGCTGTTAAGTTTCATAGAATCCGGAATCAATAAATCGACAGTGATTTTCATTTCTTGCCCGGGTGTCATCGTGATTGTACTCAATTCATTGAGTGGCCTTGATGCTCCGGATTCGCCTATACTTAGAAAGCTCAACAGTTCGTTATTTGGTGGAGATGATGACACACTTGCCATAATTTTGAACGAATCGTCAACAGCATTACCAATGTTCATCACAGAGATGTTGACAGATGCAGTCCCTCCTACAGATGCAGTTGTTTCCATGAGGTTGGAAACAATTGCTGGAATTCTTACAGAAGCAGTAATAGCATCAAATTCGACTGAATTATCCTCACCCATTGAATCGGTAAGTCCGTCGCTGCTATCGACGCGGAATGAAATCGTATGTATTTCTCCGGCGCGTTCTTCACTCGGCAAATAAATCATAATATCTACATTGACTTTATCTTCGACATCATATGGTGCAGAAAGTCCGATTGGCCCCGTATGGTTCATATCTCCGATTCGCATCCACCATGTCCAAGTGTTGGGGATTGAATTGGTTGAGATGACAGCATTCACCGGCCCATTGCCATTATTCTCTACATTGAGTGTCATTTTCACTGGAACACCTGGTTTTAGCTTCATTGGTGCTTCAACAATTGATAAACTCAAATCACTCACCGTTCGCACAGAAATTCCATTAAATTCAGAGCCTTCAAAGTACATTCCGCTCCGTTGAGATGTGATTGAAGGAGTAATAGATGGTGCACTGTCCCCTGCTTGCGCAGTGGTAGGGGAAGTGATATCTATTCGAAATGTAGTCAAGGACTCACCGTTTACTACAGCTGCCTGAGCAGGTGGTGCTTCAATGATCCAGTTTCCTTGGTCCACGTACAAGAGGTCGATTGAAAATATATCTTGCCGACTCGCATTGTTCCATATTGTATACTCAAGAGTAACAGTGCCACCGGCATCGACTTCCCAATCACGATTCAATTGTTCATACGTCATCCCTACCTCTGCATCGCTTACCATCGATGCTGAAACATCAATACTCTGAGTATGCGTACGCATCGAACTGTTCTGTGATGTAGCCATCAGTGTGAACTCAAACATTGAATCCGGTATGGCATTTTGCGGGACTGTAAGGAGGAAATCAACTTGAACGGGTGTGTCTGGTCGGACGAGAACATCCTCGTTTTGTGTCCATCCAAAATTAACACTCCATCCAGCCCCTAAGTTTGTATAGCCAATTTCCAACTCAAAAACATCTGTAGCATCACCTATGTTTTGTACTTCTACAGAAAATGGGCAGGAACTACCTGGTGGGCATGAGGGGGCAAACTCGGGCTGAACAATATACGGTTCACGATCCGGCATTACTTGAAATTGCAGGGGGAGGGTCGTATTGACTGACGAGTATTGACTCGACACTCCACGGAACGTCATTTGTGTAAATCCGGTTGTTGCATTCACATCAGGCTTAATTTTGATGTCAATCAGTTTCGATTGCCCCGGCGATAGAAGTACACCTGATTCTTCATTGATTGATACTCCATTTGTATTTGCATAATAGACCTCCCAATCCATTGGCAAACCTACAATTTGTGGGAGGACAGAATCTGAAATGTTACCATCGTTGGTAACTTCAACGCGTACTGCCCCCCACTGCCCGGGTGTTGAACCTACAGTTGAGATGCCGTTTGATGCGAGCGAATATTCCTCAGGGCGTACTTTCTGGTCGTATACAATTACCAACTCATCCAAATAATATCCAATATCGGAAACTGAGGCATCGGATTCGAACAAAAATCGGAATTGTGTTTGAGAATGGTAGTGCTCCTGAGGGACCGGGATCAATGGCGAGACAATACCTCCGTCATTCACTGAAAAGGTTCGGTAATCTTGCCCGTCAACGAAACTTTGGTCAACCGTTCCTTGAACCGTCGTTAAATCAAACCATCCGCCGAACGCGGTTTTGACCTGTACCTTGAGTCGATCATTGGTGGCGGCACTGCCAGTGTAGAAAAAACTCAGACCGTTGGTACGTGTCGGACTGGATACAGCATCAGACATATCCATTACGGGAGTTGTAAGAGATGTCGCTAAATTGTTCGAATAGGATGATGCTTGGCCGTTGCCTACATGGCAACTGCTGCCCATAGAGAGTCCAGTGTCTGTACTGATACCCCATTCCGCCCCTACAGTCCAACCAGTCAATGCGTCACAGTTGAAGTAAGAATGTGCAACAGTAAGCGTCGAGGTATATGCATCATTCATCGGTTCGTCGTCAGTAACTGCTGATGTAGCCCGAACGATGAGTGTATGGTTTCCAGAATATGTGGGCGTGAATGTTTTGGAAATTGAGTTCGAATTGCCGCCGGACAAGGAAGATAATTGCAATGTGTAATTGACGGTTTCAAATTGCGCATACTCATTGTGAAGAACCTTGATGTTCACATCAATAGTTCCGGAATTTGCTGTTCCTTTGTTCTCTACAAGTGTTTCAAGCAGAATAGGTACATTGACGATCGCATCGACGACATACAGGGTTTGGGGGCGATTGAATCCTATAATGGGGAAGTTTGAAGAAAACATTCGATACTGTTCCTCGTCGCCTGATGTGGTGTACGAGAAGGAAATATCTGATACCGTCACATCGACGCCGGTCGCTTTTGTTGATGATTCAGAAGATATCGAATGGCTGAACTCAATTGCACCCTCTGTTGGAATGTTGCCACCGAGAAAGAGTAGCAAAATCAAACATGCGAGTATTCTCTTCATCGGGCTCAAAGCCAAATATTCCTTCAATATATATGAGGGAATTGGGTGTTTAACTAAGAATTTTCGAGTGATTCGACGACTTGCTGTTCAGAGTTTTCGAGTTTGACTCGGTCTTTCTTCTCCTTCGCCTTTGCAGCAAAATAGACCGTGAATGATGGGATGAGTACCATAGAGAAACAGCCGATTACCGCTGCGAGTGCCCACAAAAATTCGGTAGCAGCGTCGACTGAAAATACAGCTATAGTGTCAAACTCTTCGTTTACAGTAACAAGGGAAATATCAGGTGATGTAAGTCGTTCACCGACTTCAATGACCTCAATACGAATCGTCGACGGAATGTGGTTGTATTCAACCAATTCACGTGCTTTCAAAGTGGCTTCTTCGATGTTAGCGCCATACACAGTGCCGTTGTTCCTACGTGCTGGGTCATAGGATGTAAGTGCATTAATGCGTACAGTATCGCCGTCTGAGTTGACTTCGTGTGTCGAGTTTTTCTGGCACTGTTCGGCACAACTGAACGCTTGGTCCGATTCAACGCCAAGGAGTCGATGGCTGTATAGCCCGGCCGCATTGATGAGCCGAACCTTTGAGTTGTCGGATAGGTCCGTTGCTGTGAGGTACACCCATGTCAAGTTTGAACTGTTGGCAGGAATGTCCCACGCCCAAGTGGTTGTGTTCGAAGACTCCTGGTATATACGGGTAGGCTCGTCAATGATGTGATCAGTTTCTTCGGCATCGGTAGTATAGAGATAGTAAGATGGCGACACAGTGGCGCCATAAACAGCGTATGAAAGAAGCAAAATTAGCGTAATGGAGAGACCCATTAGGGTACGTAAAAGGTTAGGGTTCTGTGCCAAAGCCTTCTTCATCAGTTGGTCCTAATTGGCACTCCAACTTGAACCCTTGTTCGACGCATTTTTCGTTTGACGGCGTAGAAATGAACCGGTTCAGGTAGCGTGCTCCACCCGTTCTCTTCATATAGGGGAGTTCGGTCGGCAAATTGCTCGGTGTCTTATCATGACGACTCTTTACGATATACCCGCTGAAATCCTTAACCCAGCTCTTGCTGCGCGACTCGAAGAAACAAAGAGCGTTTCAACGCCAGAATGGGCAGAATTTGTCAAGACTGGTGCTGATCGTGAACGCCCTCCATCTCAAACGAACTGGTGGTTCCTACGCTCAGCGGCTATCATGCGCAAGGTTGCCCGTGAAGGCCCAGTCGGTGTAACACACCTTGCTCAAGCATTTGGCGGCCGCAAAGACAACGGTGCAGGCCCGAACACACCTGGCGTTGCATCCCGCCACATTATTCGCACATCACTTCAACAACTCGAAGAGTCAGGTCTTGTCGAAAAAGTTCCAGGACGAGTCGTTGAAGACGAGAACGGCGATTCCCTTCAACTCTACAAAGGACGCCGAATTACTGCTGCCGGTCACAAAATGATTGATGGCGTCGCTCACGAGTGCCGACCAGCTGCAGATGAACAATACCCAGGACTTTCCAAGTACTGAAGGGCGTGAACGAGGTGGCAAGTATGGTATCAACTCAAGATGACGAGTTGAATCACATTCGCGAGCAGCGACGCATCGCTCTACAAAAGCAACTTGAAACACAAGCAGCAAAACAAGCTGACGCTGAAGTCAAAGCCCATGAGGCACAACGAATCTCACAAGGTCTTGATGCTGCAATGAAGAAGTTGCTTTCTCAGGAAGCACGCTCTCGACTCTCTGCCATTTCCATGGCCACGCCTGAACGTGCTGAAATGATCAAGCAATCAATCGTCCAACTCCACGGCCAAGGGAAACTCACGCACCTCATGACCGATGAGCAATTGAAGCAATTGCTCCAATCACAATCCAAGAGCCGCCGTAGTGCGTCCATCCGAAGAATCTGAGAAGGTGCTCGAACATGTCAAGAAATAAACCAGCAGCAAAAAAAATACGCCTCATGAAAGTGGGGAAGCAGAATCGGCGTGTCCCTGTTTGGGTCATGCTAAAGACCGACCGAAACACTGTGTCGCACCCAAAGCGACACCACTGGCGCCGTAGTAAGCTCCAACGATGAGGGTGAATAATATGGTACGAGCAAACGAATCAGAACTAACAGTTCCTCTGCGCAAAGCATGGGGAATTACCCGCTACAAGCGTGCACCGCGTGCAATCCAAATCATTCGCGAACACGTCATCCACCATCTCAAAGTTGGAGAAGACGAAGAAGTTTGGATTGACCCAAGCGTCAATGAAAAAATTTGGTCTCGTGGGATCGAAAATCCACCTCGAAAGATTCGTCTTCAGGTGACTCGCCACGATGAACCAGATATACCGATCGAAGTCAAATTGTTTGAGGAGTGATACATATGGGAAATATTCGACCAAGTTTTATCAAAATTCGTGCTATCCATCTTGTTGAAGATCACGGTGAAAAATTCACTGAAGACTTTGATCACAACAAAAAAATGGTGCAACAACTTACTGATGTTGAGTCAAAGAAACTGCGCAACTGGATTGCCGGGTATGTCACCCGATACCGCCAGCGCAGAGTCGACTGAATGAGGCGATGAAGTGGCCGTGCGCGTCGATTGGGACCGCACTCCCGTATCCGTCCATCATCACAATAAGGATGTCCTTGAGGCATTGATTTTGCATCTTCGAAATAAATTCGGTGTGCGTAAACGCTCATTGGTCATGGAAGATCGGGAAGACAGCGGGTATCTTTTCTTTCTCTATCAGCCATGCAATCCTCGATGGATTATCGAATTCACATCCAAACTTCATAATTCGAACGAGGAGGAGTGAAAATGGGCGACCGCCAACGTATCCCCCTCCCAAGTCGAACATACTCACTTCATATCGTGCTGGTGGGAGCTACACACCCGGGTAACCTCGGCGCTGTATGTCGGACGATGCTCAACTATGGATTCACTTCACTGCGTCTTGTAAATCCACAGTGCACCCCAGATGATGTTGAGGCGCGTAACAGGGCTAAACATGCTGGGCGTATACTGGATTCATGCACAGTTCATGCCTCGATCGAAGACGCTACTGCAGATTGTTCAATGTTGGTAGGCACATCGGGCAAGCGAGAGATTGGAGCAAAAACGAACTTCCGTCATTTCACCTATCCTTGGGAGATGGCAGAACGTTTGGAAACATTCGATGGCGCCATTGCACTTATTTTTGGTGAGGAAGGAAAAGGGCTCTCAACCAAATCGTTGGGCATGTGTGACTTTCTTGTCACGCTTCCT
>JABIWF010000129.1 GCA_018701175.1 Methanobacteriota archaeon
TGCCTGAGCCAAAGTACTGCATTGCTATGGGCGAATGTGCAATTTCTGGTGGACCTTACTTCCAATCCTACAATATTCTCGAAGGCGTGGACACGGTAATACCAGTCGACGTCTATATTCCAGGTTGCCCTCCGCGCCCTGAAGCATTGATTGACGGGTTTGGATTACTCCGTGAAAAAATCATTCGCATCGGTGCTGCTCCTAGCGCTCAAAGAGCCAGTGAAAAGCCAGTTATTGTGGGAGAGGACTGAGATGGTTGGTTCAATTTCTGTAGAACAGAATACTTCGGCTGCTGAATCCTGCCTCGCTGCAATCAACGACCGATTCGGTGGAAGCGGCATAGTCGCATCCATCGAAAACCATTCAAACGCCAAGAAATACGCATTTGTTCGGGTAATATGCCCTCCTCAACACTGGTTGGCTTTGGCGAAATGGATGAAGTACGACCTCGGTGTCAATTACTGTTCCATGGTCACAGGAACTCATTTCCCCGATGGCCCCGATGAACGTGGGTGGGAAGTTGCGTACCACTTCTTGCGACAACCTATCCAAGACCAAGTTCCAAATACGTGCACTGTTCATGATGTAAACGCACTTTCGGGCATGGATATTCCGATGGAATTCGAAGTGTTCATCCCACTCCCTCAAGGTGAGTCCCCGTCTGTTCCATCCATTCAAAGCATCTGGGTTGGAGCAGATTGGAATGAAAAAGAAACTTGGGATTTGGTCGGTATTAAGTTCGAAGGTCACGAAAACATGCATCGAGTCCTCAACCCGAACGACAGTCCAGAGGGATTCCATCCTCTTCAGAAGCAACACAAGTTGCGCTATCACGATCATAACGAAATGTACGATGACCCGCAGGGATTCATGCGTAAGCCAGCGGACGAGGGCCGCGTTAAGTGAGGTATTATTATGGCACAAATGTGGATTACAATGGGACCCCAGCATCCAATGACTCACGGGTTGTGGACACTTCGCGTCAAAGTTGACGGGGAGACGGTTGTCGATACTGAAGCCGAACTCGGATACATTCATCGTGGTGTAGAGAAGATTTGCGAAGCACGCGACTTCACTCAAGTTACACCGTACTGCGACCGTCTTTGTTACGTCAGCGCTATGACGTGGGCTAATTCTTACATCTACGCAGCGGAAGACCTTCTGGAAGCAGAAGTTCCGGCTCGTGCAGAATACATCCGCCTTATTTCAGCGGAATTGCAACGGCTTGCATCTCACCTGATGTGGCTTGGAGCATTCGGCCCGGACATTGGAAACCTCACTCTCATGACATGGTGTATGCGTGACAGAGAAATGTTCCTTGACCTTTTGCAAGAACTCGGTGGCTCCCGAATGCACTACAATTACCCACGTATCGGTGGAGTAAAGCGCGACATGCCAATCGGATTTGCTGACCGTGTTATTGCCAAGACTAAATTGTTCGAGAAGCGTCTCGATGAATACGAAATGATGCTTGACGAATCCACCATTTGGCTCGTTCGTTTGCAAGGTGTAGGTTATGCCAATGCTGAATCCATGGTCGATGCAGGTGTCTCAGGCCCAAACGTCCGAGCAGCTGGTGTAAATTACGATGTCCGTTGGGCTCACCCCTATTCTGTCTACGACGAAATCGACTGGGAGCCAGCAGTTGAGAAGCCAACTTCGGTTAAGGGAGCAGACTGTTACGATCGTTACCGTGTCCGAATGGAAGAAATGCGCCAATCGTGCCGAATGGTTCTGGATGCTCTCAACAAGATCCCTGGTGGAAAGAACACCAATTACGCCAACGGTGACGAGATGATCTACACCAAGGCGCCAACCCGCGCCCCTGAAGGCGCAACAGGTTTCAGTAACTACGAATGTACCCGTGGTGCATCCCAGTTTTACATCCAAGGCGGTGGCGAAGGGCGTGGAAAGAATCCGTACCGTGTATCGATTCGTTCACCGATGTTCATCACTATTCCTTACGTCGCAAAGACGATGATTGGTTACAAGATTGCAGATATTCCTGCAATTATGGGCAGTTTCGACCCATGCATCGGAGAGACTGACCGTTGAGGTGATTGATTATGGATGACATCTACGATTTACGCAGTATCTTTCTGGGAGAAGACAGTATCGTCTCTTCCCTGATTACATCGGCTCTTGAAGGCACTCCACTTGAAGAAAGTTCAGGAGATTTGGCTTTCCTAGCGGGAACTTTTGCCGTTGTGAACATCGTCTTCTTGATGCTGTTTTTCAGCCAATTCGCAATTCTGTGGATTGAACGAAAGGCAGTAGCTCGTATGAACGACCGCCGTGGTGCAACGACCGCTCTCCGCTCCCTTTGGGTTGGCGAAAACGGCGTTACTGCTGGTGAATGGTGGAAGATGCTTCCATTCGGTGGCGGAATTGTAGGTGCCATCAACAAATTCCTCAACAAGAAGTTCGGAAACAGAGACGAGAACTTTGCAACCGTGGACCGTGTGAACAACCGTTCATGGATGGGTTACTCGATTCTACCCGGTTTCTTCCAAAACGTTGCAGATGGAATGAAGTTCCTTCTCAAGGAACACATGGTTCCTCGGCGCGCAGACAAACTCATTTTCGAGGTCTCACCTTTCCTCATCGTTTCATCAACTCTACTTATCCTCGGAATAATTCCTCTTTCAAGTGGTATCTATGCAACCAATCCTGACCTCTCCATACTTTACGCAATTGCTATCTTTGGAATTGCACCTATCGGAGTTTTCTTTGCTGGATGGTCATCCAACAACAAGTACACATTAATCGGAGGAATCCGCTCTGCAGCACAACTAACTGCATACGAAATACCTCTCTTGCTTACACTCTTGTCTGTGGCCATTCTTTCTGGAACATTCAACATCATCGAGAGTATACACTTCCAACACGCTGCAGGTTCATGGAATCTGTTCTTGATGCCTTTGGGTGCTGTCTTGTTCCTTGTGACCATGATTGCAGAGGTTGAGCGCGTTCCGTTCGACATGCCAGAGGCTGAAGCCGAATTGGTCGAAGGATGGTGGACCGAATACGGCGGTATGCGATTCGGTATGTTGTTCATGGCCGAGTATATTCGCACATACGCTGCTTGTTTCCTGTTCACTCACTTTTTCTTGGGCGGATGGCACCTTCCATTCCAAGGTACAATCAGTCAAATTCCAGTCCTCGGCGATGCGTATGTATTGATTCCAGGCGCTGTTGTAGTCTTACTCAAGACGTGGCTCGTCTTCCTTGTTGTGTTCGTATGGGCCCGTTTCTCTCTTGCTCGTATCCGTACCGACCAGATCCTTGAGTTCGGTTGGAGAATGCTTCTGCCGCTCTCGGTCGTTCAGGTCGTACTTTCGGTGCTCTACCGATTGTACTTGTTCGAACCGGACAACACGAGTTACACCGCTGAAGGTGGCAATGCATGGGATGCATTCGGCATCCCGATGCTTGTCCCTCTCGCTACAACCTTATTTTGGGTCGGTGTATTCTATGTTCTTCTCAATGATGAAGACAAGGACGCAGCTCCAGACAGAATGTATCACGTTTACACATTACAGCCCGCGGGAACGCACACTCCGGGAAAGGACTGAGGTGAATTATTATGCCAATGCATCCACACGCAAAACCGAATTTTAGAAACTTGTTTTGGTACCCGTTCAAGATTACTTTGATCACAGCTCTACGAACCTTCCCGTTTTTCGGCAAGCGGTTCGGCAAGCGACTCGATTGGGGCTATCACAACTCAGAACATCCTGAGTTCCTTGACGATGGAAGTAAATCTCGTGCAAGTAAAACTTCTGAGTTCAACGACATCACTGTTCAAACGTTCGCTCCAGACCGGGTCACTTCGGACTTGTTCCCGACGCTATGGAAGCCTCAAACTGTTCAGTACCCGTACGAACGACTTGAGGAAATGGAGCCTTGGCTTTTCGTTCCTGGAAACTACAACGGTCGAATCGGAGTTATTTGGGAAACATGCACTGCGTGCAAGTTGTGCGTCTCTGCCTGTCCAAACGATTGTCTTCACATGACCACTGAACTTCGTGTTGACGTTCTTGACGGGGCAGACGGGGAACACGGCGGCATGGGTGGTGAACTCGAAGTCGGCGGACACGCTGCTACTCTCCTACCTGAAGTTGTAGCAACTCTTGATGACTTTAATCACGTTACTGCTCACACTGACACTCCGAATGAGTGGAGATTTGGTGAAGTGCTTGACCTAACTGGTAGTACTGCGACCGTTCGGTGGAATGATTCTGGCGAAGAAGTCGAAATGGACCAATCTGACCTGCGAGTTGCAGACGACCAAATCGTCTCAGGCCGTATTGACTTGGGCCGATGTATGTTCTGCGGTTTGTGTATGGAAGCATGTGGTTTCACTTCATTCTTCATGACCAACGAATACGATGGAATGTCAGGGTTCACTCGACAGGAACTTTGGATGGATGCCAGCAGAACACGTGTCTTGCCTGGAATTCATCAAGAAGCGGTCGACACCGAGTTGGCTAAGCGTGCTACCAAGGAACGCACAAAGCGTGCCAAGAAAGCAGCAAAGGCTGCCGAAGCTAAGGCTGCAGAGGAGAGTGCTTGAGATGGATATCGCAAGTGTTGCTGAAACGGGTGTGTTCTTTTTGTTCGCAACCATTGCGATTCTCGGTGCTCTAGGGCTAGTATTGGCCCAAAGAGTTGCTCACTCCATGCTTTCTTTGATTTTCTCATTCATGGCCGTCTCAGGAATTTTCATCCTTTTGGGTGCAGAATTTCTCGCTGCGATTCAGATTCTCGTTTATCTTGCAAGCGTCGGACTCGTCGTCTTGTTCGGTATCATGCTGACCCGTCGACAAATCCTAGAGGAGGACTTTGAATGAAACTCGTTTCCTTATTCACCCGTGTGGGCTTGCTCGCTCTTGGAATGATTCTCGTATCTGTTCTGAGTGCTGACAGCGTTTGGGCAAACAGCAGTGATGAGTACCCAACCACGAGCGGTTTAGCCGACTCTCTTCTCAACGATTGGGCACTTCCTTTGCTCATCCTCGGTATACTCATGTCGATGGCTATGATTGGTGCTGCATACCTCGTCCGTGACGAGAGAATGGAGAACCTTCTCTGGGAATTTGGAGGTGAAGAGGAA
>JABIWF010000091.1 GCA_018701175.1 Methanobacteriota archaeon
GGGAATGGAACAGTGAGTACTGGATTACGCTCGCTCTTGGCTTAGCCGGGTTCTTGTTAGGTGCAATATCTCCAGAACTGCTGTCAGGGGGAGATCCACTCCAGACCGGCTATGATGGGCTGACCTCAGTTGTTGGAGTCGCATTCTTTCAAATGCTTCTCTCGTTGATTTGCTGGGGTATTTTCGCAATGCAAGTTTGGCGACTCTTTCCAATCATGCGCATTCACGCAATCTCACTGCTGGTGTTTTGGAATATCACCATGTTTTCACAAATCCTGTTTCATGAAAAACACATTGACTTCCCGTCCGGCGCCGTACTTGGAGACATGATGCTTGGAACCCTCGCTATACTTGTCGTTCTTTTCTTCATTTACAATTTTGCGAAAGCAGTCGTTGAGACAAGAGATATGCATGTCGAGGAATTTCACGTTCACGAAGATGTACGGCTTATGGAAATCGAAATGGCAGAACATTCACTTCGAGGGTGGGGTTTCATGCTCGGTGCATGGTTCATCATGATTCTCATCTCATCCTGGGCCGGAGTTCACTTTATTTCAGAAAGAGGAGGAGAACGAATCGGTTCTCTATCAGTTCACCTTCTCACTGGAATTTTATCTCTACCTATGTACATGGGGATTGTCTGGTATCCACAGCGAATGCTTGGGACCGGGACGCAAGTAACGACAAACGCTGCTATCAAAGCACAAAAGGAAATGACTGGTGTACTCGTTGCAGATGTTCAGCAGGAATCACAATGCCCTGAATGTGAAGCGCCTGTATCGATTTACAGAAATGAAAAAGGTGCGGTTGTGATCCCTTGCCCAACTGCTGGATGTTCAAAATCAAATGCTGTGGGTACAAAGTGTACATCATGCTCAACAGCCACACCAACACGGTACGACTGTCCTGCGTGTGGAATGAATGCACCGGCACTTGACTTTTTGAAAGATGTGGAGGCTTGGTAATGAATCTAAAGAAAATTCGAACGCAATTTCCGACGCTACGACAAGAATCAGCGCCGGCATATCTCGACAACGCATGCGTCACACTGAAACCGGATTGTGTCGTTGAAGCAATCAATGACTATTACACCAAAACCCCAGGTTGCGGTGGAAGATCAGTACATCGTTATGGAACAACGGTTTCAAGGGCAACAAGCGACGCAAGAATCAAACTGCAAAAATTCTTGAACGCTGAATCAGCCAATGAAGTCGTGTTCACGAGAAACGCCACACATTCACTCAACCAGGTAGCTCATGGAATGAAATGGGAGGCCGGCGATGTCGTGCTTACTACCGATAGAGAACACAACTCAAACCTTGTACCGTGGTTGCAACTTGAAAAAGAACAAGGTATTGACCATCGTGTGGTTGCTTCACATGCAGACAATACGTTTGACATTGAGGCATTTGAAAAGGCATGTTCAGATGCAGGAGAACGACTCAAGATGGTTTCGATGAGCCAAGTTGGCAATTTGGATGGTGTACAAATACCAATCAAAGAGATAGCCCGAATAGCACACGACCATGGAGCATTGGTCTGTGTTGACGGAGCACAGTCAACTCCACACATGAAGGTCGATGTTCAGGAATTAGATGTCGATTTCATGGCTTTCTCCGTCCACAAAATGTGTGGACCATCTGGGATGGGTGGACTATGGGGTCGCTACGACCTTCTTGAGAATCTTCGAACGATTCAATCCGGCGGCCAAACCGTTTCATCATCAACATATGACTCCATTGACTGGGCTCAGCCACCAGCTCGCTTTGAGGGAGGGCTCGGCAACTTCTCCGGAATCATGGCGACTGGCGCAGCAATCGATTTCCTATCCCAATACAACATGAACGACATACATGCGCACGAGATTAAACTCAACAGAATAATGACGGACGGTATCAAAGATTTGCCAGGCGTCGAAATCATTGGCCCAAGAGATCCGAAGTACCGCGGCGGAATATGTTCAATTTTACTTGAGGAACTACCTGCACACGATATTGCGATTCTACTCGATGAAGCAGCAGGGGTGATGGTGCGCAGCGGCCAACATTGCGTTCACTCATGGTTTAATGCAAGAGGACACTCAAACGGCTCACTAAGAGCCTCTGCCTACATGTACAATACCGAAGAAGAGGCGAACTTATTTGCCGAGACTTTTTCAGAGGCCGTACATGCATTCACCGCAAAGTGAGGTGTGAGGATGGATAACTCGGAGCAAGGAGACGACATCCAACTGATGGAAACGAGCGATTTTCCATCACAGATTTCAAACGACATGACGGAAGAAAATCTGGCATCCGTTCAGAAGTTTGTTGCAGTTTGCGTTACTGTCCTGATGATTTGCTCAATGATTTACATTGGCACCATCCTCTTCGGCGGAGATGGGTTTGTCACATACCGCCCGGGTGACCAAGCACTTGAGTCCCAAGAAATATATTCTGACCTCATTGATTTTGGTGGGATTAAACTGAACGGAAATGGAGTCACAGTCTGCATTGTAGATTCAGGCATCATGCCGGAACACGTGGATATCGAAGATGCAGAAATTGTTATGTGGAAAGATTTTGTTCAAAACCGAGCGAAGCCATACGATGACCACGGTCACGGGACAAGTATGGCTGGTATTCTCATTGCCGATGGTTGGATGAAAGGAATTGCACCTAAGGTCAACCTCTTGGTAGCAAAGGCCCTCTCTGAAGATGGCACTGGTGACGATGGAGTCGTAGCAGAGGCCATTGATTGGTGTGTTAACAACGGTGCCGACATCATCTCACTCTCGCTCGGCGGCGCACCAGATATTTTGCCCCTCAACATCGGCTCCGGTAGAGGTTCAGACGATGCATCGGCGGATGCAATCGACCAAGGTGTTTTCGTAATCGCTGCTGCAGGAAACGACGGCGGTGACGAAGACGACGGGGATGTGTCAAGCCCTTGCAGTGAAAGATTGGTCATTTGTGTCGGTGGCGTTAAGCAAAACGGTGAGCATTGGAGCGGTTCTTCAACCGGCGACAACAACGGTCGTGCATTCCCTTTCATGCTACCCCGCGCTGACCCGCACCAGAAGCCAGAACTCGTTGCTCCTGCACAAAAAGTTCCGGTCATCAACTACGAAGGATCTTGGTCACTGGTCGATGGCACCAGTGCTGCAACAGTCTACGTAACCGGTGCGATTGCTCTGCTTATTCAGGAGAATCCAGAACTTGCCGAATCAACATCTTCAACCAATTCAGAACAAGTGAAGGAGTGGATTCAGCAATCGGTACAACCTGAAGAAGGGCAGACGGGTCACGATGATGACTACGGGTATGGACTGTTGAAAATACAGGCTCTACTCGATCAAGCGAGCGAGTGAGCCTACTTCTTGGTCAATGCCACGAGCGTTCCCCCGAACAGCGGCATGAAAGCAATGTGATGTGTCTCGTTTGCTGACTGGATGAACGCCATCCACTGGTTGAAGCCTTCCACAAGTTTCATTCCCTCTGTGTCGGATTCATCGATGTCACCGAGAGGCATGTCCGGCTCTACAGTAAACAAGACTCCACCTGTTGAAAGGAACGGTAGTAGTGATTCTACATGCCGAGCCCTCTGTTCGGATGTGCCATCTACAATAATTGCATCATGATTTCGTTCAAGGGGAGGCGAGCCGATTTCGACACCAGTTGATGAAGCAGCGAACCAAGCGTTCGATTCGCCAACCAAGACATCGAGATTACCGACTACAATTTTGGTGTAGGATTCCGCATCATGGCGCAACATCAAGCGTCGTAGGATGACTGCAAACTTGGCACCATCTTCGACTAAATGGTATTGCGCAGGATGCTCACTATCAATTGCAAACATATCGTAAATCCATGCACTGCGGTGTCCTATGCCAGCTCCAACTTCGAGAATTGATTGTGGTTGCAATCTTCCCAATGCATCACGAAGTCTTCGCAGAATCGAAATCGACCATGTCTTCAATCCCATGTGTTGCAATTGAACACCTATGTTCGTAGCAATCTCCGGCTCGTCACGTGAACGTGTTGAATCAGGAGAGAGGAGATGGGCCAAGACACCGTCTTTCCCAATCTCACTTTGGACTCTATCATCCCCGGCCATGTGCTCTCCTTACGGCGAAACTCCTTCAAGACTTGGTTACGCACAGCCGATGACTTCAAGCGTGAGAGGTATGGCGCATAGGTAGGGATGTCCATGGACGAGCGAGCGGAAGAAGACGGTTTCATCGAAGAAGATGACGCCGAGTTCCTACAAGAGGACGAAATACTTCTTGAAAATGCAGTTCTTTGCCCGACATGCAATGAGATGACTGGTCATCTCATCCTCAACGAAAAACAGAAAGGAAGCGGTGCAGACTATCTCCTCCAATGTGAAGATTGCAGTAAAGTCCACAAGGTGCACATCCGACCGCCACCGGTTGTCAAGATTCCATTCGTCCTCACCGAAGGGCCGTCTTCAATGACCCGAGTAATTGAGATTGATTCTGATGAAGTTCTTGAAAGAGAAGATGTATTTCAAGAAGAAGATAAACTCTGGTCAATTAATCAATTAGAACACAAAGATGGACGTTTACTCAAATATTGCCTGGCGAGCGATATTGCAAGAGCATCGGCATTGCGTTGCGACATGGTTCGTGTCAAACTCACCATGACCCGTGGTGAAGATTCATCAGCAGATGTCTTGGTCGTACCTGCTGAAACGACTTATACGGCAGGGCATCTTATCGAATTGGACGACCAAACATGGCGTATTCGAGCAATCCACACTGGCCGGGGCCGAACGCTTCGGGGTACTGTAGAAGCACCTGACATCAAGCGAATGTATCTGCATGAACCTCCGAACCCTGAGTATTTCGCACCTCGCACACCTCGTGAAAGACGTCAAGCATGGAAGGAAGGGAAACTTGGATTCAACCCAAACCCAATTCTGCCAAAGGAGATTGTCAAAAAGGGAGTCACTCCGAGTAACAAGCGCAAGCAGAAAAAACCTCGGAGATAATCAAGGCCGATTCGTCCAAGGCATGAGGAATGCTTTGGCGTATTGTTTCCCAAGTGTCGGATTTTCCTGTAATCGACGAATACTGTATTCATACCATTTCTCACCATAAGGCACATACACTCTCGTACGATGACCTGCTTTTGCAAGTTTTCTCCGCAAAGGGCCTCGTACACCCAGCAGCATTTGGAACTCATACCCTGGGCCTTTCGCATCCCGCTGAGGACCAGCGTTGCTTCTCGGATCGGGGATGTTCGGACCCATACCGTACCCTTCAAGCGCCGATTTGGCGTATTCGATTACCGGAATATCATGGCTGGCGATTGAGCAGTACGAGCCGGCAGCAAGCATACGGTCAATGCACGCATTCGTTGAATCGACAATGTCTCGGTACGAAGTGAAAGCAATATCCTCTGGTTCAAGGTAAATGCATTTGCAAATTCGGTAATCAGCGTTTGGCCCAAGTTCGGTTTCAAGTTCGTTGATGTCGTCGAGCGTTCTGAAAAGGCGACCTTGAAGAACGGTTCCAACGTTCGTAAGACCTCGTTTGTGTAAGTTGATAACAGCCTGAATCGTTGAAGTAGTCACACGATGGTCTTCCATATCCAACCGAACGAAGAGATTGTGAGTGTGCGCGGTACGAACCAGCTTCTCGATATTATCCATGCCTATCTGTTCATCGATGAGCAAACCAAAAGCAGTAGGCTTGATGGATAAGTTGGCATCGAGATTATTTGCAGTTATTGCTTCGATAACTTTCATGTATTCATCAATAAAAAACTGAGCTTCTTCGATTGAAGAAATCTCTTCACCGAGGACATCAACTGTGAAGCACGCATCTTCTTTGGACAGTCGCTTCATAATTTCTACGGCATTCTCAATATCTGGTCCTGCGACATATCGCCGTGAAACCCAGCCTACAAACCATCGAGGCATGCGGATGGTCATGGCTACGATTGATTTTGAAACCCACCCGACCATACGCTCACCTTATTGTGTGTCAGTGAAGGAGACTCTTGAGGCTTACCTTCCGCAGTGCTCTCATTCAGATTCAAGCAGAGCACGAATGTTCTTTGAAGTGAGAAGAGGCGCTTGAAGAGTGGCTAGGTGGTCGCGAATTGCTTGTCGCTGCCAACCTTTGAACGCCTTTTTGTCCATTGAAAAAATAATTTTTCCATTCGGAAAAGCGATTTGAGTTGAACGGAATGCCGCATTAATCGATTGCTTCCAATTACCGCCCGGCAAATCTCTATCTTCACTTGGTGGGGTAAACGGCAAGGCATAGGTAGCCAACATGTGCCCAATGTGGACACCATCCAATTGTGCAAGGAGGTTCGCACGTGGAGCATAATGTCCACCACCGAGTGTTATCAAAACTAAGTCACCGTTGTTTGATTCTGCATCCCATTGCCCTAATCCTTCACCACCATCTAAACCTAATCCACGATGGATGATTCCAGCGAGGCATTCAGCAGCAGGAACATGCCCCCATGTTGCGTCGGTCGATCCAACTTCGATGAAAAGTGAGGGTACTTCCAACCAAGGCCCATGATGAGTGACTTCCAGCGAGGTGTCAAATTCAAGACCCAAATCGGTCGATGAAGCGACGAGGAGCAGTTCCTTCCACCAAGATGACAGTCGTGGAGAAGGAGGTGGTGCAGCACCCGCTTTACCGCCGTAGAGTGCTTCTTCACCAATATCGAGTTGCATCACTCCGATGGGATGTAAAGTGAGCGAGGGGCGGCCACTCGCTGCAGAGTGCCTCGATGGGAAAATGACCTCAGATGGCGATTCACCTGTCGCTTCAAGCCAGCGCCGAGCGAGATAGTCCTCACGTAGAATACTACCTGGCAAATACCAGATTCTGCAATTGCGTAGTCCAAACGCAGGATTACCCTCAACATCAGCAAGAGGCGTCCACTCTGCAAGCCGCATCAGGGCATCTGCTTGGTTGGTCGATGCAATGTCAGTACTACTCACTGCGATTAAGACAATCTTGTCACCGCCCATACTCCAGCGATGCAACAGCGACTTTTGAATATCGCTCATACGAGTATTGACAAAGTGTCACGATGACCACGGTGCATGTCCGTTGGTAAGGTGAACCCACTTCCGTTCCACCCAAACCAAATTCTTCGCTGGGATGAAGGGTATGTCGCCATAGGCGTAGACGGTGATTTTCTCTACTTGGATAATAATCTCGTGCAAAAAGGTGAGCCGAAAAAACCATTCCCAAGTTCGGTAAAAAAAGCAGTAATTGTGGAAAACCGACTAATCGCATCGTGGATTGAGCACGAACTCATGGTTGCCCGAATCGCTGGATTCGACCTTGGTACTGAGTTTGTGAACGGCCCGGAACGAGGTGATTTGCGCTCAAGGACAACCATTGCCGCAGCACTTCACCCGGAAGGTACAGCATGGTCACATGTTCTCGATGCTGAACCACTAGCTATGGGTGCAAATCAAACCCAGTTCGCCTTCATGCTTTGGAAGAGAGGCCTCTACTCAATGGGGATCGATGCTGGAGAGCACTGGAGAACAGCAGAACCCGGTTGGAAAGAACTGGAAAAACTCCCGCATGCTGAAGTGACCGTCGAAATCACATTTGATGATGATAAACTCCATGTCTGGTCGAGAGGTGGGGGGAGAATCACATACGATTCAGGAAGTGGAAGACGACTCGAGTCTATTCTAATTCCCTTTGAAGGGATACTCAACTCAGTATATTCAAGCAATGGAGAGCATTTACTTTGCTTTGACAGCGGCGATATTGTTTGGTTCTCAAACGGTGAAATACAAAAATCCGAATCCCTAAACGGTGCAGTACAACACGCAGTATGGAATGAGAAATTTGAGCGGTGGCACATTGCTGGATGGAGAGAGGAATGTGTATGGTCCATGAATGTACTGAAACGTTCGCAACTTGATGAGATTCCTGTGCAGATTGTAGAATGCACGGACCACACTTATGTTTTAATGAATAACGGACATTTTGTCCGTTCGACACTGTGACAGACTCAAGAGATCCAATTCAATTGGACAATCACTGTAAGAACTAGATGAATTAGGTTAGAACTCACACGAGTTCGCCACAGCAGTTCAGTTGCAAACTATGTTCAAGCAATTGGCTCTGTGTGACCGCATCGACCGCAGGACTTGCGATCTTTGTGTGTCGCAAGGAAAACTCCAGGACCGCAAATCGGACAGAATTCAGCCTTACGGGTGAGTGTTCCGTCTTCACCGACGGAATACTTGGACCACTTTGCGCCAGCCTTAGGACCGTCTCCCATCACTGGTCACCTCCTTTGTCAGCAGGTGCGCCTTCTTCAGATGCTTTGCCAGAGCGGAATTGCTCGTGGCGCTTGTGGATGAATTCAGGTTCGACAGTCATCGAAGCGGAATCGCCGTAAATGAAGGCCTTACCAGTCGTGAGAGGTTGGCCAAATCGAGTGTTGCATTCCTTAACTACGATGCAATCAGGGTTTGATCCAGGTTCGAGGGTTTTCACAAGGTCCATGACCGCCTTGCGAGAAGGCGTAGATTGGCCGATGTGCTGCCAGCGGAAGTTGATTTCCACTCGGTTGAGTAACTTGTTTTCTTTGCGTGATACGATTTCCATATTTTTCATCTCCTTAACGAATACTTACTTTGAGAGCATACTTTCCTGGCTGTTCAACCTTCAATCGCTTTGCAATTTCTGAGCGAGCGGGATTCATAATAATGACATATCCTTGGTGCTCGGAAGAAACACGAGCAGAGGGGTGGCGAGGACACATGTCCACGCCGTCATCGAGTACAAGGTGACATTCACCGCATGCAAAAGGAATCTTTACCATACATCACACCTCACTGGTCGTCATCTTCACCAAGCCAGTCATGGCAGCCAAGTCCAGATTGTTTACTGGTAAGTCCGATCTTCGAACGGCGAGGGTCAGAAGTATCTGGTGAGAGAGAGACAATACGTGCTCGAACGGAATCACCAACACCGATGGTGCGGTTTGATTGTCGTCCTTGGATGACACCTGCGCCGACGTTTGCTTCGACTTGGTCTTCCATGATTTGTGACTTGTGAAGCAGAGCTTCCATTGGGCCAATTCGGACGAAAGCACCGAATTCGTTGACTTCAGAAACTGCCCCTTCGACGACTTCGTAGTCATCCATGCAGAACAAGACTGCATCGAATCGAACTTTTTGGTAAATGGCGCCGTCACCGTGAATAATTCGTCCACGTCCGAGAGGTTCGTGGTTCGAGGTGACAAGAATGAAGCGGTTTTGTTCATCGAAGCGTCCTTCGAAAGCAGTCATAGAGAGACGGTCAATGTGGTCGTTTAACGATGCACCCTTGCGCATGTACTCTGCTGGAATGCGAATGGTGTCTTCCTTTGTGACAATTTTATACATCGTTTTCACCTCAAGCCGCTCTCAAAAGCAACGATAAAGAGGGAGTGGGATGTACCCATTCCGTCCTTCACCGGCATTGCCTCGGGAGAGAAGTCGACCGTAGTCATTCTCGCCACAGACGACCCCTATTTAATCCACTCGCCCATGAAACCGTAGACTGCGAAAGAAAATGTGGTGAATTAACACTTGAACGAGGCGTTTCTCTACCGTGCAGAAACGGTGTATTCATACGCACATCGCCATAAGCCATAACAACCCCCCGACTCCCCTACTACTTGATGTCGAGCAATGCATTGCGTCGGACCGGAAAATTATCCGGTGCAATCGTGCCGCTTTTGCTGTTCCTTTTTTCTTCATTATCCCCCGTAATTCTTGATTTTGCGTATACTTCATCGGAACTCGATGGACAACCCAACCCGGCTGCGACTGGTTCAGAGGGCTTATGGAGTGGACTGGACCAACCTTGGGGTCAATACGGTCGCACACCTACGCACAACGGCACTATGCCAAACCACGGTCCTGATGGAGGTCCAGGTGTCGGAAGCGTTGCGGATGTTACTGAATACGGAGTGATTGATAGTCCAATCGTCAACTGGGTTGGGCTTGATGATGGTGCTGACGCATACGGTTCAATCATTGCCGACTTTTCCAACAGTGTGACTGCACCACCAGCCGCACTTGAGCGCTGTGGCTACGGCGAACTCTTTGCAGTGATGATCTGGAAAGAAGGAATTGAGAGCATGCTGGGAATAATGACAGGTGACGATGCCAAAATCGCTTGGCAGGTGAACCTTGGTGAAACCGTAGACATTCGTTCAACCCCAATTGTCCATGACATCGATGACGATGGGAGGCCAGAAATTTTGGTTGTTTATGACACATCGAACAGTTTGCAAGTGGAGATGTGGTCACCTGAACTCACGTGTTCGGAATCCGGGTGGCAAAAGAACGGTCACAGCAATGAGAAAGTATGGAGTTACAGCGACAGCGACTACCGCATTGGTATTGTCAGCCCACATACCCCATCGAGTCAAACGAATCATCGCTCAGTAACGCAACCGCTTCTTGCAGACCTAGCAATAGATGGATCTCCGGAACTCGTTGTTGCTGTTGTAAATCAAAACACTGACGACCCCACAGTACTGTCCTTTTCGCTTACCACAAGCGTCCCTTCTGACCCAGACTGGAATGTAGCCCTCGATCGAGGCACTCACCCATCGGACCCAACATGGGCGGCTCTCGACAGTACGACCACAGCAATTGTTCTTACGACCATTGACTCAAATTCCGGAAACATGTGGATTTGGAGGATTGATGGTGCATCAGGTTCACTGGACTGGGAGCGGGTTGCTGTTCAAGGAACAGATTCCGACAACGACTCGCCAAGGTTGCGCTTACCTGGCCCGGTGATTGTACAATTGGACAACGATGCTGCACCAGAGATGATACTCACCGTCCCAACAGATGCGAACGGTGCAACGTCCGGCAGTGGAGCTCGATACGTCGGTATGGAACTCACATCGACGAGTGAAATATTCAATTTCCGTGCTCAAAACGGATATGCTGACGCTCAACCTTTACCTATTGATACAACGGACGATGGCATTCATGACCGACTGTGTTGGGTCACATGGTATTCAGAGTCATCGATTACGTTCAACCGGAAAGGAATGCTTGGCTGTCACGACATCAGTCTTGAAACCCCGATTAAGGAATGGAGTCGAGATTTACAACGCGGCACCGGCAATGATAACGATGAAATCGCTGTTTCATCGCCGATATGGATGGACATCGTCGGAAACGACGAACCGGAAATTATCGTCGCCTTCGGCCAACGCCTGTGGGCATTTGATGGCGAAACCGGCGCATCTGCAGACATCAACAACCAATGGTCATCACCACTGGCAATGCCGCATCGAGTGTGGGCTGGACCTGCAGTAGCAGACATGGATGGCGACGGTACACTTGACATTCTGATCGGTGACACACTTGTATCCCAGAGTGTTGCAGATTTTGCACCGTTGGCCGATGGGCGCGGAATAAGTTTCAATCCAGCAGAACCAGACCCTGGTCAACAGGTCACAGTAACCGGCCAGTTCTCGAACATTGGGACAATGGAAAACGAGGACGACCTCGATGTCGTTCTGCTCATGAACGGCAACGAGATTAAACGTGAACGATTCGTTGATGTTGAACCGGTCGCACCATCAGGAGAGGGTGGGCCTCTCACATTCAGTACCGTCTTTGTTGCGGAACTCGGGATTCACAACATTACCATGGTTTTGGACGTGAATGAGAATTTAACCGAAGCACGAAAGGACAACAATTTGGCTACTGTGGAACTCAGAATTGTCGAACCATATGTCGGACAAATCGATGTGCCTGCTGAAGTCACACGAATTTCACCAGGTACAACAGAGTCTGTAGAGATTGACGTAGTGGCTACCGGTTCACGAACAGCTGACTGGACACTTTCTTGGGACGGCAGTGCATTGCCAACTGGATGGAGTTTTACACCTCAGAACAGCGCTTCGCTTCAACAAACACTCACTCCGAACACTGCCGTTGCAATCGTGTTTGATGTGAGCATACCTAGCGACGCTATGGGCGATGAGAACAGCTACGTGGACTTGACCTTGACCTACGATGATGACAATTCTGTGACCTCTACCGTGAGAATGCCGCTGGAGGTTCTTCGCACCCGTGGACTCTCCGTGACCGGTCCGAGTGGACTTGCAGTTAGCGAAGGTTATGGACGCATTCAGAGCACTGCAAAGGCTTGGATGGTCGTTGAAAATCTCGGTAATGCTCAAGAATCGACTGCTTCCATTGATTGGACTGCGACGTCATGGGGCGGATCACCATCCCTCCATACATCAGACGGAACCGAGGTTTTTGCACTGACACTGCAACCTAAGGAGGATATCGAATTGTTCGCACAACTCAGCGTACCCTCTTCACAAGGACTCGGTTCAACCACTTCAACAACGCTCACTCTGTGTATCGGTAGCGGTGCTGATACGCTCTGTCAAGACCTCTTGGTTGAATTCACTGCTGTCGCCACTGCTGTCGAACCGCTTCACATGAGAAGTCTACCTAATTCGACGCTCTCATGGCAGATTGATGCAGATTTACCTGTGTCTGGGGAACTAACATGGAACATGGTTGATGCACAAATGGTTCAATCCGGATGGCAGTGGTCCTCAACTGGCGACCTCACAATCAACGGCTCGAACATTGAGATCAGTGGGTCTAGTAATGGTTTTGCGAGTGGAGTTCTTACGCTCTCTTTGCCTCCAAATGCCGTTCCGCAACGGCATGTTTTCGTCACTTCCGACCCGTTCACAGACAATTCAAATCTATCGTTCTCTCTTCAGGTTTTGCAAATATATCGTTCACAAGCCACACTGCTCGAACCACTTCCGCCATCCCTTGGTGAAAGTGTCTCGATGAATGTAAGTGAAGGGCAAAATGTCCGACTACGTCTTGAGAATCCAGGAAACGGCGAAGATGAGTTTCTGCTTACTGCAGTAGCCCACCCAATCGACGGGGAATCAGTACCACCGTCGGTCGAGTTTCAATTCGTATCTCAAGAGCAACGCTTGCTCGGTCCATTGGCCTACACCATTGCCACTGTTGAGGTGACACTGAGTGAAGAAGTACCTGCACAAACTCCTTTCAATTTGTACTTCCAATGGACATCCCTCGGCGACGTATCTGTTTTCGACTCAGTTACGTTGCAAGTCGAGGCAGAACCAGATCATCGATGGGACATAAACATCTCTTCCACCACAGACACAACTGTATCTCCAAGCGAACAAGTCACCGTTGATTTCACCGCTCAAAATATCGGCAACGCGAACGACACCCTACGTGTTGTTCCTTCATTCACGCAATCCTACGCTGGAAACGATGATGCACTTTGGCTTGCAGAGGAGTTTAGTGGCGAAGAATTACCCGTAAACGACTCGGAAACGTATTCTGTCTCATTCACCGTTCCTGAAACGGCATGGGCAGGCACTGTATCGACAATGAGTTTCGCCGTATATTCGGATGATATTCTCGTTGAAACCATACCGTTGCAATACACGGTGCGGCATGTATCCGGATGGAGTTTCAACTTAGCAAATACATCGCTTACAATCGACCCTGCGGGTCAGAACCTTACACTGACTGTTGAACAACGAGGAAACGCACCTGAAGCCCCTTATTACGACAAAGCAGGTGCTGGGTGGAACATCAGTTACCCAGAGAACGGAGTACTCGTTCAACCGGGTGAGACGACAACCGTTACAGTATTCGTCATGCCACCTGAAAATGCAGTCGCTGGCGAAATTGGAATACTCAAAATTCGAATCAGTGATGCGGACGGCTCAGGTTCAACAATCCAAGACATTCCAGTCCGAGTCGGCGATGCCCCTAACTTGACCGTAGCCCACAAAGGAATCTGGCGAGTTAACGATCTCGGAGGAATGCCCACAGCATGGATTGAAAACACTGGAAATGATGTAGCGGTTCTCCAACTCGGAGTATCTGGGCTGCCAAATGGTTGGACCATAAGTGGACCAACGCAAATGGTTGTTGCTCCGCAACAAGTGCTGGGCATCCCTCTTAGTCTGATTCCGAATCAAGGATGGAGCGGGGAAAGGTTCCTCGCAACATTGGAAGTGACCCATCCGGTTCTCGGTCTTCAAATTCTCGACATTGAAGTAGAAAAAGGTGATTTTGGATTTGCCACTTCACCAGTAGTTCAAGCAACTGCTGGGAAAGAAGTTGGCATTGAAATGAATACTTATACGACATCAACTGATTTCACAAGCAACGATGAATTCGAAGTTCGCGACAACACGATCTATGTCACAATGCGTTCGGACTCAGATGAAATTGTCATGTTTTCATCGTCCAATGCAGGAGAATCAATTTCCTTGTATCTCGCTGGGTATGAGTTGCCTGAGGTGGGTGTCCAATGCTCATTGCTCGCCAATACCTTCGCCGAGCTCGGAACCTTGCCACTGTCTGGCCGTGTGGGAGAGTGCAGTGTTCAAGCGGGTGAAGATACCGTGTATGCCACAATGCTTCTTGTCACATCAACAGGTGAGCGGATTCAACTGACACAAAGTTCTATTGAACTCGGTTCAAATGAAAACGGAACATATGAGATCAATGTCTCTTCATGGACCCCAAGCGCAGGGACCATCGTGCTGGAATTGATTGTTATCGACTCGTACGGTAGAACACTTACTTCAACCAATATTACTGCACTTTCAAGGAGCAGCGGATGGAACATCGGAATCTATTCATTCACATCAAGTGATGGGGACCTAGCAATCAGTATCCAGCGAGAACAATATCAACGACTTGCTGATGTAACCTGTCGCATAGAGGTCATCGACAAAGAGTCGTCTTGGGAAACAACACGAATTGTGGATATTGTGACTTCAGATTACGCACCGGTTGTCATCATCAACAATCCACAAGGAATTTCCGACAAACACTTACTCGAGGCAACGCTTGAATGTGATGCACCCTACGATGTCGATGACAATCCCGAAGACAATACAGTGACGACAATATTCTACGCCAAATCTGAACCAGTTGTTGAGCAAAGCGAATTGGTCACGATTGCAATTGTCGCAACAGTCCTACTCATTGTAGGATACTTTAGCGGAATGCTCAACCCGAAAGACTTGGAACAGAAAAAGGCTGAACAAAAAACCGTTCCGCTTTCCACAGCACCTGCTAGCGAATCAAAGAAAATCGAACCTAGCATGGATATTGAAGAAGATGAAGAAGAATTTTCGTTTGAACCAATACAAGAAACGACGATTGAAGATTTCGAACAAGTGAGAGAAGAACCTGCAACGGTTGAGGAAATCATTGACCTCGATGAGGAGCGAGAAGAGACAGCATCTGGAAGACTAGCATCGCTACGAAGTGAAATCGAAAGTGGTGACAGGAAACCAGAAACACGCGAAGAACGTATGAAGAGATTGTTCGGCGACCGATGAGAAGCAAGCCCTTATCACCACTTGACGGTGGCAATCAATCATGGACATAAAACAATTCGATGGGGGGACTTCACCCTTCATTACACTCGATGCATGCGACGGCATCCGAGCTGAAGCCGTGGTACTCGCTCTTGAATCCGCAGCAATCGGTGATGAATCCCTATGGTCTGCTCTTATCAACAGTGATGAAGACTTCAGAACTCGCCTACAAGAACAAGGAATAAGCAATCCTGACAAACGCCCATCCATCAGTTGGGACGATGCAACGATACTTTTCATTGGATGCGTGGAATTGTCAAAGGAAGGAAAACCAATGCCTATTGGTGATGGAATACTTAGAGAAAAGGTAGGCCGATTTCCGTGGGGCGATGGTTCGTTGCTCAATTATATGCACGAATTCATCCGTCCAAACGACCAACGTGGTAAGAGCAGTACTGAAGGGTATGAAAAAATTGTTACACTCATCGAGACATTATCACAACGTTGCGGACCTTCACATGTAGGACATGATCGATACCACAACGGCCAGGCTGGACTCAACATACGAGGATACCTCAACAGCGAGCAAGTCCGTGAACTGCGCCTGGCATTGTCGGGGCGCTCATGGAGCGTTACAGCAGATGAACCGATTGACGGTGGCATGCGTGATGTTAGTCGAAATCTCATTGCTGTGCTGCGTGCAGCAGAACGTCGAGACGTTGGCATGTTTTTGCGCTCACACGCTTAGTCAAACTTCTGGGAAGTCAAACGCTCGAACATTGAAGCGTAGAGGTTTGCAGTTTGGTCTATGACCTCTTGCGGGAGCGCAGGGATTGGAGGATCGTCCGTGCCAGCATCTCGAGCTGCCTTGAGTGCAGTCTGATGACCGGTTTCGATGTAATGAGTACGAACGGATTCCTTTGAGAGTTCAATACATTCACCGTTGGCGTATGCCTCTGCGTCCCACCATCGGTCCTCATCGAGAGTTCCAAACGTATCGACAAGAACCACTTTACGTCCAGGTCCAAGAGCAAACTCCTTCTTGCCATCAACATGGATTAAGCCGTTCTTTGCAGCTTCTCGCTCAATAAGTGCATCGACCTTGAGTACAGCATCAAAAATTGATTCAAGTTCTTCCGGCGTGATGTTAGAGATTTCAAGAGCTTCTTCATTGGTTATGTTGCGATCGTAAGCCTCAAACTTCGTTGTAACTTCAAGGAAAGGCTTCGACAATTTAGCACCGTATTCACAGTCTTCGTTAACACCAAGTTGTTCGGCGGTAAGTTCACCGCGTTGAAATCGTCTCCAAGCAGAGCCTGAGAGATAATGGCGGCAGATAATTTCCAATGGGACAAAAACCCATTCCATATCACGAGGAATAGCACCTGGTTCTTTGATGACTTCGACCTTACGGACAAGGCAACGTTCAGCAGCATTGACTTCGACCAAGTGAGTACCGCAAATGCCTTCTTCTTCGATAAGTTTGAACCAATGTGCAGTTGTACGGTTCAAGGATTCCCCTTTTCGAGGAATAAGTGAAGGTATAATCTGGTCAAACACGGAAATCTGGTTGGTAAACCGGAATTCGAGAATGTCTGGGTCATCAGTCGACCATACTTGCTTCACTTTGCCTTGATAGAGCATCTCTGCCATGGTCTATGACCGTAGAGATAGGTCTTTGAACATTTCACTCCGCCAACAGGCTCAAATCAACCCAAGAGCGTCTTCAAGGCGGTTCAATTCAGGACCAGTTGTTTCTGTTCCAGCGACAGCACCGTTGTTGTTCGCACAAACACCTGCTCCAACATAAGGTGAGCCAAAAGCGACAGTACCGACCATTGGAGCGACACCAAGAACACTTTCGATAAGAACGACTTCGTCGGGTGTGACATCAGGATGAAGAAGAACACCTTGATCGTTGGTAACGCCGAGACTTCCAACGACATCTTGTCCAGCAATGGTAGTCGCAGCAACTTGAACGCCCATGACATCAGCCATGATTTCTAACCCATCGGTAGGAATACTAGGTGATGCGATTGCACCTTGCTCGTTGACGAGGAGTAAATTTCCGGCGGTGTTAACTCCACCCTCCATAACGACAACATCGCCGAAAGCGGTCAACATGTCGATGTCGGATTCAGTTGCAATATCTGCAACAGCCATTCCACGAGAATTACCAGCGACCAATGCTCCAATAAGATTTGAACCACCAACCGAAATAGCGTGCATTTCGAGTTGAAGAGTAGTTTCGAGAATATCGAGAACAAGTTGAGGTAACTCCAATGGATGGAGCAATACATTGCCTACGGTTGCTAGGTGAATACCGACTTGGTCGCTTCCGAAAATATCAGCTGTGTCTATTGGCATGAGGGTCCCTCCAAGCAGTCCGTGTTGAGTGGTGGTTATGGTTCTATTGAACGCAAAAAAGGCCGGCGCTCCAAAGGAGAACCGGCCTAGCGCCCACCGAAGTGAGATTTGAGGATAGATTCGAGGAGAAAGAAGAGGGGCACAGTGACTTCCTTTCCCGTGGACTCTCGTACCACAGTATTGGGAGAGACGCAGGCAGGCTTGACTTCTGGGTTCGGAATGGGACCAGGTAAACACTACCGCTGTGACCGTGCACCCATCTTCCTTCGAATCGGATCTATGAGTACGACGATAAACGTCGCAATGAAATATGAATTGGCATGAACTA
>JABIWF010000088.1 GCA_018701175.1 Methanobacteriota archaeon
CAAGATTGTAAACGGCTTTGAGACCACTTTTCCCGTTCAACCGAAGATGAATGCGTACCAAGCGTCGAATTGAGAATCTCACTCGGAAACGTATACCCTGGCAATGGCCTCGGATCAATCGCTGGACCTCTGGATCTGCTGTTCCTTTTCATTCCAAGGTGCGGCCAATGTTCTTGTTGGCTTGAACCAACTCCAACTTGAGATTTTGTTGGTTGAAGGATGATACCGTCAACACTCAAGAGATGCTGTCGGTTCTCCCAAGAAAAATATTCATTGTTGTCAAGGTTCTTCATGACAGGTTGGCGAAGGTGACGGTCGTTTTGAAGAGGCAATTCGTTAGCAAGAGCAAGACTGGTGTAAGAAAGAACTGCTGCTTCTGGAAGCCCACCCTCTGCTAGCATAAGACCGGTGCGTTGCCGAGTGTCTCTTCCTCGATGGCCTCCTCGTTCCCCAACAGATCGGCCATCGACCATTGACATGGTAAACGGTCTTGGTGTCAGCCAAACAGATTCGCTTCCATACTCACCTACTGTCCAGTGCCAACTTCGATGTGGAGTCCCTTCTTGATGTGCTTCCGAAGGTAAAAACGATGGTTCGATGGAGAAATCAGAGAGTGTGCCAGCAGCTTTGTTCTCTGACAACCATTCAGCCAGTGGAGCACTGGGGCCGCCTCCCTCTTCTGCACTGGTATCGAAAACAATGACCTCTGCGCCAGCGTTGAGTAAATGACGAAGATGATGCCGCCCTTGACGGATGGTGATGTCGGATGAAAACAGACCGAGGCGTAATTGTGCGGGGGCATCAAGCCAGGGAACTTTCGAGGCCTTCATGGGCCATGCATTCACATCCAAACCTACGAGAAGAACAAGGTCAGCCTCAACACCCAGTGCCTGTTGAGGAGTCAAGATTTGTACATTCTTCCCACTGGAGCGAGCGCGAGAGAGAGAAGTTCTCGAAAGGATTTGTTCAAAATGTTGGATAAATTGTTCACCACTTAGAGGTGAACTGAGATCTGCACTGCTCAATTGCTGGTTTGTCTTTTCATAGACCTCACGAACCATCTGTAGCCCGGCAAGTGAACGGTCAAAAGCAGTAGTTCTGCTGGCCAAGGAAGTCCAATCAAGACGTAAATACATTGCATCCAACCACTCAGCGCCCGTATTCAATCGAGGGGGAAGAGGGAGTTTTTGTTGAGACGAGCAACCAATTACTTCGCCTTCGAGAGAACGTCTTGACTCATCATCAATCAACGGAGCCCACATTTCTGCAACGCAGTGTATCCACCATTGAGTCTCTTCAAGAACTTGCCGCTGGCGAGCTGGGTTTTCACCAAGTTGCGGAGTGGCTTGCGATAGAATAGAGAGCCAACGCGAAAGGCTACCAAGGCCGCCCCGGACATGGAAAGAACGCGCGATATTTTCCAAAACTTCAGGGTGAGGACGTGGCGCCCAAGTTCTCTCGCTGGGATGTTCGAGGTGTTCGACACCACCGTTTACCAAAGGAAGGCTGTTATGCTCAAACAGAACACGGAGGTGCTGCAGCGACCAGGCTTCCATCCCTACACCGAGTTTCATCGCACGTAACAGCCCAGATACCGCAGGTATCTGTTCGAGTTCGACCTTCTCTGTGCCGCAATTAAATCCTAATGTTTTGATTCGAGAATGCCAATCAGGCATATTCGCATCTGCAGCACCATCGATAATTAACACGCTACCAGAGGATTGAATTGAAAACGAGCGAAGTAATTCTATCGCCGCATCCATACTGTGTTTACAACGTTCAAGAGTCACGAGATGCAAACTGGTTTGGCGTTCCTCACCGCGTCGAGAACGCCATGGTACGTTGACTGTTGGCTTCCATACATCGTGCTCGGGAATCCATTCTGGCAATGTGGCTTGGATCGAATACTCCCATTCTGCTTCGAACAGATACGCCCCATGGTGGCCGAGTCGAAATGAACCCGCACAACACAATTGATGTATCGGTCTATGGGTCGACAGTTGTTGATAGAAGGAACGTTCAATTTCCGAGAAATCAGGAGCGGTATTGAGTAAGATTATGCCATCCACATCATTTAGTGTGAATGGAGGGTTTTCGGAAACTTGCAGAACTTTGGTAATTTCATGAAGAGCACGGTGTGGATGAGTTCCGCGGAGACTCGATTCGACTTGGGCGAGAATTTGGTCGAAGTCGCAAGCACCCGGGTCTTCATCCCAAGCCCAGGGCTGGCTCAATTGCGTGAGTGTACGGTGAAGAGTGAGTACACGTTCAGTTTGAAAAGAAGACCATTTTCTACCTTCGATGGCAGAGAAAAGCAAGGGTAAATCTCCACGCTCGGCAGCTCGTTTGGTGAATGCATGAGTGACAGCGAATGTCCCTGCGTCATCAGCCAACATCGGAGGGAGGCCTAGGTCAAGAATCAGCAACTGAGTAAGCCGAATAAGAGTGAGATGATGAGTTGTGTCGACCGGTGTGTCAGTCTGTGACAAGCGAAGCAGAGTCTGATTACGGCTTGCTTCATTTGGATGAATGAACAATACGTTATCCGCCGAACCATTCTGTAACGCATCACTTAGCCAGGTGGGCATGTTATCTCCTGAATCAATCGCCTCAAGGGTGATTGACACATTCGATCCGTGTTTCATTTCCGTTCGCCCCATCACCATTACAGATGACGACTGTTCTTGAAGGCTCGCCGACAGATTGGTTCAGTTCCAGTTCCGTTGATATACAGTCGATGGTAAC
>JABIWF010000080.1 GCA_018701175.1 Methanobacteriota archaeon
CTCGCCGATCATCCTTTCGCAATGCCTGTAAAACCAATCCCTCGACTTGTTTATTTCATCGATGGAAGTCATGCTGATGGCTAAAGTGAATTTTTCACGTATCACGTTCTCGACAGTGAGCTTAACACTGGCTCTTGAGCGCCCTAACTGTTCTTGAGTCATGCCATCCGATGAGAGTGAATCATCACGGAAACCTACAACAAATACGGCTGGGATAGAGAGCGGAATGTTCTGTTTTTCCGGGATGTCTTGAAAATTGATCCTCACTTCTATGTTCTCTCTTTTCTTTGAATGTTGAGCTTCTACACCAGTGTTCGTAATAACCGCTTGGCAATCTACGACTACAGCGGCCACATCCTTCAGTTCCCTATCCGCATTCACCAGAAACGCTCGAGCGCATGCCCCTGGAGTGTCCAAAGTTTCGGGAGAAATCCATGTTAGGGCGTCATCAATACCTTTCTGAATCAATTCCCTCATGAGCTCGAGGTACGCGCCATGGTCCATGGTTTTGAGGTGACTGTAAGCGGGCGTGTCCCAGTCATGAACTGATTTTATCGTCTTCGAATCCCCCTGGACTTGGAATGTTGAATCGTAGTGAACGGGGGTCCCACTCTTTGCCAGTGTGCCATGGCCGGTCAGAACGAGGTTTATTCGGCCGGTCATGTGGCGTTCGGGGGTTGCCGCCACAATGCTTTGAGATACCTTTTCGATGGTTGGAGATAAAGTATGAATTTGCATATTATACATGGACAACCCAACTTCATGGAGTTCTTTGCTGCAGTAGTTATTGATGGAAGCCATCAACAGACCGTCAGTGTACTGGTATTCAGGAATGTACTTCGGCGAACGTATTGTTTGTTGTATGCCAAACATAAGGGCGCGTCGGGCGTAATCCTCAACTTCACCTTGTTGAAGTTCGAGGAGTTTCACGAGTACATCTTGCGAAAGCACTTGTTCTTCTGGGGAATGAACACCAATAGTCACATGGAAATCGACATCTTCTCCAGTGTTTGTTTTCGCTCGGGAGCGAAATGTGAAACCGATTTGGTTGATTGATAGCACCGAATATGTGTGATAGAAGGGCAACAGAAATTTGCGGCCACTACGGTATACTGTTGGAACTTGTTCTTTATGGGTTGCAACAAGAAGCATTTGTTGCGGCTGAACAGTTACCAAGAACGACATGGCCAGTAACCCTGTGCCAAACATGAGCAAGGTTCCGAAAAGAACGACAACAAGCCACAGTTCCATGCACTTCACACACGCGTTTCTTTTTCACATTACCCGTATGGTTCTACACATTTTTGCATTCTTTATATCCAGTTGAGATATTACATTGGCGAGGAGAGATACCCATGAGTGAAAAAACATACACCGTAGAGATTGCAGATGCCACTGGACACAGCGTTGTCGAGATGACCAAGACCGAACTGATTAGCCAAGCTTCCAATGCCAAAGGAAGCTGGGTCTTTGTCGACAACAAGATGGTTGCCGCCGATGAATTGGCGAACACGAACTTTGATGACGCCCAGCACATCAGAATGGTCCCTGCCCTACAAGCCGGAAAAGACGAGAAAACATACACCGTAGAGATTGCAGATGCCACTGGGCACAGCGTTGTCGAGATGACCAAATCAGACCTCATCAAGCAAGCAACCAGTTCCAAAGGCAGTTGGGTGTTCGTTGACAACAAGATGGTCGCTGCAAACGAACTTGCAGATGCGGATTTTGATTCTGCCCAACACATCAGAATGGTCCCGGCATTACAAGCTGGCCAGTGAGCCTTTTTGACTGTGAAACTGAATATTCTGGGAGGGACACCTTCAAGAAAGGGTGGCCAGTCGCGTTGAATGGAGACGAACAATATGGTTGAACTTGTTGATTATAAATGCGCAGTCTGCGGAAACCTCGAATCCTTCCACCGCGAACGTAACGGAATTAGCTGCAAGTCTTGCGGCTCACGCATCTTCATGAAGTTGCGCCGAACCGGTACAAAGCGTCTCAAGGCAGAGTGAGGCAACAGTCCTTTCTCGCGCAGGGTTGAAAGACCGCTGACGGTAAGAGTGAATCCATGTCATCTTGGCTTACTGACAAAGCACCTCTTCTTTTCGAAGATTTGTTGCTGCCAGAAGTGACTCTTACAACCATCACTCGTACTTCACTTCAGGCTAATCCCCCTCACTTGCTTCTTTCAGGGCCAGCAGGCGTAGGTAAAACTGCAACTTGGCGATTGATGGCTCGTCAGATTCTCGGCCCGACTTGGGAAGCACGTACTCACATTCTTCAGGCGCGTGATTTGGCTCGCACTTCAGGTGCAATGGGAAAATTCGAAGAATTCCTTAGGCCCGAAGGGAGCGGTTCAGACGACACCCTTGCTGGAAGGACCAGTCTTGATGCATTTGATCACACGTTTTCTTCGACTGCAGCAAACACACCTCCTCCAGCTGGCCTCGAATGTGAACACTCGAGCCAACAACGAGCAGCAGTATCCCGTCTCATTATCATTGAAGATGCCGACTATCTCGGTACTATTCGGCAATCGTACTTGCGCCGGATGATGGAAGTGAGCAGCGGTAGTGCACGTTTTATCTTCACCGCTCATACTCCTTCGCGAATTATTGAAGCCCTGCGTAGCCGAACACAGCACATCCGACTTGCCAAAATCAATCGCCCTCTTATTGAATCACGTTTAATGCAAATTGTCCAGGAAGAGAACCTCACTCCAGTGCGCGGAATTATCGGTGACATCTCTCACGTCTCTTCAGGGAATATTCGTAAAGCCATTTTCATCATGGAACTCCTCACGCACCGAGAACTTCTTGATGACAGGAAAAATCTCCAGAACTTGCTTGCAGCAACGTCACTTCGTGAAGTTCAACACATCTTGGAAGAAGCCTTGCGTAACCGTGTTCATGATTGGCGATGGGAAAAAGAAGGTAACAAAAACAAACGCGTCCTTAAGGGCGCTATGGGCGTGATGGACCAAGTAATGTCAGAAAACAATCTCGAGCCTGAAGATATCGTCGAACAATTTCATTTGTTGTTGACCGAAGGACGCCTCCATCTTGACGAGAATATTCTTTCAGAGATTCTTGTTGCTCTTTCTGCATGTGATGTGGCATTGCATCGAAGTATGCAAGGGCGGATTGAATTGGAGCGCTTCTTGTTCCAAGTCGCTGACATCGGACAACGCATGAATGCTGCGAAAGCGTCTTGAATTCCATGCCACTGGAACGGTTGGGCGTGTAGCACAGCTGGATAATGCGTTGGCCTCCTAAGCCGAAGATCCCGGGTTCAAATCCTGGCACGTCCGCCAAACTGAATCTTTGAACATCAATAGGTGATATGAACCAGTTTAACCACCCGATCAGAACCACTCATGAGGGCGTAGAAATCATTGCCACCGTTTGTTGAAAAGGAGGTGACGTATTGCACACCATCGATGATACCGATTTGCACAACGCTCTCGGACGCCACATCATACGAAACAAACACTTCGACGCCTGCCTGCGAATCGTATGCATATCCGTAGATGAGGCCATCGACGAGGTTTATCTCGAATCCACCCGCATTGGACAAGTCTTCATTTGTCGATTGCAAAACTGTGGATGTCGTCATTGAATAATCGAGCGTATTGATTTTGACCATCGAATATCCCCCTCCACTGTTTCGTACATCAAGATAGTAATGCGCGCCATCGTATGCAGAAGTCCCGGAACCTACTCCCTCGATATTTTCGATTTGTGTATGCTTGGTTACCGCAGCATCAGTTGGATTGATGGAAACAACATAGATGTCTGGGTACGTGATTGTGTTTTGTTGCCCTTGTCCTTGCCCTTGACTTCCGCTGTTTGTATCGTCAGAAGCATAGGCATAGATGACTTCATCCTCATGATTGTACTCCATCCCTCCGACATTATCCAATTCCGGATGGGCAGAGAAGTCAAACTGCGTCATTGTGAATCCACTCGGGTCGGAAACCGTGACGTGGACCAGGTAGTCGTTGCTGTTTCCGCGCATGTTTGCAAAATATTCCCCATCGGAATAGGTAGTCATAGAGGTAACATACTCTATCCCTGCTAATTCCACTAACGAAGTCACTAAACCATTGGAAGGGTCAATGGAGATGAAGTGTTCAACCTCTGTAACGCTGTCCCATGCATAGCCGTAGAGAAGATTTGTCGAACAATCGATTTCAATACCGCCGATGTTTGTGAAATCTGGGTTTGCACTGATGTCAAAGGCAATCATCGTCGAACTGTATGTGCCATCGCCCGTTCCACATTCTGTAGTTCCAGTGCCACTCCCATCTCCTGGGTCCGTGCCGCCGTTGTCACCAGGGTCTGAGCCGCCGTTGTCGCCAGAGCCTGAGCCGCCGTTGTCTTCAGGGTCGGTCGCATTTCCTCCATTTCCAGAGTTGCCGCTATCGGTTTCTGAGCCATCATCTGTGTTATCGTTGCCGTTGCCGGTTCCGTTCACTGGTTCACCACTGCTGCCGTCATCCGAATTACCATTGCCAGTTCCTGTACCGGCTCCTGAGCCGCCGTTTGAACCGTTGATGACTTCATCCGTATCGTCAATTGCCGGGTCATCTTCGGGAACGGGTTCACCGATGATGGGCTCTTCAATACACCCTGCTAAAGATGCTGAAATCATGAGAAATACAAGTAGAACAGTGGGCCGAATCATAATCTACGGATGAACTACTACACTATTAGTCTTACAAACATTAAACGCAAAGCGGCAGTATCTACTTTCCATTATCATCAGTTCGATCTCGTTATAGCTTGAGCAGAAATTCAAAAGACCCAAAAAAGTGATATATTCAACGTTTTATTCGAATATCATGCAACAAATAAGCGAAGACGGCAAGTGGAAGTGGGATGGAGGCGAATGGGTGCCAAATGAAGAGACTGATGAAACGCCTTCATCTACAGTAGCGGATGTCCCCGTGGTTGCAGCGCCATCGGCCTCTCAGGAGCCTGTACAGGCAATGGCGCCAATGACGCAAAGTGCACCTTCTAGCGGCGGCGTTTGGGCAATACAAACTGCAGAATACGGATTGTTTTTCACTAAACTCATCGGTTTACTTTTGACAGGAATTACTCTTGGTTTTGGACTCCCTTGGGCAAAATGCATGGTCATCAATAAGTGGACGAAAAAGGTTCGAATTGACGGCCGAAGCATTCGTTTCACTGGAACTCCAATGGGATTATTTGGAATTTGGGTTAAAGTCTGTGTATTGAGCATCATAACCCTAACACTGTATTACTGGTTTGCTGGTTACAAGCAAGTGGCGAAGTACATTGATAATCACATTACTTGGGCTTGAAGTCCAACGAATCTCGTTCTTGCGATTTTGTATGCCGGAAGTATTTACCAAAACCACAGCGATTGAGTGATGTTAGAGGCAAGAGACATATTCAACGGCCGCGCGTCACAGCATGAGCGCTATGGCCGCAAAGGGGAGTAAGTCGACAGAATCGGATGCCTTTATTCCGCTTCCGGACCCTTACGGGGAGGGTTTTGAGTACTCTGAAGACCCGATTGAAAACACCCGCAACCAGTGGAGTGTTTTGGAAAAGCGCCGACTTAGTGCTGGGCGAATTGCACGTCACCCAGTCTTGATGCTTTGGCGAACCATGAGCGGTTTTTCTCTTGCCGTTTTTGCATTTTCAAGTCTGCTTTACGCTCCCATCATTGATTCATTGAACGGTTTAATTTTCATTCTTATTCCACTCATTCTCGTAGCAGTCGCTCCGACCGTTGTTGCAGGCGAGTCCGCTTGGCAAGCGATGCAGGCAAGAATCTCTCTCCGTGAACAAGGCGGTGTTCGGGACGGCAAAAAGCACGCATTAAGAGCCCAGCCAGGTATGGACCGCATTCTCGAGAGTCTTAACGATCAACGCCGTAACAATTTGGTCCTCGCACTTCTTTCCTCGCTCACCGTCGTTCTCTTGATGCTCGCTTCGGTAGTAACGGCGAACTCACTGGCATGGAACCTTGCACTTCTTGTGGCGATGACGCTCGGAATCGCACAAACCTTTCATGGATTCTTTTCATACGCTTTCATCCGTCAACTTGGAGACCCATTTCCATCCATTGTTTTCCACGCCCCTACGCACCACCCTACCCAATTGGGTAGTGTGCTTGGAGATCTGTTGGTTGCTCACCTCGACCCGGATTTGTTCTTGGAATGGGAAGAATGGCAGAAATTATTCCGCAAGGCGTTGATTCCCGGACACATCACGAAACAAGCATTGGAGCGCTTGCTCTACATTTTGCACCTCCACATGGAAGAAGAACTCACTACGCAGATGGCGCGTGATGAATTGCAATCCTTCATTTCTCAGGAACGATTTGAAAAGTTATTGCTCGACGACGATGCAAGGTTCAATTGGCGAACGATTCAACGTCTTGTCGCTCACTCAAGAGGCTGGCAGCCAGAAGCTTTCCTTCTGCTCGATCGCCTACAAAACGACCTGCTTTCCGGTGCCCCGCCGCTTTTGCGTGCTGAATGGCGCATGGATGTTGCACTGGACGATAATTGCTATGAAGGCGCAGGGAATTTATTCATCGCCCTCAACAATCAAACCTTTGAATCACGTGCGGTACGAGTCGAAGTATTGACTCCAAACGGAGAACCAGAAACCCGAGACCACCGTTTCGAATTGAGTGCATGTCCGCCTCCGAAAAGTTCAGTGTTGCTCTCGCATTCAACTGAAGAAGACGCCCTCGACTGGATTCCGAGGTACTTGGAGCGCGGCGTAGTTCTCTGGATTGGCGTTGCTTGGCCTCGTAGTTTTCACGGACCTGCTGATGTACAGGTTATTCTTCGTGATGATGCAGGGATCGTTTTGGAATCTCAAGTGATTCGTACGGTAGTTCGGCGTTCTGCGGGACGCCGGGTAAACAAGAGAATGCATAAATTGGAAGACGCTCGCAAACAAGGCGACCTTGCACTCCCAAAGATGGTTCTATGAATCCTGAAATCAATATTCATACCAATGCCATCTCCTCTACAGCCTTGAAATTGCAAGTCGTAGAAGCGCGGTGCTTATGGATGGGGGGCACTTGCGTTCAATTACCGGATGTGGAACCTTGGAAGCATGGGATGTCATCGTATTAGGCGACGGGCCTGCAGCCCTCCGTTCTGCAGCAGAATCAGCTAAGTCTGGAGCATCCACATTGATGCTTTGTGAGAACGCACTGGGGAGCACTTCGCATTTTGCCCAAGACGGGCTTGCTGCACCCCTGCAAGAGTCGAATAACCGAGACCACCGTGAAGATACTATTCGCTCAGGAGCGTTCTTGAACGACCAAGACATTGTCGCTCTTCGCACTGCTGCTGCTACTCGGCAAGTGGATTTACTTGAGCGCTGGGGCTTAACGTTCCGCCGCGATGCTCAGGGCCTACCTATGGCACGAAAGGCAATTGGTCACGGCAAGGCCCGTAACGCAGACGCTGGCGATGCTACAGGCCGTGAAATACAGCAAATCCTCGAAGAACAATGCATGAGGTATGGCGTAACGCGCCGTGGTGATCATTTGCCCCTTTCTCTCATCCATACCAACGAATCTGTTAGCGGAATCACGGTCGTGGATACCGTCAACGGTCGAATTACAGCACTTCAAGCCAAAGCCATTATCATCGCTGATGGTGGATTTGAGGGAGCGTTCAGCCATGGCCAAGTCGGCCTTGGATTAGACCTCGCCCTACGTGCAGGTGTGCCATTGCGAGATATGGAGTTCATTGCACATTCACCTCTTGGCATCAAAGATACCAATCTCATTCTGCCTCTCGGCCTCTTGCATGATGGCGCAACGCTCCATGAAGCCAGTGGCTCTGACCTGGAATTTGGAGAATCTACGCTTGATGAAGTGTGCCAAATGGTTTCGAACGCAAAACAACCTGTCATCGATGCTCGTAATTTGGGCGACGCCTCTGGATGGTGGAATGCTGTATTCCGAACCGTTAAGCAACGAACTGGAATTGACATGTCCCGTCAAACAGTTGGTATTGAATCACGCCCATATGCTACCATTGGCGGCATTACGGTCGATGAACACGGTAGGGCTATTCTTTCCACATGGTCTCGATGGTTTACCGGCCTATATGCTGCTGGTGACGCCTCATGCTCAGGATTCCACGGAGCGGACATCTTGCCTGGAAACAGAATGCTGGATGCGGTCCTAGGCGGGGCAGCCGCAGGCGCTCATGCTGGGAAATGGGTAAAAAACCGACAATTCACGAACGCTCAGGCTGCACATGAAGCAGAGCAAGCGGCACAAGCAGATCACTCTGCAGTTTCGGAACTTTCTGATGAGGGCGTAGTTCGCGTAGGTCATGTAGTGACCAAAGTACGAGACGCTGTACAATCTTCCCTCGGCATGAGCCGGGATGCAGACGGCCTCACTTCCCTCATTGAGACTTTGGAAGCCGCTTCAGTCCTTGCGGAATCGATTCACGTTGACCAGTCTTCATTGATTGCGAACATGAATCTAGTTGAAATTGCTCGAGTTCAGGCATCTGCTCGACTTTCTCTTGCGGCAGCACAGTCAGCCCTTGCCAGAAAGGAAACACGTGGCAGCCACCACCGCTCTGACTTTACTGAATTCAATGAGGAACACCTCCACCATTACGCTGTTAATCAGATGGGTGAAGTGAGTACGCTCGCACTCCGTAAGAGCAAATCTGGTAATTGGATTCTCACTCCTCAATGAGCGAAAACCCTCTTTTTCCGGTGAATCACTGAAAAGGTAAACCTCGTGGCAAGGACATGGGCGTACCAACCTTGTTCGACCAAATCATCTCTGGTGAGGTGCCTTCCCACCGTGTTGCTGAAGGTGAACAATGGTATGCATTCCTCGATATATTCCCGCGTTGCGAGGGACACACTCTTGTTGTTCCTAAGCAGAGCGCTCAACATATTGCTTCACTTTCCAACCAATCGAGGAACGCTTTGTTTGAAGGGGTCGCTGAAGTACAACGCCGTCTTTCGCATCACTTCTCCACATCTGATTTCACCGTCTGTGTGCACGACGGACCTCTTGCCGGTCAAGAAGTGCCTCATGTCCATGTTCATGTCTTACCGCGACAATCGGGCGATGGTGGTTTGACACTTCATTCAATGTGGCCTCATTCCCCGCCAATGGGTGGTGAGGTCGACCATGGCCCACTTGCGTTTCTCTCTGAATCTTTACGCGAGGTGGCAGAATGAGTCAGCCAATGAAGGATGGAGCGACCGATCATCGCGGTGAGAAGTTGCCAGAATTATCGAAGTCGGCAAAGAACATGCAAATGGATAAACTGCTCTCGGCTCCAATGCCAACGTTCGACGGCAAAACCCCCGGCTCCCCATTTTGGTCAAATGTTGCGTATTGGATAGCACGACGTATTTTGGCAGTTCAGTTCCGAACCAGTGAGGTTTCAGGAATTGAAACTCTTCCGATGGATCGTGGAAATCTGTGCTGTGCATGGCATACAAACGGGCTCATGGACCCATTGCAAATCGTCCTCAAGCACCCCAAGAATTTCGTTATGGGCGGAAGGCACGACCTCGTCACACGCCCACTGTTGAGTTGGTGGACGCGTAAATTGGCAGTCCAGCCTGTTGTAAGGAAAGCTGAATTATTGCGCGGTGGGTGCAGTGAAGAAGAGGCCACCCAAATTAACGGGCGCTCTTTACTGATGCTTTCTACCGGCATCTCAGCCGGGTTTGGCTGCGTTCTGTTTCCCGAGGGTACCAGTCACGACGAGTCCTCAATGCTCCGATTTCGAACCGGACCATTCCGTACCGTTTTTGCAGCAGCCGCTTTAGCCAAAGCATCAAACAAGCCTCTCCCCGCAGTCATCCCAATAGGTCTACATTTCAGAGAACGAGAAAAATTTCGCACGGACGTTTGGGTAGAGTACGGCTCGCCACACACAATTGCTGAAGAAGAAATACCTCTCGATTTAGTTCAAGCCGTATCACATGGCAATTGGGTTGAGCCTCCAGCAGAAAGTGTGTTTTCGTTGCGTGACAAAATTCGTACGCAACTGGTTCCACTTACACCGAACACCAGTACTTGGGAAGAATACCATGCTCTCCAATTAATGGGGCACGTGGAATCTCTGAGAACCAATCAACCGCTCGTTTCATGGAGAGAGGAAGTGCAATCGGCACGTGCACTGAGGCTTTTATTGCAACCTCAACTTACCGAGCAAGAGGTCATCAAAAACGTAGCAGTGCCGGAGATTACCCACCCTGCAATCGGTTCGGCGAAAGCGGCCGCACTGATTCTCAATGAGTGCCAATTAGATGGACGTGACCTCAATGCATCAGGTACTGATTTGCGACGCGTTGAACCCTTTTCTTTGGTGAAAAAAGTGGTACGGCTACCACTGCTACTCTCACTTCTTCCTTTGTTTATCTATGCGTATACACCGCAAATCGCCATGGGGCGAATACTCGGCGATTCAACCGACGAAGGCCTTGATGCGCGCACCTCGTATCATTTCTTGGCAGCCATGTTTGGCTCGTTGATGTTTTGGCCGTTCATGATTTTGGGGCTATTGGCGATCGAACATGTCAACCACGAAACCCTCGTATCTGTTCTCGGTTTCGACTGGCTGAATATCATCGGTACATCTTCACTTCACCAAAACTTAGCTCGAATGCTTTTCATGTTGGCTGTACTACCTTGTTTCTGGTTATGCGGCCGAACATCGACTCTTCTATGGGATGATTGGTGTGATTTGAAACGAGCAATGCGCCGATTCCGATTCAACAGCACGAAGCGCCAAAACCTTCGAGGCGCCCTCAAAATCCTTCATTCTGAGATGGATAAATTGTGACCGCCTACAAGGGTGCGGTTCAAACGAGAGGAGTGTCTCGGGATGAGCATGGGGAGCGGGGATGCAGAACTCAATATACGCCAATGGCTCAAGGAAGAACGCCTTGTCGCCAAGGAACAGAAAGATCCGAGGGCAGAGATGCATTTGCTAATACGCTACCCTCAGGGGCCACAAGGACATATGTTCGCAGTGGTTATCCCGAAGGGGCGAGATTTGGTTGCTGTTTCTAGCATGACTCGCGTCGATGAGGGTCAACAAAAAGAGATGGCAACTCACATGAAAGAAGACAAAGAAACATGGCTGGAATGGATTCACGATGTCCGTTTACAGTTAATTCGAACCAGTGTTGATTGGGGGATTCACATGGGTCATGAAGGTGACCAAAAAACAGGACCACTTCAAGCGTTTAACGTCAGCCTACCGCTTTGGTTCGACGGTCTAACAAAAAACGATTTCATGCATACTCTTCGCCGCCTTTGGTTGGCCAAACTTGGAGTTATTCACGAAATCAAGTTCACTCATGGCCCAGGCGTCGGGAAACCAGGTCCTGTTGATGATTGGGTAAAAGCCAAGCAAGAAGGAAAGACGCCGACTGTGACTTCCGACGAATCGTCAGAGCAATCGACTCATCATGAAATTGAATTCGATGAAAAGATGTCCTTTGGTTCCGGTTTTGACCCCTCGGAATGGGCTTGAGCACTCGATTCTGACTCGCACCATGCGAGAGCGAAATATGACATGTAACAGTCGCGGTTAAGTATCATAAGATTGTGCTTTTTCTTAGTCTAACCTAGGGATGTGTATTTATGGGTCAAAAAATAAAGTCAGTCAGTCTTGTATCAATCATGTTGCTTTCAGTGATGTCTACGCTTTTCTTAGCGTCACTTACCGCAACAGCGAACACCGTAGTTATCACCGAAGCGATTCAAATCGTTGACGGAGGGACATCTTCCGACACCCAAACAGCTGTTGGCTCGGACAGCGAAGGTAACGTTCACGTTGTTTGGACTCGTAACAATCTCCACCTTTACTATTCCATGATTTCACCTCGTGGTGAAACAATGATTGACACCACTCAAATCACGAACCCAGGACTTCACAAGATTTGGCACCCTGACATGGTTGTTGACGAAAACGACAAAATCCACATCGTTTGGGCAGATAAATCAGGCCAACACAAAATCATGTACACTGTGCTCAACCCATGGGCTGCCTCACTCGATGGTATGGCATCTGACGATGGAACACTTTCCGCAATTGACGACCATGTCGTTTCAAGCCGTGCGCAAAACCGCGACTGGCCTGCTATCGATATCGACAGCCAAGGTGGCGTACACATCGTCTGGGAAGATTCCTATGACTCTGAAGGCAAGTTCTTCAGCCAACCTCAGATTTACTACTCCATGTTGTCCCCGGACATCAGCAGTGGTGCTGTTATCACGAACTTTGACGACACATTACTTACTCCTATTATTGGTCACAAGGGCCACCCGGATGTTGTCGTTGACGCCAACGATTACGTCCAAATCGCATGGGATGATACCCGAGGCGGCAAAGTAGAACTCAGTTTCATCGTTGACACCTCTGGTTCGATGTATTCGGAATGGGCAGACATCTGCACTGTTGTCTACGGTGGTAACTTTGCTTCCGGTGGTTACTTCGAAGGAATCAAGCCATTGCTGGAAACTGCAAACATGACTGTTTACGAGACCATCTATGGTCTCGGAAACTCATTGCCAGGTGCAGCGAACTCAGGAAATTGCGCAGGTAAAAATCAAAATTCTGGCCCTCGTACAACACCTCTCGGACAAACACCAGGTGACGACTCTGGTGGTATCCGACTGCTGTCAAGCACCGTGTACAATGGCAACACATACTCTGGATCTTCCGGTGAAGATTGGGGTCCAGGTACAAACTGGGGTTGCCTCTCATGGAAAGATGCTCAAGGTAACGTTCCAGGAAACCCACCTACTCAAGACGATCACCGATGGAATCCAAACGCAACGAAAATCATCATTCCAGTATCCGATGAAGGTCCAAAGGACGGAGACCCATCGCAACAAGCAGATGATCTGACCTCAATTGAAGAAGCACACGACAACTGTATCAATGCAGGCGTCATTCCAGTCGGCCTTTACGGACAAGGATACGGCGGTGCAGGTAACATCCAATCTCACTTCATGGATTTGACTCAGTGTCCAAACAATGTCGTATCAACTGCGACTCGAAACTGCCCAGGTAACACGCTACGAAATTCCGACGCAGGCGGACAAACCTACGAGTTCCCATCCGGTAGCGGTGGAGCCAATGCAATGGCTCTGCTTGTTGAAGCAATGGTTTACATTTCGACCAACAACTCCCGAGAAATCTACATGACCGTTCTTGACCCCTACGGCAAGATGAACAACGACCCAACTTGGACTCCAGGTGCAACTGGACACTCGGTTGTCAACGGCGGATACGTCGAAGATACCGGTGCAGGCGCAGACGGCCACCTCGTGGTTGTCAACGACACACGCGTCACTATTGATGATGCATACTCGTTCCACCCATCGATTGGCGTTGACATGCAAGGCAACACCCACATCGCTTGGATGGATGGCCGCAACTACGGATTTGAGAAAGGCGTGAATTACGAAGTGTTCTACACCAAACTCCGTCTGCAAGGCGCTGGTGCATGGGATGGTGCTGATCAAGGACTATCCACATACGCTATCAAGAAAATTCAAGACACCCCAATCTCCAATGTTGAAGGAAACGGTGGCTTACCTGGAAACCGACCGTTCGGTGGAAACTCAGTTTTCCCTGCCCTTCTCACCGATGACCAAAACAACGTTCACATCGCATGGGTTGATTCTGGTAACGCAACCGCAGGCGAAGAAATCGTTTACACCCGCCTCAACTCGACCGACTTGACTGGACCTGGTCTTACCGCCCTAGACCCTTGGGAAACCGTTCCTGTCACCTCATGGGCGAGCAATAAGCTCGGGCCGAACTCTGGCAGTCAGCCGAGCATAGGTATGCCGCCCGCATTTTCAAATGACTTAGGAAGTGGTGCGCACCTTGCATGGTCGGACACGAATAAGTGTGGTGAAGAGGCCAACAATAACCGTTTCACTATTTGTTATTCACACGTTCTCACTGGTCAAGTAGATGTTGATTTCCAAGATGGAGAAACCTACTACCACGTTATCGAACCTGGTGAACAAACCATCTATAACATGACAATGAACAATTCTACCCCTGGTCCAAAGGACCTCGTCGCTGATACATTTGGCCTCAACATCTCAGGTGTCCCACAAAATTGGACCGCCACCCTGTTCTTTGCTGATAACCACACGACCATCATGCCAGACACGGCAATCTTCCTCGAAGGCGGAGAAGATATGCGCTTCTACATGCGTGTTCGAGCTCCATCTGTATACCAGGCTGATGCCGATCAGATTGCCGATATATCGGTGACGGCGAAGTCATACAAAGACCCGGCCATCCAATCAGATATCGTTACCCGTACGCTGATGGATGTTGTACACGGCATAAATCTGGACGCATCACACAGCATGGCTGACGTTGAACAAGGTCAAACTGCTATCTTTTCGATTACGATTACCAACACAGGTAACGTCAACGATCAGTTCGTGTTCTGGGACCCATACACGCTTGAAGGACGCCAAGAATGGCTGCTTCAGTTTGGTTGGACTGTCAACTTCCCAACCAGCGTTGAATTGGACCCTGGACAATCGGTTACAAAGAATCTAGAAGTCTTTGTTCCCACCTCTGAAGACCCCGGAGCCTTCGTGATTTATCTTAAGGGATGGTCTGCTGGCGAACCGATTAAGTCGATTGAAAAAGGAACATACGATGTGCTTGAACTCGGTGTTTTCGTGTCGATTCGCTCAACTGGAAACATCGTCATGGAATTGTTCGATACCAGCGAATATGTTGATCCTGGAGAATGTGCCACTTATCCAATAGATGTCACGAAGAACTTCGATTCCGGCAAACTTGTCTTCGTCACCCCAGGTGCTCCTGAAGAAAAGCCTGATACCATTTCGATGGATGCTTGGAGAGAAGATAACTGGGTATTGAGCCTCGACTTCTCGAACGCTCCAGGCGGCAACTCGGTTGACCTCAGTGAACCACGAGACTGGAATATTCCACCTGGCGCAGAGTTCGTGACCTATGAGGTGAGCGTTGATGTATGTGCTCCAACGAAGGCTTCTGCTGGACTTGGTCCAGCGGTTATCGTCAAAGCTTACCTTGACGGTTATCCGAGAATATCTGCTTCAAAGATTCTGTCAACGAATGTGAACCACGTGTATCAACTCAGTGCGAGTGCGGACATTGCAGACGATGACAAGCTGACTCTCAATGGCCAAGAAGTTCTTCCAGTGACCCCGGGACAACAAGTGATCATACCGACCACCGTTACCAACCATGGAAACGGACCTGACCGCTTTGATTACCGACTCGCTCGAGTAACAGACCCTGCTGGCGTTGATGTCATCTGGGACATTGAAGTCCCTCGAGGCAATCTGGTAGAACTTTCCCGCGATACCAATCAAATCTTTGACGTTACAATGAATGTTCCTGACCAAGTTGAATCTGGAGTCTACACCGTCGTGTTCCAGACTTTCTCAGAAGAATCCTACCCTGATGCCAGCGGTCGTTTGACCCGACTACGGTATGTACAGACTATTCCTGTATACGTTGAAGAATTCTACGACATGCAAATCTCCATGGATTCCACAGTTGACAACGCTGTGAAGACCTCTGCTCCAGGACGTATCGTTCGTTTCGAACTGAACATTACCAACAACGGAAACGTCCCTGACTGGCCGACCCTGAACAATCACACTGCAAAGGTCGATGGTGATGTTCAAGTTATGAGCGAATTACCTGGAATGGGCTCACTGTCTGAATGGGCTGTTGAATGGCGACTTGTCAAGCAAATCGGAACAGATTTGACAACTGAAGAACCTTGTGAAGTGGTCGCTTCTGTTGAGACCACAACCGGTAACGAAGATGCTGCAATCGACCCTGAAGTGGTATTTGCAGATTTGGTTGACCGCTGTATCTACCTCGAATCGGAAGACCGTTACTTCATGCCGATGATGGACGCTTACACCACTTACCCTGTTGTTGCAATCGTTAAGATTGACCCGTCTGCAATTCTAAGCACCCGTCCAATTGGCCTGAAGGTCGTATCAAAGATGGGCAACATGCTGGATGGCGGCGACCATGACGATTCACCATCGTGGGCAGCAGAGAGTCTCGACACCAACGAATTCGTGATTACACTACGTTTGCGAGCACCGAACTTGGTTCTCTCGGAAGTTTCTGTCTCCGATAACACTGCAGATGTGGATACGACCATCCCTATTCGGGTTGTTCTCCAAAACGATGGAAACACTCACGCAACGGACATTGAAATCGTACTCTGTGAATACAAGAATGCAGCTGACCCAGACACGACTAAGGAAATCCGTAAGAACGGTTGTGCTGACGAAAACATCGTCATGCGGCAAGTCATCGGTGCACTCCTCGCTCCAGATGACACTGAAGATTACAAGGAAATTGAACTTGTCCTGCTTTACCCTGTTTCTGCTGGTAGCCACGGTGTTTACGTCGTAGTTGACCCTTCGAATGAGATTGTGGAATCTTCCGAGAGCGACAACGTCAAGGCAGTTGAACAAGAACTCAAGTCTACTGGCGGTATTCTCGATGTTGCCGGTGAAGTTGTTGGAAAGACAGCCCTACCGTTTGCGGTAATTCTTCTCACCATCGCTTTGTTTGGTGTCGTGTTCTTGGTAGGACGTGGACGCAGACAAGCTGTATTGGATCGAAAGGCTGAGCAATCATCCCTCGTGTCGGTTTTGGCTGGCGCTGAGGACTGAGAGCAAGACAATTGCTGAGATGGCGTTTCACTCCTTCTTGCGAGGGAGTGAGCCGAGCCAAAACCGTAGGTTCGAATTGTTTGGTACTGCCACAACTTGTCCTGCTCGGTCAGCGAGTTGCCGTTCAAGCCTGTTACGTACTTCGTCGAGTAGGGTTGCCATTTCTGTCTGGCCGAGTTGCAATTCACGGCGCAGGTCAGAAAGATTCAACTTTCGTTCCGGAGTTTCAATAAGACTGTGAACCATTGTTCGTTGTTCATAATGTTCGAAATCGGAATCAACACCAGCAGAAATTCTGTTACGAATATGCTGATGCAGTGCGATGACTGCGTCGCGTTGCGCATCAATTCCTTCAAGGATTGAATTGAGATGCTGAATATGCGCCATACCTTCTCCAACTGAAATTTTCTTTCTGCCACTTACCGATTGGACAACCTGTTCGGTCGAACTTGGTAGCCTATTGGAAAGACGCATCGGTCCACCGGCGGGAAGTCGGCGTTGTTCACACTGGAACAAATCAGGCCCAAGGTCAATACGTAGAGAAATGGATTGTTGAACACTGTAAATCATCCGTGGAGGTCCACCTTTCTCGCTTGCAACCTTCATCTTCGTGACAAAGTTTCCGCGTTCGAGTTCGCGCAAGTGCTTGCCAATGGCTTGCTGACTTACACCAAGTAATTCCGCTAGTTGCATTGGATAGTGAGGCTCTCGAACCAACCGTTCGAGAATCTGCCTTCGCAACTTGTTTTGCAATAAGGTTAGGGCTGTATCGATATCTTCCACACTGCTCAACTCAAAGTTACCTAGACGCTACCACTCTTTGAAGCCGTCGCTTTGGGTGCTTCAATAAAATGAAGTTTGAGCATGTGCGGCTGAGAGCCTTTACTGCATAGGCTCTAGTTTGTCCTCAAAATTTTTTGAGCGAGATTCTTGAACCCATTCACACCTATGGCAGCGTATGCTCCAAACAGCACTGCAAATACAATGTAGGCTGTTGATGAGACACCAAGCGATGCCTCATATTCCCACTCGACCTCGAATTGCTGAAGCGTTTGAGTATCGTCCCCGCCTGCGACAAATCGGTATTCTCCACTGGTGGCCTCCCAGTTGAAATTGTCGCCTGAGGAGGGGCTGCCGACAACAAGATTGATGCTGTCTTTATCGCATTCGAAGTAGCCGTCTTTCAAATCGCATTTCTCTGCCTCTGAAGCTTCGGCAATACCAATCCAAACGCCTGATTGTACCCAAGACACGGACACATCGACGTTCAATGCGTCAATGGCTTTTGGAAGTGAGAGAATCTCTTGTGACATGCCCCAATAACACGTTATTTGCTCCTCCTGAATGAAGGGGATACCGTCTTCTACATCACAAGGGGGAAGCATCGCTTGCTCTCTTGCACCGTCCTCAACCGTTGGAGGTGGCAGTAATGTCGGAACAGCCAGCAACAGTAAGCAGATGAATCCAGCAACCCATCGAAAGATCGTATCACGCATGTCCTTTCCTCACATGTCGTCCCAATCAGCCCAATCCTTAGAATTGGTACTGTTATCCTGTTGAACCGCTGTTGCTTCGTTCAAAACGTTCGATGCTGGCCGCTGAGTCGGACCAGACTCCCTTGGTGCATCTCCACCCATATCCCATAGTGAAATCTGTTCGGTATTGGCTTGCTTTGGCTCCACTCGTTTTGATTGAGTCTTTGGTACAGAATCAGCAAATGGGTCTTCAACCGAGCGAGACATTTCCTCAACATCGCCACGCATCAAAGCATAGATCTGCTCGGTAGTCAGGAGTTGTCCTTGCATAACGGCTTTTGAGCCGTCAACATAGGAGTCATCTTTCTGGTCTTGTTCCCCTTCAGTTTCAGCCATTTGTTGCCGTTCCAATTCTTCCTTGAGTTTTTGCAGCATTGGGTGTTGTGCGACCATTGACTGGTCTTGTTCCTGTAACGTTCGTAGGAATTCATCGTCTCTTCCAATGACATTGAGTGTTCCACGAACGGCTTTGCTTCGATTCGAATAGGCGATTATGGCGGCAATTGGTAGAATAACTATTCCAAAGCAACAGAAACTGAAGCCCAGTGTTAGGCCTGCAGAGTCAAAAATTTCCATTTGCCAATCTTCAACGTTAACAATCCAAACGACTTGTCCATCGCAGTCGGTTTCCTCACACGAGGCGCTTACCATCAACTCACCCGATTCGTCGGTAACCCATTCCTCGATAATTTTGAAAGTTGCTCCATCAGAGGCCATAGGCGTCCAATCCGTGAAACAGTTGACAGGTACAATAACTTCATTTGCAGCCGCTGAACCAACGATTTTCTTGATTTCGATTTCACTGTCAGATGCGTTTGAAAACGCCACCGCCATGAAACACTCGTCCTTGTTGACTTCGATTACTGCCGAATCCCCGTAGTCAATTTCAACGGTGGCTCGTTCTCGGGGATCATAAATTGAATCTATGGCACTGGTTTGCAAGGTAAGTGCAACGCCACCGGCAAGGAGCAACAAAGATCCGAGAATCCCGAGCCGTAACGCCCATGGCGAACGCTTGGAGGATTTCCCGGCCATAGTGAACCCTCAGCCTTCATCCTCAATGAATGCTTGCGCGGCTCAAGCCAAGCCCAGTTCAGCCAATTTTTCTGGCAGATAAGTTTCGGTAACGAAGTCAAGACCGTACTTTGCTAGGGATTGTTGTTCAGCTTTCTTTCCGAGTTCCAACATCATGTTGATTTGGTCTTGCCACCAACTGTCAGCAAATCTCGGGTCTGAAAGTTCTGCATTGAGTGCCTCAACGTCCTTCTTTGAGAGGTCATCACTCGGCAAATCATAGGCAACAATGTCATCAGCAGTGATTCCTAGATAGGTTGCTGATGGCGTTGCTAAGTATTCGGAAATATGTGCAGTCTTGATTGCACCATAAGCGATGGATGCAAAGATTCTGAAAGACCATGGATCGCCGTCAAGGAAGACAACGACTGGCAAATCCCATTCCTCGCTCATTCGCTTCATGATTCGTCGAGTCGAACGCGCAGGTTGGCCCTTGAGGTGTAAGAGGCCACAGCGATAGTCCTCATCAAACCCGTTTTCAATAAGTCGGTCAAACATACCACCTGTCTCGATGGCCATGATGAAATCGATATCGTGCTCAAGAAGTTCAATCTTTTCGAGTTCAACGTTGTACGGCACTCCATAGCCAGAATCCCCGACATCGTCGCGAGCATTAATTCTCATCCATTCACCTCGACGGTTTCTCTCACGCAATGTGAGGTTTCCAATCATTCGAGCACCGTCTTCTTCCGGACGTAATTTGAAATCTTCACGCAAGCACTTTGTTACAATTTCCAAATCTTCTGCTAGGTTATTCGAATCGTTTTGACTTCCAAACTTACCCATGCCCCAACTCTCCGAAATATAGTACATTTCTCTCAGGGTAGAGGATTTTCCAGCATCCAGCATTTCTTCAATAAATTCGACGACGTGAAGAGCACGCAACAATTGCTTGGCTGAGCCCAGACTCGTTGCATCGCGAATCGATTGCTTCTTTCCATATTTGTAAACGCCGAGCTTCTTGTCAAATCCAATATTGTTCTTCGTTCGAACGGGCAGCGTCATTGTAGGGGATTCGCCTTTGACAATACGGTCGTACATTTCTGCGACGACTTCATGCATGGCCGCTTTCGTTTCTTCGGGTGTGTGCATTCTTGACATCAGACATCACCTCCAAACAAAGTGCGTTGGCCTTCTGGGGGCGCAACGGCAGGCTCAACAATTTCAGCGTCACCAGGTGGTGCTTCTGCAATTAGGGCTACTTTGGGAGTTGGTTCGGGTGAAGATTCCTTCGTGGTTGGTTCGGATTGAGCACTTCCGCCTTCATATTCAAGCAATAACTGCTCTTGTCGACGAATTTCTTCCAAGAACTTTTCATCCATTTTTGTCGCTCCAATTACATCTTGCGCTCCTCTGAACAAAATCTCAGTATCTGTCCAATCTCCGCGCTCAAGTCCACTTAGGCTGTAAGTGATGTTTTTCCTTTCTCCAGGTTGCAAAGCTTCGAGTTTCCAAGCCCATACTCCGAGGGCTTCTTTCCGCCCTCCAGTATCGTTGTTTTCCATCTTAGCACCCGCCTTCTCAGGCCATGTTGCTAGGATGGTGTAGGCACGCGGCCGAGTGGTATAATTGAACAGAACAATATCCACATCGGTCTGCTTTGTTTCTTTATTCCATACGGTTGTGGATTCACTGATAACGGCTGACATGATTTTGGTTATCGAGCCAGATAGTTCAGGGACTGGACGGTTCAGCAGTTGAGCAGATTTCTCAGCGATCGCTGGCAAGATGTCGTTAATGAGTTCGAACTTTTCCTTCGTCTTTGCCATCTTCTTTTTCTTTTCCAAATGCTTTCTCAAGCCTCTTCCCATTTCCAGCATAGCTTTGCGGGCTTCCTCCATGACTTCGCCGTTGTCAGCAAGCGCTTCTTTCGCTTCAGATGTGAATTGGACGTTCGTACTCGCGAGGTGAACGAGAATCGCAGCAGGACCCTTTGGCACGCCTTTACCGCCGGCCTGGTCTAACCCGTATTGCCGCCAGTCCACACTCTCGATTGCTTTGGTGAGTAAACAACCACCTTGTTGGTACATGAGCGGAACTCGGTTGGCAAACCTCAGAATCTCCACGGGTTTGTCACCTGCCATTGAACCACCGAAAATTAACCCCACTTCGACTTGGAAAGGATTGCCCTGCGTTACGTTGGGGACCCGTGTTAGAGTTGTTACGAAACGGGAGTCAATGGTTTTCGATAATCCCTTTTTGATGAGAATTTCTTCGATTGGCGATAGACAATTGGTTGGTGGTTTGAGCAATTTTGCCGGTTGTCCTTTGAACAACCGTTCTCCCTGGAACGCTTCCAAAAGATGCCGTATGTCGTCGCCCTTGAGGGTTTTCATTTTCCTTGTGCCTTCCAAGTCTGCTGCTTGGCATAATTCCTTGCGAGCACGGTTTGTTACGCCAGAGAAATTATTCAAGAGGAAATGGTTCAAATTCAAATCGTTGGATTCTGCTACCATTCTCTGTAACTGGCCCAGTTCAATGCCGTGTGGGTGTGGCTTGATGCTCTCGACCTTGGTTGGTAAGCGCTCAGTCACACGAGTCCAATGATGCTTCTCGCCATCAGGGTCGATAAAGATAATTTCTGCGTGGGGGTTGACGATACTTGTCATGCGAAGGTATTGCCAAACGCTTTGACGGCCTTTTTGGTATTTCGCTTTCATTTGTGCGGTAACTTCGGTGCCATGTTCCTTGGAACTGCCGTCCTCATTGTACCACATTTCACGTCCTGCGTTCGCTTTCGTGGCCTTATTTTTTCGAGTATCGAGGCCGATATCTACGACGGCAGCAGTTGGTTCAGTGGCAATTTTTGAGCGAACGTGGGTCGTTCGGCCGGTGGTGAGTTGACAATACATGACGACACCGGTAATTCCGATACCTTGCTGTCCACGGGATTGACGTATGGCGTGGAAACGAGAACCGAACAGTAACTGTCCGAACACTTTTTCAATGCTTTTTTGTGGGATTCCAGGGCCGTTGTCTTCGACAATGAGTTTGATAATGTCCTTCTTTGGATCTAACTTTGTAATTTGAATGTGGATGGTTGGTAAGATTCGAGCTTCTTCACATGCGTCAAGGGCGTTATCTACGGCTTCTTTCACTGCAGTGATGAGTGAACGAGCGAGCGAGTCAAATCCGAGAAAGTGTTTGTTTTTCTCAAAAAACTCAGAAATGGCGACTTGCTTTTGGTTTGACGCGAGTTTTTGTGCTATGCCAGACATGGGTCTTCCTCCAACCAGGTCCTCCTTCGTCCGAATGACGTCGGGCCTATGTGGTAAACAACCTTGCTTACCGACGGTTCTTAATGTCTAAGACTCCGCTTCATCAACGATTACGATTTGAGAACTGATAAGAAGCACTGAGGTTTCCTGAGATGAGATTCGACTCGAAAGACGCCAACGAACTGCAATCAAAGCCAACAGTGACAGCAACATTCATGTCTCGAAAGACCGATATTAAGCTCAATTAAACATGTTTTCATCCCATGATGTGATGATTCCTGTGAAAGCAGATGCAGCGACAGTTAGCGGGCTAGCAAGATAGAGCTTCCCAGGCCCAGAACGTCCTTGGAAGTTACGATTTATTGCTGAAACAGTCACTTGTTCCGGAGTGATGGATACACCAGGGCCTGCACCAATACATGCACCACAGCCAGGGTCGATGAGTTTGACACCAACTCGGCCGAACAAATCATGCCATCCTTCTCGAACTGCTAGGTCTTTGACAATGCCTGAGCCGTATTGGATGTAGAAATCCACGCCGTCTTTGACGACAAGTCCAGCCTCTTCTGCCGCTTTGCAAACTAGAGCATAGTAGGCAACATCGTCCGCTTTACCAGCAGTACATGAGCCTCCATAGGCGATGTCGATTGAGACGCTGCCGATATCGGCCACATCAGCTCCGTTCGTTGGGTCACTCGGGATTCCTTTGTCCGGGTTGCCCGGATGTGCAACCATCGGTTGAATTTCTGACATGTTGATGATGTGAACGCCGCCATCGTAGTGTGCACCTTGGTCAGGGTGGACAGCGAGTCCCTTCTGAGTTTCAATGTCAAGGTGCGGTTGAGCAGCAATCATCCAGTCGTAAAGTAAGTCGTCAGCTTCGCAAATGCCAGTTCGGCCAGAACATTCTGTTGCCATGTTGCACAAGGTTGCCCTCTCGTCAACCGACAATCCAGCAAGTCCCGGGCCACCGAATTCCATGCTGCGGTTCAGGGTAAGCTCCTTGCGCGCATGGTCGGCGAGAATGTAGAGGATGACGTCTTTTGCAGTACACCCTGGCGCAAGCGTGCCTTGGAGATCAAATCGAATCGATTCTGGAACTTTCACAAAAGTGAATCCAGCGCTGATGAGGTTTGCGTATTCTGTTGCACCTACGCCCCATGTCAGGGCGTTTGAAGCCCCGCCCATGCAAGTGTGGGAATCTGTTGCTTGGATGAAATCCCCAACTTCGATGAACTCTTCACGCGCAACCTGGTGGCAAATGCCAGGTGAAACACCATCTTTCGCAGAATAATCACGCACCTCAGTGTGCTGTTGGAACGCAATTTGCAAATCCCTTAATGTCTGCACTTTATGCATGAAGGGGACAAATTTAGGGTTGTGATGTGCATAAAGCAGGTGATCTTCGAACACAGCAAACTTACCAGGGTTCGGCAAGGAGTATTCACTGCCGTATTCTTCCTGCAAGAAGGTATGGACTTGAGCGGTTGTAAACTCGTGAGAATAGCCACCTTGGACTTGGGCAATGACAGGGTCTTCGGGTTTGACGCATTGTCCAGCATCTTGACCGACAAGGTTTCGAGCGATAATTTTCTCAGCCATGGTCATTGCGCGTGGCGGTGTTTCAATTGCAGGAAGTTGGATTTCTCCGGCTTTGAGTGATTTGGCGAAAGGAAAAAGACCGCCTTTTTCGAGAATTATCTGAGTGACTTCATCGTATTGGCTGGTAAATTCTGACAAGTCAATTTCTTCACCCTCTTGTAGTCTTTCGAGCATAGCATGATCGCCCATTATTTGTCCAAGATTGATGTTGTTTCGTTCATGGATTGGAGCGAATGATGCAGCGATAACGATATTGATTCCTGCCCAGCGTTCACATTGAGCAGCAGTCTCTCGTGAAGACCCAGTCCCTTTGCGTTGACCAGAAACAATCACTTCGAAATTTCCGTTCTTGAGTGCGTTTTCATTGAAGACTCTCAAGCCGTTGTGCATTAGTCCAGCGTAAGCGTTCTTTGCAATTTCAGCAGGATCATGGTCGAAACATACCCAAGCAGGTGTCATCACGTCGGTGTTGATATCGTCAAGTAAATCATCGATGGTGAGGTCTTTCATCTTGAGATTGAGGCCGTCGTACAGTTGCCGTCTGATGAGGTCGAGGTCTTTTGTGAGGAAAAGAACCCTTTTTTCAGCGTTTAGAGCAACTTTTGCTGGCGGCCACTGTCCTCTCATCTTTCGCCCTCAAACCCTTTCAAGCGCTCAGTGTTCATAACCGGTTCGGGAAGAATATTTGGTTTTCTACAGTGAAGAAGCGATTCTCTTCTCTTTTCTGTGTGCTTAACTTTATACTACAACCCGCATGACTTTAAATACCATTACTTGTCGGGATATAATAAGGTTCCCTAATGAGTTGAGCGTTGATGCTCGGCAAGGGAGTAAAATGAGGAATACACATGGATGAGCAACAAGTAGAAGATATCGTAAAATGCAGCGACTGCGCAAGTCGAAATTTAACCCGCGACGAAACACGCGGTGAAGTCATTTGTGACGACTGTGGTTTGGTTTTAGAAGACAATGTTATCGACCAAGGCGCTGAATGGCGTGTTTTCTCTCCTGAACAAGGAGATCAACGTGCCCGTACAGGTGCTCCAATGACGGTTATGCTTCACGACAAAGGGCTGTCGACCGATATCGACTGGCAAAACAAAGACTATTCTGGTAAAACCATCAATTCACGCTACCGTTCGCAATTCTACCGAATGCGTAAGTGGCAAAAGAGAAGCCGGGTTTCGAACGCAACAGAACGCAATCTCGCAATGGCTTTGGCTGAACTCGACAGAATGGCAAGCCGACTCGAACTACCAAAATCAGTTCGTGAAGCAGCAGCAGTCAATTACAAGAAAGCGGTCGACAAGCGTTTGATTCGTGGTCGTTCCATTGAAGGTGTTGCTGCAGCATCTCTGTATGCCGCTTGCCGCCAATGTGGTGTGCCTCGTACTCTCGATGAAATCGGACAAGCTTCCAGAACTGGGCGCAAGGAAATCGGACGAACCTACCGTTTCATGGTTCGGGAATTGAAGATGAAAATCATGCCAACAGGCCCTGAAGACTACATCTCCCGATTCTGTTCTGGACTTGGATTGGATGCTGAAGTTGAAGCAAAAGCATACGAATTAATCAAAGCAGCTCAAGAAAAGGAACTGACCAGCGGCCGTGGCCCAACCGGTATCGCAGCATCGATTATCTATATCGCATCCGTACTCTGCGGTAAGCGAAGAACTCAACGTGAAGTTGCTGAAGTTGCTGGCGTTACAGAAGTTACCATCCGTAACCGTTACAAGGAATTGATTCAGAACTTGAACATTGAACTTGATATCTGATTTTCTGTTTGATTCCTTGAGGTTTCACCATGGGTAGAGAACGTATGAAGTTGTCAGACCGCGTCTTTGAAGCGGTCGAAAGTGGTCTTCTTCAAGCAATGGAAAGAGGAACAGTGGCTTGGCCACTTCCACAACCGCCAGTGACCGACCCCGACTTCCCGCCAATCGAACCTCGTTCACCAGCCAAGATTACCGAGCAAGCCCTCGGAATATTGCAAATGGACAGAGCAATGTTTGAGGCGAATCTCAACACCGTTGTCGACCTTATCGTACCTCACCGAATGAATCTCAGCGATGACCCGTTTGAAGTGCATCAAAAGTGGCTTCATCGCCGTGTTGACAAAGTCGCTGAACGCCTTTTGTTTACGGTCGCCACCGATTGGCTTTCTCAGGCATTCGACCACACAGCGCCCAATACAGATCGCTGGTGGTTGGCAATTGCGCTCATCAACGGTTTGTCTACCGTTCCGCATGGCCAACCGGTTCACCAAGGGTATCACTTGATTGAATCCATTGCACTCGCTGAGCGCCCAGGCACCTGGCACACTCAACCAGACATTGGACCGCATCAACTTGAATGGAATCCTCACGCAGTGATACCTCGTAACACTGGAGTTGTTGCTCACGATGCTGGAGTCGAGGCTGCAAAATGGCTCATGGAGAAACTTGAGAACGGTTCGGTTGAACGTCGCCTTCTGCTTATGGAATGGGTTCGGTTACTCCTTCAACGCCCGAACCTTGTCGAGCCATTGGACCTCACTGCTTTGCTTCTACGCCGAGCATCAGATACTGAATCCGAGGTTGCGGCACGCGTCACATTGTGTCTTGCCAAAGCGATTGAATTCAACCGAGATACTGGCCTTGAACTTGCTCAACGCCTCCACCAGCGCAAGGAAAAATTACTTCGAAGAGGAATGGCAGATGTTCTCACACGGATGTTCCGCCGACTCGAATGGGATGCAGTTCCATTTCTCAATGACATGTTGAAAGATGAAGATGAAGGAGTTTTAGCAGCCGCAAGTGCAACTGTTGGCGACCTCCGTTTCCTCGATTCTGAACTTTGGGCCGATACAATGGCTGAACTCGCAGTCAATCCGTTGCCAATTGTACGGCGAAACTTGGTTCCGTTTTTACGTGATTACATTGAACAATACCCCGAAGACGAACGTCGTCTTCTCCCACTCTTGTGGCAAGATGGCGATGAAGTTGTTCGAACTCGAATGCGTGAATTATTGATGCGGATGGAAGAAGTTTCACCGGACCACTTTGCAGCACGGCTCAATGATTTCCGTGAACAAGGATGTGAATTGGAAGCACTTTGGGAGCCACTTACACGCCGCAGACCAGAACGCAGTAGCCTTTGGCAAGCATGGTTTGCTGGTGAGGGCGATCAACCGACTTCCCCACCACCTACGCCAGCGCCACTCAGCGATATGGATGATTCAGGTGAACGACCTTCCCTCGAAGATGCATACGAACTTCTTGATCAAGAACTTGGTTTTATCGACGATTAGATTATTCTTCTTCGTCAGGTTTAGCGAGTGGTCCGACCGTTATCAGCCCAACGTAAATCGCGTTGAGCGTTACCATACTGCCCGCTAAGGTGAGTATCATGCCCGTTGGTTCAGGCGTATATGCATCGCTTCCAGTCCAAACAAGAACCTTGACCGACACCATCATTGAAAGGCCGACTAAGAGAACATTCTGCCATGTTTCACTGGGGTTCTTCCACAGATTAACAGTCGGTGCAATACCCTTTTTGTCGAAAGCCCATCGAAACCAACTCAAATAGATCAGAAGAAGTCCGACAAGGCCAACGATGCCTCGTGAAAAAGAGCGTGAGTTCCAAGGACCTTCAGGAGTGATGTCCACAAAGGATTGAGCAACAAGAATGATTCCTGCGATGGCGAACCATCGCCACTCAACAGTTCTGCCCATGGGCGACCGTAGGAGGGCTACGCTTGAAAGCCTACGCCACACAGCAGCCATCATGACGGCAGTTCGGGATGCATTGCTTGTTGCCGGTGGATTGGGAACGCGAATGCTGCCAACGAGCGCATCTGTACCCAAAGAAGCACTCCCCTTAGTCGATGTTCCCGCCCTCGTTCACTTGGCCCGAGAAGCCGTTACCGCAGGTGTTGAACGGTTGCACATTATTTCCTCTCCTAGCAAAGACATGAACGCTCTACTTGGTGACCATGCGTGGCTTCTGGACCGCCGACCAGATCTCGACCCGCAGCTTCTTTCACCGTTTACGGATGTCGAAGTTCACGTTCATATCCAGCACGAACCACTTGGCCTTGGAAATGCAATCGAGTGCGCCCTTGCTTCAATTGACGGTCCATTTTTGGTCCTCCTTGGAGATAATATTCTGTTGGATCAACACACGCCACCTCATGCTTTCACCCCCTCAAATGCAAGTCTGCAACTGGTCGAACACTTCCAATCCAATGGTTTGCCCTGCGTAGGTCTTCTTCCAGTTTCTCTCTCTGAGGTTTCCAACTACGGGGTGGTACGTCTCGATGGCCAACGGATATTGGAAATATGTGAGAAGCCCAATCCTGAAGATGCCCCTTCGAATCTGGTGATATGTGGTCGTTATCTGTTCACTTCTGATGCTAAATCACTGCTGGAAAAATACGATGTCCAAACTCACGGGGAACTCCAGTCCATCGCTCTCCAACAGCATTGGATGAGCCATGATGGTTTGTTGGGTGTTGAATTAAGCGGCTACCAATGGTACGATTCTGGAAAACCCCTTCCTTGGCTACAAGCTCAGGTGGATCATGCATTGCGAAGGAGCGACCTGAGTGAAGAATTCCGTTCTTGGCTCACGGCTCGACTTGATGAAAACTAACGCTGCCCAGGCTTCCAGAAGGTTAGCGGGACCGGCAACTCACCCTGCGCTTTTCGAAGTGCGAGATGGTCTGCGCGTTCATTCCATCGATGTCCTCGATGCGCTTTTACGTGCTCCCACGAGAGTGTTCGCACAGCGGCTACTGCGTCCCAAAGCGATTGAACATGTGCGACAAGTTCACGGTTTGCCTTTGCTTTCCATGCTCCGCATGCCAGATTACCGGCATATTGGGAGTCTGCACGGACGACAGCTGGTAAATCGCCGCCTTCGATGAGAAGCCATCGGAGTGCCGCTGCGAAGCCAGAAAGCTCTGCAGTATTGTTCGAACCGACCTCAGCACCGATGAAATCAGTCTGTGATGGGTCGGTTATCACCGCATCAGCAAATTCTTCATGCAATTCGCCACTTCCACGGCCTAGCCCATTATCGCCAGTTACTATAACGACTGCCCAAGCAGCAGGAGTTGATGCATCGACGTTTTGGTTGCCTAAGCAAGAGCCGTCAACATAGAGGCTCCAGCGTTCACTGCTCACACTTTTCACTCGCCGATTTCTGACTTGTAGTCGGCAGCGCTCATGAGAGATTCAACGGCACTTGGGTTTTCCAACTTCATCTTCACAATCCAACCTTCGCCGTAGGGGTCGGTATTCATGAGTTCAGGAGTGTCTTCGAGTGCTTCGTTCACTGCAGTGATTTCACCTGCAAGCGGTGCGAAAATAGGAGATGCGGACTTAACAGACTCGACGATGGCGAACTCGTCCATATCGGCAAGAGTTTCACCTTCGCCTGGCAGTTCAATGTAGACAATATCAGTGAGAGCATCTTGGGCATGGTCGGTTATTCCGATCACCACTTCGTCGCCTTCGACGCGTATCCATTCGTGCTCTTTTGTGTAGTATTGACCTTCGGGAATATCGCTCATGTTTACGTCTCCATGACAATCCAACCATCGGTATTTGATGAACTCACCGATGTAAATCAGTGTCCTTTCATCCGATTCCTGCGGGTATGCCTCGCAAGTAAATGTATGAAAAACGCTCAATTAGCCAATGAAACCGTCGCGGTTCTTATTAGCAGAACAAGTTCGCTCCAAAACGAAGTCAAACGGCTTCAAGGGATGGGACCCTCATGAGCAGAGCATTTAGAGAAGGCGTAGCAAAGAACAAGCGAGTACGAGCACCAGTTCGAAGAAGGAATTGGAGTCCAGTACGTGACCTTCAAGGTCTCAAAGCCCGTACTCAAGCCACAGGCTCTCAGATGGGCCCTCTTGTTGAAATCCCTGCTATGGTCCGAATCGAAAATGAACACTGGGTCTTCGAACGTATTGAAGAAGGTACACTGTACAACATTACTCACAAACTCATACTCCACGAAGGAGAACAAGTCAAAGTAATCGGTGGAACAACGGACATGCATACAGCCATGAAAGTTGCACAGTGTATGGCGCAGAAGGAAAACCGAATCGTGATGATTCAACCTGTTTGAATTCAGAACAGGCCCATGAACCATTGAACAACGCCTTGATTGACAAGGTAAAAGAATGTCCCAATTCCGATGCACGCGGCGTAAACCTGGAATGGAGTAATCTTCCAAGCGTCTTCCGATTCTTCGTCGAAATATCGAATAAGACCTGCAGCCTGTTGAATACCGCTACCGTCGGATTTCTTCTTAGAAGCCATGTGAACCAATCTCTGCGAGTTGCCACCCCTTTATCAACGCGACGCGGCCAAGAAAGTCATTCTTCTTCGCCATTTACAGTTAAATCGACAAAAGCAATCTCTTCTTCAGTATCGTTGTAGGTGAGCACATGTCCTTGCGGTACTTCGTCTTCAAATCTGGCGGATGTACCGTCATCGTTCGCAGGGTCAGCCTCGATGAAATACGCTTCTGCCCTCGCCAACGCTCTTTCAAACGCAGGCGCATTACCGTCGGCGAGAGCTCCGCGGGCTATATCTAAATCATAATGAGCGGAATCGAGTGAGAGCATTGCTTGTTCGTTTCCGTTTCCATCGCGGGCTTGACGAAGTCGTTTTTCGACTGCCATACCCTGTTCTTCCAGTGCAAATAACTGTTCATCAAACACAGCCCGTGCCAACTCCAAACCTTTCTTCCAAGCCATTTCATTTGACTTGAGAGTGACTTCCCCGATTTGCTTTGAAAGGAAACGTGTTGCTGCTGTTGAATGGGAAAACTCCCATGGACGATGTGAAAGAGATGCCGATAGATCGTACATTAAGCGGGCATACGATGCCGGCGAACCCTCCAATTCAATCCGATTGAGGTATCCTGAATTGAATAGTCCAAATCCCCAGTATGAACGCGAGGAAACCGCTACCCGCAATTCTCCACTTTGTGTCAAGAAGGACCACCGTTGCTCGTTGAATTTTGGTGGCTCTGAGAAGAATGGCGTTTCTGGATGTTCCAAATGCGCAAGAACATGCGTCGCCACATCGCCAAGATATACGATTTTACTCGGCAAAGTGAATGATTTTGGGCGGAGAAAGCCGGTGTCTAATTCCACCCTATGATTTGCTTTTGCCTTTCCAACCTGGGCATAGACAACAATTGTATTGCCAACAGTGTCGTGTTTGCCCATGGTCCTCGCACTCGTTCACGCACCATCAATCCAACGCATTGTTGCAAGTGTAGCGGGAGAAGTATTGATGAATCGCGCCCCGCATGGAGGGGTAGGTGAGCCCATGACTGGAAAGGGAGATTCGAAGATTGAGACATTAACTGCATTACCAGGAATTGGCGCTGCAACAGCGAAGAAGTTGGTATCTGCGAAGATAGACACCGTCTCGAAAGTGGCATCTGCAAGCTCCAAAAAACTCCAAGAAGCAGGCCTCAGTGCTGCGGTTGCGAGCAAAATAAGTGCTGCTGCTAAAGCCGCAGATAAAGCCTCAAGTGCTGCAAAGAAGGCAACGACGAAAGCGAAGTCTGCAGCCAAATCGGGTGCCAAGAAATCCGCATCTGCAGCCAAATCTGCAGCCACAAAATCAAAGTCGGCGGCAAAGAAGGCAACGAAGAAAGCGAAGTCTGCAGCGAAGACGACCGCTAAGAAATCCTCATCTGCGGCAAAATCTGCAGCGGAAAAGACATCATCTACAGCGAAGAAGGTAGCCGATAAGGTAACAGGTAAGTCTTCTGAAAGCCAGACCGTAGAATCAGCGAAATCTTCCGATGGTCGGAAAGGTGGCACGCTCCGTATTCCACGCAGCGTCAAAGACATGCCATGGTTCAAAAAAAAGTGAATACGCTTCACTCAAGGGTTAGTATTGAAAACCGTCACTGAACACACCGTCTCATGCCTCGGCGTAAGTACGGTCGTTTACGTAAAACCGTCGAAATGCCGTCAAAAGAAAATTGTTCACGCTGCCGTTCGGGCAAATATTGCCCTATTGAAGGGCACAGCGGTCAGGCAATCACGCCGCATCGAACATGGGCTGGGCCTCCGACGGTCAAGAAACGCAAACAGAAGCGTAAGTAATCATTCAATGCCAACCGAACTTGTCGAAGGGGTCGTTTCAACCAATTCTTCTTCATCGTTCTCGGTTGCAGCAGCAGCAGCCTCAAGAGTTTGTCGGGTTGCTTGCGCTCTGTGATAGACTTCACGAAGGGTTTGGTCCGAGATTTCCAAATAAACTCGAGTTGTTGCGATACTTGAATGACCGAGAAGCCGTTGAATTGTTACCAGATCAGCGCCACGTTCCAACAGACCCGTAGCAAAATTGTGCCGAAGTACGTGCGGGGTGAGTTTTCCCTTCGGCAAGTTTGCCTGAGCAGCGAGTTTGTCCATGAGGCGCTGAACTCCACGTGGCTGAAGCCGGCGTCCTGCAGAATTGAGTAAGAATGCAAAATCTTCGTTTCGTACTCTTGCCTCTCGGATTGGTATCCAAGCGTGTATGCGTTCAAGTGTTCTTCGAGTGAAGAGTACCAGGCGGTCCTTGTCTCCTTTGCCGCCGTATACGCGAGCCGAGCCGTCCTCAAGGTCGATATCATTCATGTCAAGGTTGCATACTTCACTAACCCGTAAGCCAGTATCGAGCATCATAGTGACCAGTATGGAAGCAACAGGGTCTTCGCTTACCGATGCCGCTTCCAAGACCATGGTCATTTCTCGACGATTGAGTGTTCGAGGCAAGCGCTTTCCTGCTCTCGCCCGAACCAAATGATCCGGCCAACGGTGTCCAAGCCATTTGAGGAGGTGTCGTGCTGCGGCGAGGCGGGCATTGTATGTGGTTGGACGTAAGTCGGAAAGACCATGCGTCCATCGGTCTATTCGGCCGCTAAGAGGCTCCATGCGTTCAGCCAACTCATAGACTGTAAGATTCTCATAATCGCTCTGGCTGAGGACATCTTCGTTTGGAAGCGTGGTTTCAATGAGTGCTCGTAAACCACTTGCGTACGATTTCTGAGTATTCTTCGACTTGTTTTCAGCCTTGAGCGTCTGCATATAGCACGAAAACCACGGTAAATCTTGCATGTGGATAAGACGAGGTGGAAGCGCAACTGCGACGTTATTCAGCCTCATTTGGCTGGGCCTCAATGCCTTGCGATTCCGCCCTTCTCCTTTTCTCGTATTCATTGGCGTTCCCCGCCTCTCGCTTGCCGCGAGTGTGCATCCCGTGCTCCGAAGAGCAGTATGCAAGAATGTGAACTCCCATATCAAACCACCGCGCGATTTGAGGATTCAACCGAACGGTATGAAGCACTCAGTCAATCGCCGAATCATGCATTGGTTTCTTCCGAATCTGGAAGAGTAAAGGCTTTCTGAGGTACATCAAGCATGGCTTGCCGTAATGAATTCCGGAGTTCGGTGAGTTCACCATAGCAAATCAACACATCTTCGTATCGAAGTTGAATATCATCACTTGGATTCCACAGAAGACTGTTGTCTCGAGACAATGCAAAGACTGGAATCTTCGAGCTGGAATTGAACAGGTCTGCAAGCGGTTGTCCGACCAATTGTGGATGGTTCTTAATTTGTAGAGAAAGCACACCAGAACCCGGGACGGTCCGTAGCAATTGGTCGAGGTCAACTTCTGAAAAGGCAGTCTCACTGGTTACATAATCGATGATTTCACCCGCGACATTGACTCCACTTGCCTTCTCGATTCCTTCGAGACCAGGGGAGGAATTGACTTCGAGAACCAATGGACCATCTTTTGCTTCCAAAAGGTCGACACCAGCGATATGGAGTCCAAGAACTCGGGCTGCTCTGCACGCTGCTTCTTCAAACTCGGGTGGCAAGTCGACCTTTTCTACTGTACCGTTGAGGTGGTAATTGCTTCTAAATTCGCGTCCACGCGCCCTTCGGCGCATGCTGGCAACGACTCGATCGCCAACGACCAACGCCCGAATATCCTTGCCGTGTGATTCAGCAATGTATTCTTGAATGAGAACAGCTCGACCTGTGAGTAACAAACCTTGGACAAGATTTCGTGATTCACGAATCGTGTGGCGAAGGAACACGCCTTGCCCCTGTGTTCCCTGTGTCACTTTGATGACAACAGGCAAGCCACCAACAAAATCGACGGCTGTTTCGACATCAATAATGTCACGGACATATGTTGTTCTTGGCACGGGAATCCGATTACGAGCGAGAATCTGCGAGGCGTGCAATTTATCTCTGCTCTTTAGAATCCCAGCGCCAGTGTTTGCAGTCCAAATACCGAGTTGTTCGAGATGGCGTAACACTGCAACGCCATGCTTGGTGATTGAATGGCCTATTCGTGGAATAACTGCGTCGTAGTTGAACGGTTCGCCGTTGTGCAAGATGTCTATCCGGCCATCGGCAACGAAAAGGGAGAACTTCATTGGGTCGGCAATGTAAGGGTCTAGGCCACGTTTTCTCGCCTCTTCAGCGAGCCTTCGGGTACTGTAGAGTCGGGGTCCACGTGAGAGGATTGCAAGCCGCAATGCCGAATCACGGGGTGCTCCATCGTCGCGATTTGAGCCGTTCCCCTCCATGCCCGTCGCAGTTCCTCCGCGCCTTTCAAGTGCTCGCTTGAAATCGGAGTATACATGTCCGATGAGGATGCAGCGGCTGCCAGTGAAGAAATTACTGCTGATGCCGATCAAGATGAAGCAGCAGAGGCACTTACTCTTGAACAACGCCAAGAGGAACTCAAGAAATCACGATGGAACGTTTTTTTGTGGCTTGGTATTGCTGTTTTGATGTTTTCATTTGCTTTATTCCCAATGCCGTTTAGTGCTGATTACGATAATTTCACAAACTCTGCTGAGAAAGACATCGGATTTGTATGGGGCCCTTCTCTCCCCGGGGATGATTTGTTTGACGCTTCCATGAACTTGGATGTCACCGCATCAAGTCCACCCCCAGAATCAGGTAGCCTTATCGAAGCCTATGCACTCAAGGTCGACAATTGCCAACAAAATCTCGGCGAATTTACCGTGATTGCCAAGAACGGCACTGACCATGCCTATCAGCATCAAATCATGGACAAGACGCCAATTACTGGACAAGAGTACACTTTTGAGTTCTCGTTGGACCCAGGTCAATACTGCATTATTGTCCAATATGTTGATGCCAACGGAGACATCAATTCAAACCCGAACAATGACCTTGCAGTCAGTGGGAAAGTGTGGTCCAGCCAAACGATTGGTGGATTGCTCGGAATCATTTGTCTATCACTCTCAGCCTTCGCTTTTATCGGAGCACAAAAGCATGGCGCACACATCAAAACAATACTAGAGAAAGGTGATGAATCGACAGAAGAAAAGGTGCTTGCTTCTATTTCGGGTGCTCGAATCGCTTCAGGCCCAACCGGTGCGCCTCCGGGTGATGGCCCAAGTGGTCCTCCTCCGAGTACTGGTCCGAGCGGCCCACCGTCTCCTTCTGAATCCGCACCAACTGAAACAGTACCAACTGATACTACACCAGCACCCGCTGCCGAAGCAGTGTTTGAACCTGCAGAAAACGGTTATTTCTTCAAGAAATTACCCGACGGTTCATACGATCAAACGGTTTATGTTCAAAATGCAGACGGATCATATGCACCGCATCAAGGCTAATCGCTGCACTCTTGCCCTTCGAAATCCATGTTTTACGAGATACATTTGGGGTCATACTTGAAAGGGAATGACGACAGGCATCATGTGAGGGTTTGGAATGTCGAGTGAGGAAACCTCTTCTTTGACCGTTGCGAAACTCAAAGCATTATGCATCTTGAACGACCTACCAACGTCCGGAAAAAAGTCCGAACTTGTTGAGCGACTTCTTGAGTTCGGCTTGTCCAAAAAAGAAGTCGGATTACCTCAGCAAGAGGTGGTGGAAAAAATTACCAAATCCACTCCAAAAGAAGTGTTTGAAGAAGAAATCGTCCTCTCCCTTGAGGACGAAGACACGCTTACTCCAGTTGTTGAAAAGGCAATTGAAAAGGCAGTTGAACAAGCAGACACATCGCCTCCGGAAATTCTTGATGCCGAGATTCTTGATGCAGACTTCGCTGACGACGAACCAGTGCTCTCCAAAACTTCTGCTAAGAAAACGGTCCAAAAGACCACAAAGTCAGAACACACCCGAGAGAATCCAACGACTCTTATGGATATGATTCGTAAGCCACAAGTGGCAGCAGTTCTCCTTGCCGTTGTCATCTTGGGTGCTGGCGGATATTATTACTTGGATAACCAATTGGATTCGTTTACCGCCGATCAGCTCCGATACGGAGATCGAATGCAGTACCAAATCTCTGGCGACCAGAACGGTCTAGCTACTTTCGTTGCAACAGAAGGTTTTGTTGAACTCGTAATGGACCAAATCGATACGGAAGATGATATTTGTAAGATTTCTGCTGAATTTGCCGGTTCCGGTAGTCTTGAAATCACCGAAGGCGGTTCGAGCGAATTGGTCAATGAAGGCGGTTCTAAAGATCGACTAGGAGCGGTTCGCGTTGTAGGCGGGATGGGTGCTGAATGGCTTTCAGTTGAAAATGTGAACACCAATTCGCTGAATCCGTTCCGTGTGAATCGCCATTTATCAATCGGCAATATTTGTGACATCGGTGCAATCACTGCTTCGGGTACAGCAGACCTTACTTCAACAACTCACACAGAATTAAGAAATCAAGATACCAAATCTACGCAACTTGAATGGGGATTTGACCTTCCTTCTCCGATTGGGAAGTACCAAGGGACAACTGTGAGTTACGGTGTTGGTGGTTTACTTGGCGGCATTGAAACACTGGCGCCGGGTCTGGCCCTCATGCTGCAACCTGTTGAAATCCAAGAGTTGTTTGCCAATGACCTCATCGACGAAGGAGCGACTGGAAGCAATCTTGGTTGGGATTGGAGAGTATTGGGTATTGATGAACTCAACGGCAACCCAGTGTGGAAAATCGTAGCCACTCACCACGATATAGAAGCATATTGTCTTGGAACAGCGACAATGAACCTGTGGGTTGAATCTGGAAACCCTTGGGCTGCCAAGCAGACGGTTGATGTACTCATTTCAGAGAATCAGGCCAGCCAATCGGGTTGCTCTCCTACCTCTCAGTTACTCAACGACTATGTTCTCCCTGATGGGGAACTGGAACTCCATCACACATTCACGAAGTCTTCACTTCAACGTGGCCAAAAGCAACTCGATTTGGGCCTTACTTATGCATCAATACCGTTGGCCAACCAACTTGGCCCTTCCAGTGATGAATTAGAGACTTGGGGGGATTACGACCTTCACATGCCTGACGATACTGCTCTTCGACAACACAGTTTTGAGGACGCCATCGCATGCTTTGATTCCTGGCCAAATACAATTGCGCCTGGAGCCGCTAATGCGTTAGAGAACGAGGGCTATATTTGGCGAGGTACAACCAAACAAACCTCCCCGACTGTGACGCAGTGGAATGTTTCCTGGGTTGCGTCAGATGAACAAGCCGGATGGGTTCAATTTAATTTGACTGGGACTCCAAATGCCGAGAATTGTCAGTACGATAAGCGCGGCGACCTCGACTCCACTGCTTTCAATCGAGATTCAATTCCAAAGACCCTCAACATTACCTCTCTTGAGTCCCGGTTAACCGATTCTTCAAACTATGGGGTTCTGGCCGGAGATGATCGATTCTTCACATCGTCTGGTGTATACCAAGACGGTATTCAGGTTGGTTACCTCATCGCTGTACCTGGCAACGACATCGGCTCTTTATTGTCTCAGATAGGTGATGGCGGAGATGGTGCAGTAACGTTGGACATGTCGAAAACGTGGGATGAAGACGGCCTAACCAAGCAGTTGAATCTACTCGCAGATGCCGAAGAAGGCCGACTCATCGGCTGGAGTTTCATTACTTCCCGGGTTTGATTATTTCCAACGCTTTTGACTCGGTGGAGTGTTGCTTTGAGAGCCAGGGCGTCCGTACTGAGACAAACTTGGTGCAGCCCGTACATCTGCATACATGGGTGGCATTGGCGGTGAGGCAAAGCCTTGCGGTGATTGCTTTGGCCGATACGGAGGTTGTTTGGGTCCTCTTCGAATGAACAGGAGTACGAGCAGAAGCAGAACAACGACTGCGCACAAGATCAAGGGGAGCATGTACTCTTCAAACGGGCTGTCAGTGTTCCCTTCGTTCATGTCGGTCGCTGTACTGGGATTCTCCTCCTCTGGAGCAGGGGGGTTATACACGGTGTAGTAAACCATCCATGTTTTTTCGAAGTAGCCGTTTTCCTCGAAAACCACCGCCTTGTATTCATACGGGCCTGCCGTTCCGTTGTAGGTGCATAATTCCTCAGCCATCGGAGTGACTTGATTTTGGCAATTGAATACCGATTGATTCAGCGTACGGCCTTCGTCGAGAAGAGTTTGGTTGTTAAACCACTGAACTGTAAGATTGAGTCGGTCAATAGACTCATCAGTCATGTTGAATGAGATTTCAAGATTGAGATTTTCGCTGGTAGCGTTAATGATGACGTACGGCGTTGACGGCACTGATAGAATGAACGACTCCTTGTCAACCAGTTCATCGATAGCATCGTCACAATCATCGTCTAGGCCGTTCCAAATTTCAGTTGCCCCAGGATGCCTCAGTGAACTGTTGTCATCGCAGTCAGTAAACCAGTAGAAACCGTCGTTGTCAGCATCTGGGTCGTATACATTTGGATTTGAGAACGTCGTGAACATTTCTAACCCATCGTTGAGGCCGTCTGCATCGGTATCGTTGTCAAACGGATTCGTATTCAATTCAAGGAATTCAACCAAATCCAAGAGCCCGTCATCATCTGCATCCGTGCCGATAAAATCCTCATCGGTAGCACCGTCGCAATCGTTATCGATGTTGTCGAGGAGTTCGAATGCGTTCGGCGAGATGTCAACATTTGTATCATTGCAATCTTGGAACCAGTAGAAACCGTCCATATCTGTATCGTTATCTTTGACTAGAGGGTCGCTTGAGTAGGTTAGAATTTCAAGGCCATCAATCAACAAATCTCCATCGGTGTCAGCCATTGTGACACTTGTCCCGAAGAGGTGGTACTCAGCGAAATCGGATAAGCCATCACTATCCGTGTCGGTGATGTTGAATCCTTCGTCCCATTGACCGTCGCAATTGTCATCAATACCGTTCAACAATTCTGCAGCACCAGGGTAAATCATTGGATTGGAGTCGTTGCAATCATCAAACCAGTAGTATCCATCTGAATCGAGATTCGGGTCTGCAACGAGTGGGTCTGTGCCATGAATCAAGACTTCTGCACCATCGCTGAGAAGATCTCCATCTGTGTCAAAGAGTAAAGGGTCAGTTCCGTTTACAAAAATTTCAACACCATCGGAAAGGCCATCACCATCTGTGTCATCGAGCAAGGGATTGGTTCCATAGATGAGGACTTCATCTCCATCACCAATGGTGTCGTCATCACTGTCGTAATCTTCAGGATCGGTTCCATACACGTTTGACTCGTTGAAATTGGTGAGGTTATCGCCGTCTGAGTCAATATCAAGTTCTGTGCCATAGACGACCAATTCCCATGAATCGAGAGTACCGATGTTGCCGGATCTTTTGTCTTCTACGGTGAGTGTCCATTCTCCTCGACAGTCTTCGTCCCAATTGTGGACCGTTGAAAACCGCCAGTTGTTGTAATCTGCGCCCCCGTCGTTGTGTTTTTCGCTGAGGACGCTTTGTGTTCCAGATGGGCTGGTGAGAATAACTTCTAAATCGCCGCGTGATTGGTGTGTGATGTCGACAATGACATCCACATTCTCAGCTTTTATCGGTTCAGAGACCATGGTATTTACAGTTACAAAGTTGGCATTGTTATCTTGGATGTTGCATTGTGAGCAGGTGAGCGTTCCGGTCGTGGCTGAAGTTTCGTCGCTCACAGTGGTCCATGTTTCAGAAAGCGTTACTGCAGCACCTGCGTCAACAACGCCAAACCCGTATTTGTGGCTTACATCATGACCAGCGCCGTTGGTAGCCCACGAATTAACACTCGCACCCGCATCGTTTTGACGAGATGTGTGAACCAGAATATGCTGAACATCTCTCCACGTTAAGTTGGGATTCGCCTCAAGCATGAGGGCGATGACGCCTGAAACAAGCGGAGTAGCCGAGGAAGTTCCTCCGAAGGTATCTGTGTAATCGTTCGAAGTATAGCCTCCCGAACCTTGATTGTCGGTGGTCGTAATACCTTCGCCATCGCCGTTTGATGGCGATGCAACGAGGATGTTTGCACCGGGTTCAGCATAATACGATTGAACGCCGTAGTGCGTGACGGCAGTTACTGCGATCGTGTAGCGTAGATTTGCATAACCGTCGTAATTTGAATTGTCATTGTCATCAAGCCCGTTCCCGGCAGCCCATGTAATGATGTTCCCAAGACCGCCTCTTCCGAGCAAGGCATCGTTTTCCATTGCATCATACATCAACGGCCCTGGACCTTCGAGCGTTTCGCCATCGTCACTGGGGCCCCATGAGTTTGAGTAGATGTCAATGTCTTGGCGTTCGTGAGCCAATGCCGATGATTCACGGACGTCCGTTGTGCTGCATGCAATCAGTTTCAATCCAGCTAGCCCAGCCATTGGAGCAGATCCACTCACGCCGAGGTTGTTGTCTCCAACACCTGCAGCGACGCCAGCTGAAGCAGTACCGTGAGCCTTATTCGAGGCCGGAGAAGGGTCTCCGTCATCTTGGCAGTAATCGTAATCCAGAGTTGATTCATAATAATCGTCTAAATCGGGATGGTTCCAGTCCAAGCCATCATCGACGATTCCTATGACTACGCCAGTGCCTTTGTAGGAGTTCCATGCTCCAGTGATGTTGACATCTTCTCCACTGACACCGCTGGTTTGGCCGGTATTTTGTAAGTGCCATTGATCTGGAAACTTGGGGTCGTTTGGAACCCACCTTGGAAGCATTTGATTTTCGACGAGGGGGTATGCCGCCTCAATTTCACCGTTCAAGATTTGTTGTTCGAACATTTCAGATGCCTCAAACGGATTGACATCGACAATCCATGCTCCTTCGAGTTCACCAGCGGGTTGACCTTGTTCAGAATTGGAAATGACGACCCATTGATTGGCTGCATTCAGCTCTTGAATTGAATAGGAATCCATGTTACTTTTCTGTAGCAATGCAGCCTGAAGTGCAGGAGAGTAACCTTCAATGATGGATTCGGAATGAAATACTTCTGAATCCATCGAGTCCGTTGATTCTATCGCTGACGCCATTGGAGTCAGTAAGGAGCACACCAACACGAGAAGAAGTGCCGCAGCGCGCATGATAGTGTCTCGGGGTGAATCCATATTAGCACTATCTCTCGTGAGTTTCAACTTGGCCTGATAGTCTTAAGGCGAGTTCATCGAAACCTTCCTGCTCGGATTTAAGGGATCGAATGTATCGGGGAATGGTATGCTTTGAATGCAATAAATCATCCATCGAACCAACCCACTCCAAGGCTTGACTGGGTACTGAAAGAGACGCAGTGTCTGAGGAATGGACACTCCATTCTGAACACCCGTCACCGTTTTCAGAGGCAATTTGAAGGCACCATTTTTGAGGGAGAATGGAACGATTGCAAACAATGTCATGCCGTTCAGTAAAACGTACTAAGCAATCATTTTGCACGTAATTTACCCCCATGCCCTCAAGCGCTTCTCTTGATGGCTCGTCTTCAGCACCTAATTGAAACCACACCAGAGGGAAATTTTCCTTTTCGATACGCATGATGAGGTTGCGTACCACTGCGCGGGCTCTTTCCGGTGCGAGAAATAAAACAACAATCTCGGGAACGACGCCCTCGTCAAGGGCAGGGCGAATGGGAAAACCATCGATGGTTGCGCCTCCATCTTTTGGATGAATTGGGGCGACGGCCCATCCTCGCTTTTTCAGTTCAGCAACTGCAGTGTGAGCTGGGCGTTCGCTGTTGAGTCCTGCGCCATAGATATGAACGACTTTTGAGTCGGAAACAAGAGATGCCAACCGATCTTTGTCCTCTCCCTCCCATGAATCCATGACCGCTAATGATTCGTTTCACTTAAGAAAACTTGTTCGATTAAACGAAGTAACATTCCTCATCTGCATGTTTCAAGACATCAAACCTCTACGGCGTTGCATGGGCGACCCTAAACGACCACCCCACGACCGTGGGCATGAATTGTGGACTGCGGAAGAGGGTCCGTCACGAATGCTTCTTGGAAGCATAGACCGATGGGTTGGGGCACTGCTTGCCGACGATGGCATCACAATGCCTTTCATGGGTGGTTCTCAATCCGTGTCTGCTGCAATCCTTGCCCGTTCGGATGGAATTGTTGTTGGCACTTCTGCAGTAGACCATATGCTCCAAATTTGGGCTCCATCGCTCAAAATCTCGTGGATGGCCGGTGATGGAAAGAAAGTCTCAAACGGCGATGAAATAGCATCTTTATCCGGTGATAAAGAAACACTTCTTGCAATGGAACGCAGTATTCTCAATCTCTTGGGCCAACTTTCTGGAATTGCAACAGAAGCGAAACGCTGGTCTGCACGTGCACCAGGGCAGATTGCGTGTACTCGCAAGACGGTATGGGGGCTCATGGACAAATGGGCCGTTCACCTCGGAGGTGGTCTCACCCATCGTCTTCATCGCAGTGATGCTACAATGCTCAAAGAGAACGATTTAGCCACAATGTATGAGGAACACGATGCACATGAAAATCGTATTGTTGCCTATCTTCAAGAATTCACTGGCGAGGACTGTGGAGCGTTTCTTGAAATCGAAGTTCGTGAAGACAAGGAAGCAATCATGGCCGCAGCCGCTTGGTCTCAACGCGATGATACCAGCAACTTACCTGAATTGGTCGTTATGCTCGATAATTTTGGCCCTGAACGCTGCAAAGACATCGTTTCACAACTCAAAGAGATGGGCTTGAGGGAAAATCTTTGGCTCGAAGCGAGCGGTGGAATCGTGTATGAACAACTCGATGACTGGCACGAAAGTGGCATCGATGTATTGTCAACCAGTGCAGTGAACCGTGGCGTATCTCCTCTCGATCTCTCTATGATTGTTGACGGCGCTTGAGGCGATACGATGGTCGAAATTGCCGCAGACCCAACCCATCCGAGGTATCAGTCGTTGTTGATGCGACACCGACTTGAAGAGGCTGAGAAAAAGGGTATGCTCGCTGGGAGCGCCCTCATTGCTCATGGCCGTGGAGAGGCGTATGATTACCTGTTGGGGGAACAGACGATTCCCAGCGCTATGTCGGCCACTAAACAAGCGCTCGCCCATCTCCTTGCCGCCCAACATCCAGTGATTAGTCTCAACGGTAATGCAGTTGCCCTTGCTGGAAAGGAATTGCTCCATCTTGCTGACCGATTAGGATGCCCAGTTGAGATCAATATATTCTATCGAACTCCTGAACGGATGGAAGCATTGATTGGATATTTGACGGCACTCAAAGACGCACATTCCTACGATGTTGAAATTTTAGGAGCGCAACCTGACGCCCGGATACCCGGCTTGGAAGGACCTCGTGCGAACTGCGTTAAGCGAGGAATCTTTGACTCGGATGTTCTCTTGGTCCCTCTTGAAGACGGAGACCGTTGTGAGGCACTGATGGCCATGGGTAAAACAGTTCTCGTAGTCGACCTCAATCCACTTTCACGCACAGCACAAATGGCTTCAGTTACGATGGTAGACGAACTTTCTCGGGTCGTTGAAAACATGAATAATCTCATGACCGCTGGTGAACTTCCAAAGTTTTCCAATGAATACAGCAACGAATTCTCTCTCCAAGATGCGTTAAATCACATCAAAGATTTCTTAACTTCAAGTAACTGAAGCATTTTGCTACAATTCCGTATCAGAATCGCTCTTGCAGTTTGGTAGAAAGCCGTGAAGCAATGCTTTCTCCGATGCCGGAGCATGTTGCGGTGCCACCAAGGTCGTAGGTGAGGCCTTTTCCTTCACGGAGATGGTCAGCAACACTTTCATCGATGAGACTTCCAATTTGAATCAGTTGCTCGTCGTTGTTCTTCCGACCGAGCCAGTCCATCATGAGTTGAATTGAGTTAATGCTCGCAATTGGATTGACTTTGTTCATTCCTGCGTATTTTGGTGCCGAACCGTGAACCGGTTCGAAGAATGCATTCTTGTCACCAATGTTTCCGGATGCCGCCATACCCATTCCTCCTTGTAGGACAGCGCCGAGGTCAGTAGCAATATCACCAAACATGTTCGATGTAACGACGACATCATAACTTTCTGGGCTTCGTGTGAGCCATTGGGTGAAAGCGTCAATGAATCCGTAATCGAGTTCGGTTCCTGGATAGTTTTGTGAGACTTTCTCAAAAGTCCGTCGGAACAATTGGCAACCCCGTGTTACGTTGGATTTGTCGATGCATGAAACGCGCTTTTTACCATCGATAGGAGCTCCGTTTCGAGTTTCAGCAATTTCGAAACCCATTCGAATCAATCGCTCGCTGCCGTGTTCCGAAATCGGTCTTGGGTCGTAAGCGATTTCCCCTTGGAGGCCAGGGAATGTCATTTCTGGAGGTTCATATGGAGTACGGCCCATTGCCCGATCTGCACTTCGTCGCAGAAGAGAATGGTACAGTCCTTCTGTGTTTTCTCGGAGGATGGTCATGTCGACCATGCCCGGCTCCCAAATCTGGGTGAATTTGCCGTGAACTTTGTGAGGAACGCCTTCATACAACTTAATCGGACGTAGATTTGCGTACAAGTCCAGTCCGCTGCGTAGGCCGAGGATAACAGAGCCGCCAGCAAGGTCGCCGTTTGGGAGGAATGCACCGGGGTGGCCAATAGCACCGAGGTAGAGAGCATCGGCTTCTTCACGGCAGAAATCAAAGGAACCTTCTGCCCACTCATGGCCTGTTTCGACGTAATGTTGTCCGCCACAAGGAATCACTGTTTGCTCGAATCCTTGGTTTGTATGTTGCTCTATGGTGTTGAGAATACGTTGAGCCTCAATCGCAACTTCTCGCCCCGTTCCATCGCCCGGTAAAATGCCAATTCGATAGTCAGCCATGTTTTTTCGCATGGGCAACCCCTACATGAACGCGCCCCCCGTTGAGCGATGATTTCCTGTTTCACAGGGCTGCTCTTTTTGGCGGCCGGTCATCGTTTGAGGCCGATGACCAGTGGAATTGTTTGGGGCGTAGGAACAGAGGGATATGTCGCTGTTTTTCAGTGGAACTCAAGGTCCTATGTGGAAGAGAGTATTCATAGGCTGTCATGGGGGAGAGTATTGAACATGAGCGACAAACAACACAAGATTTCTGGAGACCGGATTGCTGTCGAACTCATGCCCGCTGAAGTACAGCGTTTGACCGAAATCATGCGGGGAGTTAATCCTGATTGGAGTCTTGAAGAATGGTTATCTGAGCAGGCATCTGCAATGCTTGAACTCGTTCATGCTGACCTCAATAGAGAGAGGATGGTCATCGAACAGCGTTTGCACAGACTGCAGGCTATTCAACACCGCTTTCTTGATGACGAAGGTGCGGATTCAGACCCAAATCAGAGAAATATCTTCGATTGTTTTGACCTCCAAGTTGACTCAAGCCTGAAGGGGCTAGGTAAGCGAACAGCGGTGAGCGAGGATGCGAAACAAACCACTCCTTCAGTCGACGAAGTAATGCATCCTGCAAACAATTTCATCGAACTGCTGCCAGACGATGAAAGCGACGACCCGTTGCTCGCTGTAGTCTGTCAAATGCTTCTTATTCATGTTGAGTCTGAGTTGGCCAAAGGCCACCCCTGTGCAACACTTGAGACAATTTTCAAGGAACTAAACTCCAGTGGAATCAGTCCAGAAGAAATCGATGAAGCGTTGGATTATTCTCTCATGAACGGTACACTCATCGAAATTGATGACGATTGTTTTGTGCCTCTGCAATAAGCGGTAAATTGACACCCCTGCGCCCTTTGCCCATCACCATGGCGACACGCAAGGAAAGCGCTCAGCGGCTTCTCGACACGTTGAAATCCAAGAGAAAATTGCGTAACATGGTAATTTTTTCTGTAAGCCAAGCTGTCGTTTTGAGCGGCCTAATCTGGTATTTCACTTCACAATGGCAATTTGCTGTTGCGGCAATTTTCATCATTGGGGTGTTCATTCAATTTGCATTTGAGCGGATGACGATTAGTATTGAAGCCAGTCGCGTAAAGGCTCTCGCCGACCTCGGTTGGAAAGAAGATTCGCTCAGCGATGAAGAATACCTTGTCCGAATTGAAAAAGCACTCAACGGCTAGGGGTTTCCATGGAAAATCCAGGTGATTTTTTCATTCGGCATTATTTTGCCGAAGAGAAACAACAGCGCCAACACCGCCTCTACCTTCGTCTTCTAGCATCTTTTCTTACGGTATTTGTTCTCGCAGTCATGCAAATGTACCGTGGTTCTCTTTTCGAATCGTCTGTGTTTGCTCTTGCGTCGATTGCCATCGTTTTCTCCATTCGTTTTCGTTCCATCCGTAGAGCACGCGAACGAGAAGAAGCATTGTTCAGTTTGCTTGAAGTCGATCCAGCCGTTTTTGACCACCCTTCTCGTATGGAAATAGCATTGAGGGCAGCACAATCAGGTTCTTTTCAAACGATTCAAGTTTCGAAAACTCAGCGCAGAAACCGCGGTTCGGATGAGAAGGGCTTCACATCAGGCAAGACAGCATCACCTCTTGATTCTGCTTTACAACGGCGGGATTCTTCGCTTTCTGACGGCAACTTCGATGGCCTTGAGGATGACTTACGGCCGTCAGAACTTTTGGTCTCCGAGGCCAATGTTCGCTACGAACAGATTGCTCAACAACGGTGGAAAGATTCCGAGTCGAATGACCAAGATCTCATTGAAGCAGGCGTTGAGCGGCTCGGCGATTTGGTTCGTACCGATTGGTTTGAGAAAAATGCCAAGGATGGCGCAGTGGAGGCATTGATGGAATCCAAGAGCGAAGACGAGCCTGTTTGAGGCAAGCCCAATAAGTACGACCTTCTGGCCTCTCTTATGATGACCACCGCCATTTTAGTAGCAGGCGGTCATGGAAGTCGATTGTATCCCTTCACTCGTTACACTCAAAAAACACTGTTGCCTTTGTACAACAGGCCAGTTATTGACTTCGTACTCGGAACTATACGCCGTTCCGGAATCAAAGACATCACCATCATTTCCAACGAATTCATCGGTCAAATTGCGCAGCATGTAGGCGCTGGTTTTGAAGGAGAAAAAATCCATTATGTTCTCGAAGAAGAACCTCAAGGTGTTGCGGCAGCACTCAATCTTGCACGCCCATACAACGAGGACTGCCGGGTATTGGTCTACTTCTCCGACAACATCACAACACTCGAACTGAAAGAGGAAGTTACTCGCTTCAACACCTCTGAAGAGAGCCCGGGTTGCGTGCTCTTGGCTCGAGAAGAACAGAACCCTGAAGCATTCGGAGTTGCCGTCACTGATGGAGAGGGTAACATCACAGATATTGTCGAAAAGCCACAAAATCCTCCTTCGAATCTTGCAATTGGCGGGATATACTTGTTTGATGAGAACTTTTGGCATTACTTGGACCAAGCTGTTGAGGAGCGAGGTGAATCAGTCTCAATTTCCGACGTCACGCGACAATATGTTCACCAAGGCAAGGCTAAATTACTCTCAGTAGGGCATGAAACATGGGTCGATTGTGGCACACCTGACTCTTTGTTACTCGCTTCTCAAATGGTGAAGGATGGCAAATTAAATCCAAACCCTCACCGCTGATCGAACATTACAATCAAAGCCTACCGTCGCTGGCATTCATCCGTGAAGATCGGCATCATTGGCGCTGGGATGGTCGGCGGGGCGATTGAGCATTGTTTTTCAGATGCTCATGAACTGTTCGTTCACGACCCAGCACGGGGGACAGAACTTTCCATTGTCACTGAGAATGTGGACTTTGCTTACATCGCTGTTCCGACACCACCGCACCCTGATACTGGTGCGTGCGATACTCGAATTGTTGAATCGACTTTGGATGCCTTGCCCGAAGGTTTCACGGCGGTTATCAAAAGCACCGTCATCCCAGGAACCACTCAACGCTATCACGAGCAATATCCTCATCTAAAAATCGCTTTCTCACCGGAGTTTTTGGTAGAACGTCGTCGCCTTGAAGACTTTGCTAATCAAGATATTTTGGTTTGTGGAACACATCATTCAGATGTTGCTGAACGGGTTTTTGAACAGCATCGGCAAGCCGGAGTACTCCGTCGAGACCAAACCTTTCATGTTACGCCTACTCAGGCTGAACTTGTCAAATACACCAAGAATACATTTTACGCCATGAAAGTCACATTCGCCAATCAATTGTACGACATTTGCCAAGCAATGGGCGAAGATTGGTACTCGATTCGAGACATGATTACCGCTGAACAAGCTCAACCAATTGGCCCATCTCATTTAGACCCGATTTTCGGACTCAACCGTGGATTTGGTGGCAAATGCCTGCCAAAAGACTCCCTTGCCCTTGGCGTTCTTGCTGAAGAGTTGGATTGTAAATACGATTGGATGGATGCAATGCAAACCGACAACATCCGCTTGCGAAATATACTGACTGGGAAACCCAGTGATGTCGTTACGAACGACGATTAATATGGAAAACAACTCAAAATTCTCTCAACTCGCACCCAGAGGTTCTCTGCAGAGGTTTACTCTCGCCGGAGGTTTCAACAGCGCCGTGTTTTTTTTGATGTGGGAATGCATTCGATTTTTTCTTGATGATGACAAAACGAGTATCCGTATTGCTTGGGCGGTGGCATGGGGCGCAACGGCGTTCATGGCTCATTTTATTCATCGATGGTTCACTTTTGACAACCGGAAATCTATGCAATGGACCATTGGCTCATCCATTGGTGCCTATGCGTTTAGTCTTACAGGATCAACCTACACCATCGGATTGTTTGCAAACGAGCAGGGAGGCACATTGCGCCTGCTTGGGATAGCCAACATGCTGGCTTGGGGTTTGATTATATGGGCCATCATGCGCCTTTTCGTGTTCCAGTATCGAGTTGATAAGACTCAAACAGCGTGAGTTTCCAACAATTCGAGTGGCACGATAAGAAGGGCTTTTTGATGCGTTGCTTCAAGGTCAATCGGGCATCCTTTGCCGGCGTTCAGTGCTGCCAGCCATGTTCGGGCGCAGACGCACCACGAGTCGCCCGGTTTAAGCCCTGGAAAGGAGAATTGAGGCGCAGGTGTCATCAAATCGTTACCTTGTGATTTGGCGAATTCGAGAAATTCTTTCGTTACAACGCAACACACCGTATGCGAACCACGGTCATTTTCGTCGGTATTGCACTTTCCGTCACGATACCACCCAGTGTTCGGGTCACAAGAACATGTGTCGAGCGGGTGTCCTAATACATTCAGACTCGGTTCCATGGCCACCACAACCGGTAGTTAGTCATCAACTCTTGCATTACACCTCGTCGTCGGAATCATTCTCTCGGTTTCAAAACATGAAGGAATACTCGAAAACCGGCGTTGGGTTCTAAGTCTATGTCCGCTACGGCAGTGCAATGCTACCGGATACAGTCCACAAACTACCCCGAGAAGAACGCTTCGCTTATGCTCGCCTGCTGGCGTTCATGGCTCGTGTTGATAACGAACTTACCGTTGACGAAATGGCTATGTTCGAACAACGGCTGGGAACCGCATTATTGTCCCCTTCACAACGTAAGATGATTCGAAACGCATTGAAAACACCACCTTCTCTTGAAGAATGCCTTGATGGCATGGGTGAAGAAGCAGGACGTCTTGCTCTTCGAGATGCAACCTTGATGGCAGCAGCTGATGGCGATGTGGACGACGATGAAAAAGAAGTCTTACAACAAATTGTTGAGCACTTTGGCTTGGCTTCGGACTCCATGGAACGCTTGCTCAAGTGGACCTCTCAAGGATATGTATGGATGCAGAAGGGCTACGACATTCTGAACGAGATTTCGGAGTGAAGTCTGTGTATCTTGATTTAGCGGTGGACTTCGCTCAAGAAGATGTCACTGGATACGCTGAACTGATGGTCATCGTTGCTTCAGCAGACGGTGCTCTGGTCAAAGAAGAATTAGCAATAATCGAAGCACTCATGGGCCGATGTATGATGCATCCGGAGATGAGAGTAAATATCCGAAACATGCTTGAAAATCCTCCTGCTTTGGATTTAGTTGTATCAAGACTGAACCCTGTGGTCCTAAAAATCGCCCTTCGAGATGCCATGCTTGTCGCAGCTGTTGACGGTGAATACGATGATTCAGAAATTAAAATAATCAAGGCCTTAGCGAAAGCCGCCGGAGTACGCAAAAAGGAACTCTCTGCTCTGTTTGAGTGGGTTAAATCTGGTTGGAAATGGCACAATGAAAGTTTCCAGTATTTGGGTCTGTTGTGAATTTCAAACCACGCGATTTTAGACCCCTTTTGTAAGGGTCACATTCAAACCGGACAAGCCAGCCCGCTAGGTTGGGTGGGGCTAATGCAGAGCGGAGTAAGCGGATGGTATGCACGACTGGACCGATGTCTTGAAAACCGCACAGAGCAAATCCATATTTGGCTCGCTGCGTGGGAGAAATCACTTCTCGTTCACCAACCAATCGCTGCACTTCTGCCCGAGGACTGGCCAACGCTACCAGCCAATCTTCTCACCGATCCAGGGCATGTTCTCGACCATCTTCTCGCTCGTCACGATGCTGAAGCGGACGGGCGCTCCCCTCGCGGGGCGCACCCAACACCTCCACGCTTGGCCGATGCCGTCATCGCATCCGAACTCCTTGAAAGTTTAACACGGCCGAAGACGCCAACGCAACCCTCCTCGATGCACCTCAACAATCTTCCACCCGGCTTCCGCCAACACCTGGAAAAGTTGAACCTCCCTCAACGCGCCAAAGAACCCGAAGTCGACGATGAAGTTGAGTTCGAACGGGTTGAGAAGGGAATGCGCACACTCAGTGGAATCCCCCTCCCCGTTGCTGATACCTCATGCGGCGGTGGTATTTTCCATGCACGCCTTATTCGTCGTCATGCTGAAAGTCACTCCGACAGCACAGAAGAGAAGAAAATTGCGGACACACGAATGTTACTGTCTTCTTTCCAACTCCTTGACAACGATGAGTTGGTCGTTGCCTCAACTCGTCAGCGCCTTCTTTTGGAATGTATTCGGTACGATCTTGTAAGTCTCAAATCAGACAAGCCAGGTTGCCTCCCTCGCAAGGAAGCCGAGGATTTGTTTGACCTTGCTGTTCGCCAAGGCGATACTCTCCAAGGCGATTGGCCGTGGAAGGAAAGTCCGAGCCTTATCGTGACCAACCCTCCGTGGTTGCGAATTAAAGACCGATTCAGAGGAATGGAAGAGGGGAGCAAACTTCGACGAGAACTGGGTGAACAACTTCGCGCCCTATCCGATAACGGAGTTCAACGCTTCTCAACAATGAGAGGTAACGTCAATTTGTACCGATTGTTCATTGAGCGCGGATTGCAGATTTTAGAAACTGGAGGCCGTCTACGCCTCATCGCCCCAGACAGCATCCTGCGAGAGCAGTCTTCACATCCACTTCGTCAACTCTTGGTTGAAAGCCACGGCTGGAGCGACATTTGGGCCATCGAGGAAGCAAACCACTTGTTCCCAGGTATGACTCAAGGCGTCGCAGTTCTCGGAATTTCGGCTAAAGTAGAGTCTGAAAAGTTGGTTGTCTTCGGACCAATCAGCCGTGCTGACTTGCGCCGTGACCAACAAGGCTTATCCAACCGAGTCCCTTCTTTTGAAATGGAAACGGAACGCTGGATTGCATGGGCTAAAGATACCTGGGCAATCCCTCGTCTTCCTCGCGACCGTGTCGAACGTAAGCAAACGCTTGAGATTCTCGACCGTCTTGCTCGCCTCCCACGCATGGGTGAGTCACAGCACGCCATTGCTACAAACGGCCACACCGTCAGAGTTCGTGTCGGAGAGATTGACCAAACTGCACACTCCAAGTCAATTGAAACTTGGGTCAAAGGCAGAGGCTCCCGCCCCTTCATACGAGGAGTCCACTTTTCAGAAGACGAAGATGGGCAAGTTTTCGTCCGACACCCTGCCTTCAGAACCGATATCCCCTCCCGAGCTAACGAACGCCAGTTGGCAATGTGGTGCGGTGGAGCAGATCCGAAATACGGCCCCCGACTTGCCTGCCAGGCTATTGTTAACGCTCATCAAGAGCGTCGCCTACGTTGGGCTGTTATTCCAGCAAATTGCGTCCTCGGTAACAGCGTTAATCACATCGAACTCCATGCTGACATTCAAGCGCGGTTAATCAACAGCCACGGTACCTTGGAAAAGGCCCTCCACTGGATGTGTGAATTGTTGAATGCTAAAGACCTCGATGAATGGGCTCGTGCCTGGTCTGCAAACAACAACGTCAACAATTACGAATTGGAGATGCTCCCGCTTGATGTAATGTCCGAACTTCCGGAAATCGTTATTTCAGCGCAGTAATCCAGCAAATCATTGCGAAATTCTTGCTGGTTACAATCCGTTATGGACGGTGAAGAGTTCAACATCATTTATTACTGATAAGCCACTGGAACATATGTAGCGATTGTTCGTGGTGAGTAAAGAATGGGCATTCATCCGAAGATCGGCATTACAGGTTTACCACGTAGCGGTAAATCTGCAGTTATGGAAAAAGTACTCAAAATGCTCGGTGATGAGCGCGCTCGTGAAATTAAAATGCGAGGCAGTTTGACTGAAGCTCCAATTATTGGAGGGATGCGAACAGAACCCATCATGGATGGCAGCGAACGACTTGGATACAGCGTCTTCAACATCGTAACCGGTGAAAATGCAATCATGGCTCACAAGAATATTGATTCTCGTCTGCGTGTGCTTGGCTACGGTATTGATACCGCTGCACTGGAGGCAATTGCCATCCCGGCAATCGAATATGCTCGCGATGAATGCGAAGTAGTGGTCATAGACGAAATCGGAAAATTCGCTGTCGAAAGTGAAGCATTCGTGAATGTAGTTCGAAGCGCACTTGAAGTGGACAAACCGACCCTCCTTACCCTTCACAAGAAGAGCCGTCACCCATTGCTTCAAGACATTCGTCGACGAGACGACGGCCGCATTTTGGAAGTAACTCCAGTCAACCGTGCTCTCTTGCCTTACAAGATTCACAAGTTGATGCGTGAAACTTACTGATGAGCCCGCCGTTGGTTTCATTGCCTTGTTCTTCCACGCTTGTCTATGAGCAACCCTTCGCAGGCAGCATCGACGCTTCTGCTCGGTACTGGAGTTGGTTGCTTCCTTATTGCTGGCTTTGGTTTTGTTCAAGGTAGAATCTCTCTCGATGGATTAAGTCTGGGACTCGTTTTCCCGGCACTCGGTGCAGTGCTTGTTGCCGTTTCACGTTCGATACGCTCAGGAGAGGGACTTTTCACAGCCGCTTTTCCTTCCGAAGACGACGATATGCTTGTCGAACGGGTTCATCGTGATCTAGAATCAACACGAAAAGAGGAGAGCATGGGTTCAGCTTGGGCTGAACTTGAAGCTGCAGTTCTTGAAACTGAATTGAGTGAAGAATAGTACTCACAGATTCTTTCCTGTCGATTTTGATTGAGTGCGAACATGCAAAGTCAAACCGATCGCTGCGATTGCGCCAGGAATCCATCCAACCCATAAGGCCGCTAAGAACGGTATATCCCATCCAAACGGTAAGACCGAAGCAGCCAATGTTGCTGCCAGCAATGGATACAAGACAAACGAGTACGATGGCGAGACCACATCTTTCTCAATGAACCACGAAGCAACTGAAGACAGCGGTAATACAACCCATATTGCAGGAATCAAGAGTACTGCATACGGCGTAAACATGCTCATGATAATCGGAGCATACAGGAGCGTCATTTTCATCCACCATATTTCCGGTCGAGGTGCAGCATCAAATCCAAGAGCAGGCATGAATTGAACCAGCATCATGGACGAGATGGCAACAGACGACATCCAAATGGCATAGGTATGAGGGCCGAGTCCATCTCCAAACACGGTTAATTGATTCACATGAAGCAGTGTGAGTAGCAACACGATGAGAGCCATAACTACAGCGAGCACCATCATGCTAAGACTACGCCCCTCTCCATGGTTTAACTCTGCGTCAGAACGAACTGCAGGTTGTAGGACAGTGGCAAAACAGATACCAAGGTGGATGGAGAGTACGAGCGGTAACATCATGCTTTGCTCGTGCAACTGGTCCAACCAATCCGCATCGAAGTCAATAACCGTAGTGAGATAGACGAGGGCACCCACGCTCAAGAGCAGAACTTTCAATCTTGCTCTGCTGGCAAGTTTCTGAAAATTCGGACCTGCAAGGAATAATGTCGTTACGGCGAACAATTCTCCTCCAAACATAAGAAGGCCCCCGATGAGAATAATCGGTGTGAAACTCATCCATTCGGGGACAGGGCCGATTGGTCCAGTGGGGAATGCTGCAGGTTCAGAATACGCTTGTTCTGGGAAAAACAACGTTGTTGATGCGAGGGCGAAGGATGCAGTGAACATCATCAACCTGTTTCGGAAGTTTTGACGTAAATCCAATCGAGCCGAAGATATACTCGGCAAATGCTCGCTTAGTACAGCAAAGAGGAGCACAATCAGCATGATAATTTCAATACCACCGTCTCCGGTGAACATCAGTTTGAAGTCAGAGGAAGATGGTGTACCCGGTCCGAGGTGCTTGGCGATTTCGAGGTGGCTCATATCGCGAGCATAGATTGCTTTGAAACGGTAAAGAATCATCACAGCCAATTGAATTGGGGGGAGCCATCGAACGGCGACAACGACGTACTTCCATGCAGGAGTGCCTTTTCTTTCCGCGTACCTCTCGATTGAACTCATCCAAATCCAAGCGAACAGTCCGATGACCAGCGCGGGCAAAAACCACGGCATCTCATCGCCCAACATAGTTTGGACGGAGGGGATGAAGCCCTTGAGGATGGCGGAAGCAACATAGATGGGGGGCAGAACCCACAAACATGTCGCGCAATCAATGGCAGGAGCAAGACCTTCTTGCTGTAGCGCGCGATACCCCCCTCGCAAATCTTGCCAAGAACCTTGGCTATGACCTTGAAAAATGGATTCCTACGGCCACCACCTCGCTTCCAGAGACGCTTAGAGTCACGAAGGCTCGCCACGATCGGGAATGGACAGAATCTCTCCTAAGAGAACTTGGTGGAGCGCCATTACCGTGGGCTGAAGGCGATTTTGCTTGGCAGATGCCGTTTGCACGCGGCCAAGCACCTGACGAGCGAAGCAAGTATATTCTCAGTTTGTTGCACGAATCCGGTCGAATTACTCGGCAGGAAGCAGCCAGTATGCTCCCAGTTGTCGTATTGAATCCGCAACCGGGACAACTGATTCTCGATTTGTGTGCAGCGCCCGGCTCCAAAGCAACTCAAGTCGCTGAAGCAGTGGCGCCAAACGGTGTAGTCGTTGCGAATGAACCGGTGTCAGGTCGCGTGAACATGCTCGTTTCAAACAGAGGCCGTTTGTCGACCTCAAACATGCTCATCAATCAACAAGACGGCCGCCACATCGGACGAATTCCACCCCCAGGCTACGACGGTATCGTTGCCGATGTTCCGTGTACAGGTTCAGCAACTTCGCGTAAAAATCGAAATGTTTGGTGGAAATGGTCGCCGAAGGAAAGCCGTACACTGTTTCGACTGCAAGTCGAAATCACCACCCGTGGTGCCAGTTTACTGCGGCCAGGCGGTCATTTGGTTTACTCGACCTGCAGTATCGACCCCTGCGAAAATGAAGCAGTCGTCGCTCAACTCTTGCGGCAACTTCCTTACCTCGAACTCGTAGATATCGATGAATCCAAATTGAAGGGACTCAAATTACGTGAGGGTTTGAGCGATTGGGATGTTCTTGACAAAGAATCAAATCCACTTCCGAGGGGCGATGAAGTGCCACGGACTACTTTTTTACAACCCGTTCACATGAGTCCAGCCGCTCGCCGACATTGGATGGAATCGGTGGATGAAGACATCGATGAAAAGTTGGAAATGGATATTGAAGCACAGTTGTCGAAATGTCGGCGTCTCATCCATCATGACAACGACACTGGAGGTTTTTTTGTTGCAATGTTCCGACACCGACCCGAGGCGACTCCAGAAGGAATCGCTCGGACTTTCATCCGTCGCCGCCAACCCACTCCTGAGTCGGGTTGGGTGCCGCTGGTTCTCGACCAACCGCATACGAACCGTCACACCATTTACGCTGCACCGCAGGAAATTATCGACGAAGCCTCGGCTCGATACGGTATTGTCCCTGATGAAGTTTCATGGTGGGTTCGTGGAAAGCGCCTCAACATTGCTCCGAAAATGGTCTATGACCGGATTTTCAATCAAAAATGCCCGAATAAGCGAGGCAATCTATGGCCTGAGGGAACGTTTCACCCACTCAAACTTATTCACGCTGGTTTGCCAGCATTTACCAAAAAGAGAGGCGATTGGCGTTCAAGACAGGAAGCAGTACCTGCGCTTTATCCACTGATTACCGCATCTAAAATCGTCGTTGCGCCTGAAACATTGCAACGTTTACTCACCGGTTGGGCGCCGTTGCTCGAAGACTACAACGACGAGTTCGAACCCATCGCAATCGATGGGCCGCTGTTACTTTCTTGTGAACTCTCGGGTGGCGAGGAACTCATTTCAGCATGGGCTGGGGCGAGATTGACCCTCATGATGGATGAGAAAGGTCGAGATATTTTACGATTAAAATTAGCAATGCCGTTTCAGCATGAAGAAGAGGAAGAGTGAGTGTATGCGAAGAAATACACCTGTATTGGCTGTTCTTCTCTGCATTCTTCTCTTTCCACACGCCGCTACTGAAACTGCAGAGGGTTATGATCTGGTCGCATCGACGCCTTTGCCTGAACAACGCTCTGCCGATACAGTCCTTTACGAGCATTTTTTACCTCAAGAAGGGCCATATGAAACAGTCGCAACTGAGGACTTAATCCAACTTTCATGGTGGAAGTGGAGTGATGAGACAAACTCCGATTGGCCAGATGACGATGCGCAAGCACGGCTCGGGGAACTTGGCCTAAGCGATGATACAACCATGATTTTTAATGAGAAAAAAGTCGAGAACACCTCGATTGCTGATGGTGTGGCAACTGGTCTTGAGAGCGCCCGTCAACAAACCGTCCTCACACTCGAAGGAAGTATCGATATATTGAGCGATGAACTCGGCCAGTGGTCGCTTCGTATTCCAGTACAAATGACGCCGCTTGTCAACATAAGTGATAACACAGTGTTGTACATTTTCATCACTGAAGACACTGCGACTGACCGACATGGAAGAACAACAAAACATTTGGTTCGAGACATGAAACCTGAACTTGGTTTTTCAAACCAACAAGGCAATGTAACCGACACAGAATGGTTGGTGACAGCAGATCATCTGATGGCTGCAGGCATCGATTTAGAACAGAATCCATACGGTTGGCACATCACTTTGGCCTTCTTTGGCGAAGTTGAAGGAGAATCAACAAACCGCTTGTTGGCGTTATACCATACTCCGCTCCCCAACAGGTGGCACGCCAGTACTCCCGGTAACTTTGCTCTTCCACTCTTCCTTCTCATCTTCGCCAGTGCAGTAGCAGCTGGCGCAGTTTCTAATGCTATGAAACGAGAGAAAGGTATGCCGCGATTGAGTGCTGAATGGAAGACTATTCAACCCCCAGTGGCTCGTTTTACATTCAACGCTGGAAATCTTCCACTCCAACTGAAATCGTGCGTTACCGAATTGCCTTGGGGGATGAAAGGTGGATTCAAGACAAAGCAAATACCAGCGGATTCGGAATACGAATTCGTGGTACGTTTCAAAGAAATACATTCTACGGATTGTCAAGTTTCTTTTGGGCTTGAAGTCGAGGAACTCGGAACATGGACGCAATATCTGCGTTTGACATCCCCTCACTTCCTTTCAGAGGACGGCGAGGGAAGCGTTGAAATCGACGAACCTAAAGCAGCGGGTGGAGAGCACCATGACGCTTGATGAAACAGACCGAGCCTTGCTGTCGGCCATGTTGGAAGACGCTCGTATTAGCCAACGTGCTCTTGCTCGCAAGGTTGGTATCGCCCAAGGTACAGTTCTCAATCGAATCCGCCGCATGGAAGAACTCGGCATCATCAAAGGATACAGCGTTCTTCTTGACCCCGCTTCCATGGGCTGGAGCATGACCATCATGGCCGGTCTGCGTATTGTCAAGGGGCGGATGATTGATGTCCAAAGGAAAATAGCTGCTGACCCACGGGTTTTCGCTGTCTATGACGTGACTGGAGATTGGGATTCAATGGTTTTGGCTCGTGTAAAGGACCGTGAAGACCTCGATGACTTGACAAAGACCGTGTTTACGCTCGACGGCGTTTCTCGTTCGTACACGCATGTTGTTCTTAACACCGTCAAAGAGGACGGAATGCCTAAACCCCCTTCGTCTTCAAACGATTAACTGCTTCTGGAATCTTCCATGTCGATAAAAGGCAGCAGATCCACTGCTAGGCTCTTCAGGGATTCAACAACGCGAGTTTCAGGTTTGAGCGCTTTCAACAACTGATTACGCAATGCATCGCATACCTTCACATCCATTGCTTCTAACCGTTCAGTAAGTGATTTTTGTAACCGTCCGCCTGTTCGGTCCCAATCCATGAGCAAACACATCGATGGTCCACCTTGTGCATCACGAGTGCCGTATGTTTCGTAGAGGTAGGCGATAAATCGGTCAAGCCCCCATCCCCGATTCAAGACTTCAATTGGGCCAGTGAAGTCCAGTGCTTCCAATGCATAACGGTCTCTTTTCCCTTCGATGATGACGGGCCATCCATGACGGTTTTTCGCTCGTGCTTCCCCTAAAGCGAAGCCTGCAATTTCAAAACGTTCCGCTGCGTTTCCACTGCCAAGAGGTGAACGATGCTTTTGATCTCTCATTCTTCTTCCTCCAATACGGTTTGAAGCTGTTCAACAAAACGCGTAGCATGCGTCGATTCTATGCGTATTTTCTTCATCCGAGATGTCAATCCACTGATGATTTTGAGTTGATTCTTAGGAACATCGAAGGCCTTTGAAAGGACATGCAAGACGGCATTGTTCGCCATTCCTTTTTGTGCTTGAGCGCGAACCGCAATGCTCACGCATCCTCTCCATTCGTTCACGCCGAGTATACCTTGCCGCTTTGCCCCAGGTTGCACCTCGACATCAACCGTCACAGCACCATCGAAGGTGGACTGGAGGTAGTGTGAAGCGCTCATCAATCTCCACATGACGGGGCCATATTTCAACTTGCTAACCTTTGGCGTCCTTCGGCTCAAAAAACAATGCTTAATAAGGGCGAAAACTAAGGGCGAAGAGTAGCAAACAAAACGCTACACTGTGAGCATGCCGCAAGGATGCTGAACAGATGCTTAACCATGCCGTATTCTCCAAGGGTTTAAGGCAGGTATCACCGGCCCTCTCTTTGAGGGTAATCTATGCCTGCTGAAGACACTGTTTTCAATGTCCTGTATGACAAATATATGTTTTGGAGTATCGTAGTTGGTATCCTCACCTTCGGGTGGATGTTTATCGCTATGCTGCGTTACCGCGACGGCGTAGAACCTGTAGAGAATATGGAGAAATACCATATTGAAGTTGGTTCATTCCCTGTTGACAGCCACAACACCAAACTCGAAGTCATGTTCTATGTTTTGCCGACCATTCTGGTGGTTTGGTTGACAATGATGGCACTTGCTTCAAACACAGCCGTCTGGACCATTCCTGCAGATGAAGACACATTCAACGTCGACATTGTTGGCAAGCAGTGGTTTTGGGAGTTCCATTACCAAGAGGACTTAACCTGGGAAGATGTATCTTCGAATATCGATGTCAACTGGACTGGCAGCATGCTAATGGTTCACACTCACGGCAGCGAAGCAACCAACGTCACCGTAGAAATTGATGGCGTTGAAACCGACTATTCAATCGATCTGGCCGCAGAGATGCTCACATTATCGAACATGTATTTCGACCGTGAACTGCACAGCGTCATTACCGTCTACGATGCTGAAGACCAGTTGCTCCACACATGGGAGCACTTGCCTACCGGCACAATTCTTTCCTCTGCCGGTGGTCAACACTTGATTATTCCATGCGACGAAAGCATCACCCTTGATTTGTTTTCACGACCGCACACTGATACCAACCCAGCCTACGTTGGAGTCCAGCACGCGTTCTGGTTACCGGAATGGGGCGTCAAAGAAGATTTAGTGCCCGGGCTTGAGGCTGGAACAGTAATGACGTTCTTCCCTGACGATGCAGGTACATTCCCTATACGATGCGCTGAATACTGTGGCCTTGACCACTCAAAGATGATCGGCAACATCGATATCGTTGCTCGTGACGGAAAAAC
>JABIWF010000042.1 GCA_018701175.1 Methanobacteriota archaeon
AATTCATACGGTGAAAACCCTGCATTTGAATGGGAGCGTGGTGACACATGTTCGGTTGTTAGCGATGCGGGAGGTATCGTTCAATTTGATGTGGCGAACTGTACCTCTGTGATGGACTCTACAGGCCAGGTCACAATTCGTATGCCAATGTCCGTGAATTGGACATGGGACGATGAAAATAAATTGCAGGCACTGATCTCAGTTGATGATGAATTAGGTCAAGCAGTTGCTGCTTGGGAGACTGACTCATTGGACATGATTGTGGAAAACGATATCCAACTTGACGGACTTCGAGTGTATGAAGAAACAGGCAGACAATTGTATTCCCAAGATTGGGTGCGGGGTGGTTATCTGATTTCGTTTACCGGCGTCATACACTTCCAGAACTCACAACTCACTCCGCAAGGTGGTCAATTTGCACTACGGATCTTGGGTCAAAACGTAACCTATGACGGGGATCCAATCGGTGAACCTGTTGAACTTGCACGGGAACAGAATCCTGCATTTGGTGCATTCAACATCACCATCACTTCTCCAATGGAATCAACTCCTGGCGGCATGGTGTTCTATGTGGAGGCCACCGAATTGAAAAACGGTTCAATGTTTACCAATCCGGGCTACAACACAATCCGCCTCGTTTTGGATGGAAATTCGCCACTGGTCTTGGGCTCCACGCCCGAAGATGGGTCTGAACGTCATGCAGGCCCACCTGCTCCAGGCGGTCAAGCCCTCAGTTTTGTCATTCAAGACTCAGTTGACCCACCGAGCCAAATTACGCTCAACTACTGGATTGGATGCAAGGCAAGTGAATCAATAGGTTGCAGCGATTACAATTTTGATGGTCTTCCAAACGCCAATGAATATGAATTGAAGGTGCTTAATTCACCGGATACTCAAACAGGAGGGCTAAACATCTTTGATGGCCTTATCGATGACTCAATGCTCGAGCATGGCCAACTTGTTTCCTACTTCATCACCGGTAAGGACGCTCAAGATAACGCTATTGCAATGGGTGGTGGGCCTGTCTGCCCTGACAGTAATACTGCTTGCGGTTATGTACCTGGAGAGACTGAACCTGACTGGGATAATGACCTAGGGACATATCGAATACGCGTAGAGTTTGAGCCTGAATTGGACTTAGACAATTCCACAATCCTAGGCCATGATGACTCATCGCCGCTCCACCCCGGAATCCCATATACTGCTCAAATTGTTCTCTCTGACCGTAATGGATGGGAAGACATTCAATACATTCAATTGGCTCTTGGCGGGGACTTTGACGACGATGAAAGTTCACTGTTCATCTCCTTAACCAAAGGCCACGATGGTATGCCTATCGCCGTAATTGAGTCTGGTTCGACTAATATCGCCGTTTCAAACCTCTATTCGAGTGTGAGTCTTGATGAAACTGATAATTCCATCATCAAGATTCTTGCTCGATTCCAACTCACCTGGACGTTCCCTGAAATCTTTGATACAGACGGGCTAAGTTTGGTGATTCCAAAGATTCTAGTCACAGACTTACCGTGTAACGATATGGAAGTTACGCCGTGTTTCGAAGCCAAGGAAGGTTTGGGTAACGATGCTTGGAGTCTCGACAACGATTTCCGATTTGATACAATGGAAGGTCACATACGTGCAGTCGAACTCCGTGATGGGACAAACCACTACAATTCTGACTTCGAAGAAACTCTCATTGGTGCTGGACAAGCACTCCGAGTCAACGGCAGAATTCTCTTCGCTGAAGATGAAACTCCGGCGCCTGCGGGTGCATTTGATGTCGTATTTGGAGACTACGATAATACATGGACGACATCAACCCGTGATGACGGTGCGTTCAGTCTCGATTTATTGATACCGTCCGTACCTTCCGGACATCTTGATTTGCAATTGGGCCTCGGTGATTTGCCAGGTTTCGCAATGGATGAAACCTCTGTCACTCAACGTGTTCGCTTGGCTGTGGACAGTTCACGACCAACGATTGCAGCCATCACTCTCGATGAAGTCACATCTGGTTCGCCTCTCTCGATCGGCGCCTGCGGCGACTTGCTTGTGATGCTTGAAACACTCGACGACTATGGATTTGATCTGGACGAACCAGCAGTCCTTCACTACAGAGTTCGAGCAGGTGAGGCTGAAATTTCACGGGGTAGTGTTCCTCTTCCGGACACGACTCCATTCGGTGAACAGTTCTTCTGGACCGGTAACCTCGACTTGACAGATGCTGGAGCCACGACCCTCCTACCTTCGTACATGGTGGATGTTTGGGTTTCTGGCTCTGATTCTGCCGGTAATCCATTTGATACGATTGGTAACTCAATCTATGAGCCAATTGCGTCATGGTCGCTGGCCTTACTTGGCCCAAGCATCGACCTCAACGCCGCAACCAGCAGTTTCTCTTGGGACGACCCAAGCCCAATCGCTCAACAATCTGTGAACCTTGATTTCGAGGTCCGTAACCTTGGCGGTAAGGGAGATGTTGCTCTGGTTCTACAACGTGCTGTTGAAGGTGGCTTTTGGGAAAACATTGCTCGTGTTGACATTGTTGCAACGGCTGGCGGCGACCTCACCGGTTCTCTGCCAACTGTAGCGAACGCAGATGTCGGTGAAAGCATCGAATTCCGACTCGTTGTCTTGGTTGATGAGGTCGAAATGGACCGCACATCACTCGACCCTCTGTTCATCAAGGAACAGACGATTCGTGACGGAGAGGCATTGGCCAAGCAAGCCCAAGAAGGCACTTTCAGTATTGTTCTCTACATTATAGCGCTCCTTTCACTGAGTATGGCTATGTATCTCTTGGTGATGAATCGGCGAATCCGCGAAGGTGAGTTAGAATCTGGTGCAGAGGACCAAACTGAGGATGTGCTCGAAGACCTTGAAAAAGGGAAAATGCTTCCAGCAATTGATTCAAACCTGCCTGCGCCAAGCGTTACTGTCCAACCAACAGCAGTACCTGCTGCACCTGTAAAAGCTCCACCACCTTTACCTCCGACAGGTCTGCCTGAAGGATGGACTCTTGACCAGTGGAATCATTTCGGTTGGCAATACGTTGAATCGATGAAGAAGTGAGTTGACGAAATGTCTGATGAAGATACATCCGCTGTGGATGGAATGGTGACGATGCAAGAGCGGATGGTCAACTTGATCAACCAACTCAATATGCCACTCATCGAGGTTAGTCTCGTACTCAGTAAACACATTGCAGGTCTCTCTCGTTCACTTGATGAGCACATCAATGCAACTCAGCAAGAGTTTCCCGAAACGGTCACCCATCCATGGCCAATTCAGAACGGTGGGGACGAAGAATCGAGTTTCCAGTTTGATTTGGAAAAAATCTTCAAGATCATCGATGAAGACAGAATGGACATTTTGGCGACACTCATTCGTGTGACGTTGGTTGAAATCGACGCTTCACTCGCAGAGGGACTTCTTGCTTTACGGCCTTGGGAGGCGCTTTCAAGAACACAGTTGTCAAACGCTAAGAGCCCAGGACAATTGTTTTCACCGATCGAGATTCCTGAAGAGTGGTAAGCAATGGTTTGAAAATAACCACCTCCACGGCATATCATGGAGCGACTTCGCCGAATTGGTATCGGTTTACTTGTTCTCCTCTTATTGCCGGCACTTTCTGGTTGTCTTGGCACAGGTGGAATACTTGGCATTCCGGAGAGCAACGGAATTCCTGGGGGATTGACCCTTGCGTGCTTGGACAGTTCAAAATATACTTCGATGACTGTTGAGATTGATTATGAGGCGGGTTATTTGCCAGAATCCACTTCAACCGACATGCTAAAACAACGCCTTGAATCTGTTTGCGATAAACCGGACGGTATCAATTTCCAATTTACGGAGACTGATTTTTCCAACGATGAGACTTGGTCTGCTAATGATGTCCGGGACTTGGGTGACGAAGCAAAGGCTGTATCTCCTCAATCGGGTTCTACGTTGACTTGGCAGATCCTCTTTCCCGCTGGAACTTACGATGATACCAGCGTTCTCGGGGTTGCAGTAGATGCGTCGACGGTGGCGATTTTCAAAGATTCGATTGATGATGCAGAGAATATTTTCCGCAGGCCTTCCGCTGAAAAAATTGAGAACAGTGTTTTGATTCATGAGGTCGGACACCTCTTGGGATTAGTCAATTTGGTATACACTTCACCAGCAGATCATGAAGACAGTTCACATCCTGGGCACTCAAACAATGAAGATTCAGTTATGTATTGGGCCATTGAATCGTCGAGTATTGCTAATTTCTTCGACAATGATTTGCCTACAGAGTTTGACAGTGACGACCTCAATGATTTGTCTGGACTCGCAGATGGCAGCATCAAGTGCACAGACCAACTTTGGCGAGCTTAATCCTTCGGCTCGGCTATCAACTGCGTGGCGACTCTCCATGCGTCGAATATTGAATAGAGCCATAAGCCAACCCAAAGAACGATTGTTAGTGCAAGAGGAATTTGCAAGAGCGACCAATCAAATGCTTTCCGATGCTGTCGATTTACATGCTGCCCGAGGAATAAAAAAGGCACAACTGCTATGAGAGCGGTGAAAAGAGGGCGTAAGGTACCCCATGCACCGACGCCAAAAGTGAATTCTTTCCAGATTTCACGAAGGAGTCGAACAGGCCTCAAACCAGAGATTCCGTCACTCTCCTCTTCATGGGTAATTGAAACTTCATCAGCCGAATCCATGCTCCCCACAGTTCAACGTAGCGGCTCTTGTTTGTCAAGATGACGCAAGATGTGAGGCAAGAGAATCAAAAGCCTTCACCTCAACGACCGTTCATGGCTCGAGTGCTGGTTACTGGATTCGAGCCGTTTGGTGACAATTCAAGAAACATTTCGATGGAAGTTTTGTCGCAACTTCCCTCGTTTATGGATTTCATCGACCCATGGGCGGGTTTGCGGGCCACTGAAATCGAACCAGTTCATGCCATGGTTGAGACAAAAATTCTCTCTGTAGATGAACTCGGAGCAAACACTGTTTCGAATCTTCTTACTTCTGGAGAGGTTTGGGACGTTATCGTTCATCTCGGTCTGTGCGAATCGTGCGTAGTACCGAAAATCGAAACTCGAGCACAAAACAGGATCAGTATGCGGATTCCCGATAACTCTGGTCGCAAAATTTCCGAGGGAAGTTTATCTCAGGACGGTGATTTGCATGTCGCAGTACCCGTACAAACATGGGTGAAGCAAGGCCTTGACGCCGGTTGGGAACTCTCGGTAGATGCAGGTACATTCGTATGCAATGAGACATTCTACAGTACACTCCACACCCTCAAGGAGCAACGCATAGCAGACACGCCGTGTGTTTTTGTTCATCTGCCAGATTTCGAACGGTGCACTCTGGTTCAAGCTTCAAGCCTCGTTCTTGAGGTCATTGAGAGAATGTTGTTCCGACCGGTCATCTCGGTCGTTGGCGGCCTCGTGATTCGTGATGACACATACCTCATAGCGCGTCGTGCTCAACATGAAAAGCATCCCGGGAAATGGGAGTTTCCCGGTGGGAAAGTCGAACAGGGTGAGTCCTTACAACAAGCCATTGTTCGAGAATTCAACGAAGAGCTAAGTTGGAATGTCCGATCAGGCCCATCCATTGGCGTTTGGCATCATTCGTTGGAGAAGTTCGATATCGCTTTGAACATCCTGCCAGTTGAGTTTACGGGTGCGCTGCCCGATGAACAGGACAAAAGCGGTTGGACTGCACATGATGCGGTGGTTTGGAGAACAATAGACGATGATTCAGCACTTGATTGGCTGGGGAGTGATGAACAAATTGTTCATTGGATGAGGGAAACTGGATACCTTACTAAACCCAAGTGACTGCTTCACCATCTGCTCCCATTGCATTTTCATCCTTGATGCCTCGTGGTACAGCGTCGCGCCCTTTATGCCATGTTGCAGCCTCAAGCCAATCACCCAAATTTTCACCTTTAAGGTGTACTGTAATGACTCCTCCAAGTGGATGCTCACCCGGCAGTGGAAAGGCTACTTTTCCAACGATGGCTGCTTGTCGCAATAAAGCAAAGTGTGTTTTGGTACCGTCGAAAGCAGCGGTCATGGAATCCAAGGCAGTGTCGAGAATTCGCTGTTCATGTAAAAGTTTGAGAAACGCACCAAGCGGCACACCCTCTGCACGCCACACAGTATCGCTGGCCTGTCCAAGTTTCGGTTCTCCCGGGTGTGTTGGGACAGGGAACTCAGGAAATAATGCGAGGAGCGATGCTTCGACACGTTTTGGTACATCTGCGCCTTGCAATACCGTTTCAATGCGGATCTGCAAGTTTTCATTCACGCCGTTTAGGCGCAGCAGTGGTTCTTGCATGAACCTGCGAACAGCATCTTGCACATGAACATGCCTTTCAAGTTCATTTTCAGGGAACAGGTGAAAGAGGTGAGCATATACGGGAGGGTATGGGTGATTCTGGACCGGTGATTGCAACCGTTGTACCAGTTCTGAACGAAGCGTCTTACATCGAAGCATGTCTAAAATCGCTTATTCAGCAAAGTTTGTCTCCTGAACAGCATATGGTACTCGTATTTGATGGAGGCTCAACGGATTCGACTCGAAACATCGTCGAGAGAATGATTTTGTTGAGTGAAAAAGCTGGTGGACCTCGTATCGAACTGCACGAAAACCCGGGAAAGTTTGTTTCACAAGCCCGAAATCTGGCACTTGAACTGCTGCCAGCCTCTGTTCAATTCACCGTCGAAATGATTGGTCATTCAACGGTCGACCCAGACCACCTTGAACTTCGACTTAGCGAATGGAATTTGATTCAATCGGAACATTCGAAACCTCTCGGTGCTGTCGGTGTCAAGGTCTTGCCACGACAAGGTGAGCACGGTAGGGTTGAGTCATGGATTGAAGGTTGCCTAAAATCGCCATTCGGAAGCGGTAATGGCCAATTTGACGGCTTTAATGAGCGTGGACTTACTCAGGTGCCAGCCTTCGCTATGCATTCACGTAAAGCAGTCGAATCCGTCCATGGGTGGGATGTCGATTTCATTACCAGTCAAGACAGCGACCTCTCAATGCGACTCCTCAACTCAGGCTTTTTGCTTGCGCGTACACCTGCGACCCATGTTCGTATGGTTAAGCGATCCAGTTTAGGGAAGTGGTGGAAAATGGGGCACCGATATGGTTTTTGGCGAATGAAAATCCTGAAGAAGTATCCAAAACGAGCGAGTCTACGAGAATTTTTACCGTGGTTTGGTGCGTTGAGTACAGTTGCTCTTCTTGCCCTTCAGCCCTCCTATGCAGTTGTATTGCCCGCATGTTATCTCGCGGTTTTGTCAGTCGAGGGCCTACGAGGTGCTCTGATGTCCAAACGATTATCCTTGGTTCTCGGTATTCCTGTTTGTCTCTTCATGCTTCATTCCAGTTTTTCAGTCGGCCTTCTAGACGGGTTCGTTCGTAAAGGGCGTGCTCCGAAGGACCGTTGATGCCTTCAAGCAACTTATGCCAACATACTTGAGTGTAGTATGGAAGCGCATGTCGTTCACCATGGCGAAAGAGCGTTCAGTCACGGCCCGTGGTGTTGCGGTATTGCCGCTCTTGCTGATGGGTGCCATTCACCTGTCAGTCACGCCGCTTCGCCAAATTTTTGAGATTGAGCCACTCTTCATGTACGCATGGTATGGCATTGCAGCGACTCTAGGTTTTGTCTTGTTTAGAAAAACGCGTACCGTGCGGGATTTCGAGTATCACCGGTCTCAGACGATGAAGTCGATGAAAAAGGTGTATCAGGCCGAAGAAGCCGGTGTTTGGCAAACCAATGTTCAACTTGATGCCAGTTTAAGCCCTGAAGGAAAGTTAGCCTTGCAGAGGCAGGTTGCTAGTATTGACAAGGAGACGCCAGAACTTGAACTGCATGAAGATGAGAAAGTCGAAGTAGACCTCTTATTGGAATCGAAACAAGTTCGAACAGCAAACAGCCGGGTTTCTGGTAACGAAATGTTCGGGGATGGACAGGTCCACTCAACAATCGGAGCCAAACGCAAGGCATCTCCAATGGATTCTTTCTTAGATTTCGTCGGCGCACTTTTTGGTCGTGGCAATGCGGACGAGCGCCGTGAAGAACGCCGGCAAGCAGCACTTCGGGCAGCTTCAACTGCTGCACCAGTAACCGCTCAACGACCAGTTGCTCCGATTCGTACCAGTTCAAACAGAGATGATTCAGAACTGAAAATGACATCAATGAGTGATGATGGAGGGATCGACTCGGTCATGACTGAATCGGGTACGAGTCTTTCAGATTCCCAAGAGTTCGCCCAGCCC
>JABIWF010000130.1 GCA_018701175.1 Methanobacteriota archaeon
GGTAACGTTGCCCACGCAAACTGTTTCGAACGCTGAAATGGTGCAGTCCTGTCGGTGCAAAGAAAATGCCAAGCAAGGAAGCACGCTTCGTGTTCGGCTTGAAATCTTCCTCAGCTCGGATGCGTATTCGCTTGATATTCCAGTTGTCGTACGCATCACCAATTCCTTTTGGCATGATGAGAAGGATAGCGATAATCATGACGTACGGCATTACTTCAGCCAGATTGGCATAGTTTGAGCGGTCCAGCGGTGTTCCAATTCCCATCAAAATAGGTGATGAAATTGAACGAACAAAACCAATCAGGAGCGCTCCAAACACAGCACCTCGAACTGAACCAATGGTACCCAACACGATAACCGCGAAAGCGGGCAAAAGAAGGGTGAACCCTGTCTCTGGACTGTACCGTACCGTCATTGCAAATACAGCGCCGCCAATTCCTGAGATTCCCGCAGAGAGGAAAGCGCTGATCATGTGAACGCGTTCGACGTTTATTCCACAACTTGCAGCAAGTTCGGGGTTATCAGCGACAGCACGCATACGGCGGCCTAAACGGGTCTTTGTCAGCAACAGCATCAAAAGCCCAACAGAAGCAAAAATTACGAACGGCATTGCTGCGTTATAGTAGGTGTAGTTCGCTGTTAAATCAGTGACGCAATCAGAGCCGACCGAATAGATGTCAGTGAGCGGCTTTGAGCCTTCAGTCGTAATTTTTTCGAGGATGGGTGATCCGTCAGCAGCGCTTCCAGCCTCTTCGCACGCCCCGTAGGAATACGTTTCACCGGAAGCAAGAGAACGGTCACCAAGGTTGAGTTTGGTTAGGATGGTCGGAGCCTCAAATCGTTGTTCACGAGCAATTCGCCAATCGATATCCGGTTCAAACAACTTCGTTCCTGCACCAAAGCGAAGGTAAACGATGGCTCGAAGGATAAGAGCAACACCAAGTGAAGCAATCATCATGACATCTGCGCTTGATTTCCGGTCTCTGAAACCTCGGAAGACCAGGCGGTCGATGATGACGCCAGCCAAACCAGTAAGAACGAATGCTCCTAGGAGCGTCCAAAGAAGAACAGACCAAACTAATACCCCGTCTTTTGGAGTAGAAACAAGTGGGAAGAAATAATCCATCCACATAATCATGACTGCAACATACATCCCCAGCATGAAGAACTCGCTTTGTGCAAAGTTTCCATACCGCTGTACGCTGTAGGTCAGCGTACAACCGACGGCGATTGCAAGGTAGGTCGAAGACCAAGTTAGCGTACTGAATCCTATTGAACTCAGATTGAGATAGATCACTGCACTGGTGTCAAGGCCAACCATTAGAAGTTCGATGGTGAACAGTACGGTCAACAGCAAGAAGAGTGGAGAAAACACCATCAATGCGTAACGAAGCTTACCATGTGGGATATCGTCGAAAACGACCTTTACCAGCAAGAACCCCATTGAAATGAGTTGGACCGATTGCCCGAGCCACACCATATCATTCGGCAGGTTGCCAAACAAAATTGCGTCGAGGCCGTTACCTATACCGGATTGGTAGAGCAATCCAATGATTGCATCAAGAGCCACTACGGCAGCAATCAGTAGGCGTCGACGTATTCTCGACATTTCTTGCCAGCGGTGTAGGATGGAACCAGATGGTTCTGTTACCGTTCCTGATTCCATCCTAACAAAGCCTCCGCATTTTTGCGTTCATCAAGACTCCTCAGCCAGGAGGCTAAAAAGCCGTGGAACTCAAGTGCTAATGGTCTCAAGCAGCGTTGTCTTGAACGCCACCTGCAACTGTCCAGTACTTGGTACAGGTGAATGTACCATCGCCAGCACCGGTTGCAGTGTAGCCACAGATATCGTATCCTGCTCCACCAACGTCGCCGTTGGCCAAGAAGGTGTGAAGTCCGCTTGCGCCTTCGTATGCAGTTCCTGTGGTTGCAATTGAAGTCGACATTGCTGAGCTGTCAAGTTGGTGAGCTGCTCCAAGCATCATGATTGAGTCGTAGCTGGTCAAGACGTATGCCTTGATTGAACTGATGTTCGAGGCATCGTAGCGTGCTTCGAAGTCTCCGAAAGAAGAACCAGCACGAGGTGTGGTCACGGAGAGGTTGTGAGCAACGCTGTCGTCACTGAGTTCAGTGAGGAGTCCTTCGCCTGCAGGTCCGTCGCCGGAGAAGAGCATAGCAGTAACGCCTTGTGCTGCAACTTCGTTGAGGATCATTGCTGCGTCGGTAACATAGGACACCATGAAGATGGAGTCGCATCCTGCATCTGCAATTTGTGTAATTTCAGAGGCAACGCTTGTTGCGGTTTCTGCGTATCCAATCTTTTGGCACAGAGTTCCGTTCCAAGCATCTTCGATAGCATCAGCAAATCCAGAGCCGTAGTCGTTGGTCATGTGGATGATTGCTGGGTTGGTAGCGCCCATTGCTTCCATCATTGCAGCCGCTGCAGGTCCTTGGATTGCATCGGATGGAACGATTCGGAAGAAGTCAGGGTAAGCAGTTGCGTTGCTGAGGCTTGGGTTGGTGGATGCGTAGGAAATCATTGGGATTCCTGCAGCGGAAAGCACTGCGTTAGCGGCCATGGTTGCGCCAGAACATGCTGCGCCACCGACTGCGATAACTCCAGAGTCGACGAGGGTTTGTGCTGCAGCTGCAGCAGCGGTACCGTCACATGCAGAGTCAACTTCGACGAGTTGGTATTCGTATCCCATAGCGCCGTATGCTGCGTTGAGGTCAACGATTGCTTGCTGTGCTCCGTATTGGAATCCAGCAGCATCTTGTGCCAGAGGACCGGTTAATGGGTTCATGAAACCGAGTTTGATAACAGTCTTCGGGGTTGTAACACCGTCTGCAACAGTCCAGTAGGCATTGCAAGCGTAAGCGCCATCTTCAGAAGTGGTTGCTGTGTAGGCACAGATATCGTAACCTGCGCCGCCAACGTCGCCGCTTGCGAGGAAGGTGTGAAGGCCACTTGCACCTTCGTATCCGGTTCCAACTGCACGGATGGATGCATCCATGTCAGCGGAGTCGGTGTTGTATGCCTTTCCGATAATGGAAACTGCATCGTAGGAAGTGAGAACGTATTGCTTGATACTTGGAATGTTTGCAGCATCGTAGCGTGCTTCGAAGTCACCAAAGGAAGAGCCTGCACGAGGTGCGGTAACCTTGAGGTTGCTTGCAACGGTGTCGTCGCTGAGTTCAACGAGCAATCCTTCGCCAGCAGGTCCGTCGCCAGAGAAGAGCATAGCAGAAATGTTCTGGGATGCGACTTCGTTGAGAATCATTGCAGCGTCGGTAACGTAAGAGACCATGAAGATGGAGTCACAGCCTGCGTCAGCGATTTGTGTGACTTCAGAAGCAACGCTTGTTGCTGTTTCAGCATATCCAATCTTTGCGCAGACATCGCCAGACCAAGCAGCTTCGATTGCGTCAGCGAATCCGGAGCCGTAGTCGTTGGTCATGTGAAGAATTGCAGGGTTGGTTGCTCCAGAGTCAACCATCATTGCAGCAGCAGCAGGTCCTTGGATAGCATCGCTAGGAACAACACGGAAGAAGTTCGGGTAAGCGGTAGCATCGCTAAGACTTGGGTTGGTTGAGGCGTAGGAAATCATAGGGATTCCTGCAGCAGACAACACAGCGTTAGCAGCCATTGAAGCACCGGAGCATGCTGCTCCAGCGACGGCGACAACGTTAGCGTCGACAAGTGATTGTGCTGCAGCGGCACCAACGGTACCGTCGCAACCTGAATCTGCGACAACCGCTTCAAACACGGTAGTGGTTTGCGCAGCATTCAAGTCAATAACTGCTTGAAGTGCACCGTATTCAAAACCTGCAGCGTCTTGGGCCAATGGGCCAGTTGCTGGGTTCAAAAATCCAATCTTGACGACATCGGGTTGTGGTTCGGCATCGTCAGTATCATCATTGCTTGTACATCCTGCAAGTGCGGCAGACATAAACGTCAATGCGAGCAGGGCGGTCAGTATTTTATTATTCATAGGTAGTCCTCCTAATTCCTTTGAAATGCTGTCCCCTTATAGACATTACACCGTTAATGAAGGGTCTATTACCTGTTAAATCGCTAGGATAACACGGCATCAATCCAATTGAATTTCAAAAAGATAGACTTCGCCGTCGTGATAGTGCGAGGGAAGACCGGTTGAATCTTCAAGAACGATTGGTTCCAAGACACTAAATCCATGGCGAGTGTAAACACGAATGAGTGCTTCGTTAAATCCAACCGTGTCTAGACGGATAAAGCGGAGGTTTTGCTGTGAGCAATACGATTCCGCCCAGTTCACAAGTTCCCCAACGAGGCCTCTGCCTCTCTGAAGTGGGTGATTGGCGATTCGGTGAATGAAGAGCGACGGTTCGTCTTTCCTTTCACCCCAAATTTGAGGATCTTCAAAGGCCACAACCCAAACGCAAACAATCTGGCCTTGGTCCATCATTTTCCACTGTCGGCCTTCGTCGACCTCCATTTGGATCAAACTTCTGTCAATCTTCGGCCATTGAGTCATGCCTTTCGAGGCTTGCAGAGCCGTTGCCTCGTCGTACAACGCAAGTATCGTATCGATGTCGTCGTGGGTGCTCTGAAGAATGTGCAAATTTTCAACTCCGAATGCTTTGCGTCGACGTATTCAACCTCGACCAGAGATGAAGAACTTCATCACCCCATTCTTCGGTAGAAATACGAGTAAGACCGGCAGCAGATAGGCGCTTCGCATCAATCCCCGAAGCAACGGGTTCTGTGTGAACAACTGAGCTTTGTATAAAGTAAAACTCATCAACGAGACCTTGGTCCAAGAAGGAAGAAATTGTCTTTGGACCACCTTCAACCATAAGTCGTTGGATTTCTCGGTCGCCCAGGAGATTGAGAAGTGCAGAAAGAGAGGTGAAATCACCCTTCATGTGAAGTGTTTCAAGACCATCTGCAAATAACTTGGCAGTCGGAGGTGTTCGATTGTTCGGGTCAAGAACGACTCGCAAGGGTTGGCGTTCACAAGGAACTCGGCGCACTGTCAACTGTGGATCATCTCGAATCACGGTTTCGGCACCGACCAAAACTGCATCGCATTCATTGCGCAACATGTGAACCCGATCCAGGCAAGTCTCCGAAGTGAAACGCTGAGCTTCAAGGTGTCTGTCGTCCACCGAGCCGTTTGCATCCACTGCCAATTTGACCGTCACTTGTGGGCGTCGATGTTCGCACCAATGCAGGAAGGGGCTCATCTGAATCGATGCTTCCGATTCAAGTAGGCCTTGCCGAACTACAATGCCAGCGTCTTGTAGAACTTGGATTCCCTTTCCTCGCACGGTAGGGTTCGGGTCGTAATGTGCAACAATGACCTCCTTCACTCCAGCCCACATCAATGCTTCAGTGCATGGAGGTGTTCTGCCGAAATGATTGCAGGGTTCGAGCGTGACATAAGCAACTGAACCATTCGGAGAATGACCGTTGGATTCTGCATCATGAATGGCCATTTGTTCTGCATGCAATCCCCCAAGGTGGTCGTGCCAACCTTCGGCGATAATCACGCCGTCTTTCACCAAGACACAGCCCACCAAAGGGTTGGGACTCACCTTCCCTCTGCCCCGTTCAGCGACATCAAGAGCCCTTTGCATGAACTGTTGTTCATCCACGGTCCAAGCGTTCGCCATGTGCTGTCCAATCCGGCCGAGTTCAAGACTTCTTGCTTTTCCAATAACCGTTTCAACAAGGAAAGCGTAGACTGCTAACCTTATTCGATATTCAATTCGCATTTTATGCACAGTGGGTGGCTTTTCACCCACTCCGAATCAGCACAGAATACGCCGTTTTGAGAGAAGGCTTGAAACCAAGAACACGCCACATACGGTTATGTCAAACGAAGAAACGAGCCAAGTACCCGCTGCGCTTGAGTTCGAGCCGGACTCGTCTTCAAAAAAGAAAAAAGGGGTGCACAAACCAATTTATTCTCCCGTTTTCACTCAAAACCCGATACAGAAAACGGACATTGGGTGTGTCCATCTTCTTGTAAATCCGTTCTCGGGTAAGAAAAAAGGTCGAAAAATTGGCGAAAACGTGAAGGAAATACTCGAGAACGAAGGAAGTACAGTTGAAATCCATTTTTCAGCCCACAGTGGCCACCTGATTGAGATCGCCGAATCCATTCAAGCTCAACCGAACGATGTTTTTGCAGTTGTTGGAGGTGATGGAAGTCTTTCTGAAGTGATTACGGGCCGTATGATAGCCACAACTGAGCGCAGTGAAAGATTCGCACTCATCCCTGCAGGAACTGGTAATTCGGTGGCAAATGACCTCCGACTCACATCAACAGAACAGGCAGTTCAAGGCATTCTCAAAGGCACATGGCAAAATCTAGACTTGGCCAGAGTGGAGATGGTGGAAGGACTGCCAGGTTCCGAAAAAGGACGTACTGTGCGCTACAGCCATAACCTCGTGACGTGGGGGCTCGGTGTAGACTCAACCATCAAAGCAGAACGCATGCGTTGGATGGGTCCAATGCGTTACGATGTTGGAATTCTCATGGCCATAATGGCCAACAACCGTCGTCATGCAACACTAACTCTGGATGGAGTGACAATGGAAGACGACTACACGCTCTTTTTGATACAAAACAGCCAGACCGGGGGTTCAATGCTACCACTGGCCCCAGGTGCCTCGCTTGATGATGGCATGATGGATATCGGGATACTGAAAAAGATGACACGCCGTGACGTTCTCAAAGCATTTGGAATGCTCAAAAGCGAAGGTCGGCACGTTTTCCATCCACGCGTTGATTATCACAAGTTCAGAACATTGAGAATCGATACACCTGCCCCTGCAGCAATAAATGTTGATGGTGAAAACATTGGTTCTACACCATTGCAAATGGAAGTTCTAGCCAACGCCGTTCAAATTTGCGTACCAAATTAGAATGAGAAATCAGAAAAGTCCTCGTCAGGCTCATCGTATGTCTGCCTCTCTTGTGGTTGAGGTTCTGGCGTCACTTCAGGCTGTTCCTGTTTGACTGCGGCCTTTCTTTTACGAACAGTTTTGCGCTTTGGAGGTCCAGATGCGGCTTTCGATTTTGGTGCAGCCGAAGTAAAGTGTTCAGTTGGTTGGGATGTGGGTTGGCTGGAGGTGATGTTCGTCGAAGATTGGCGTGGCGGAACAGTAATCCGGTTTGATGGCGGCGTAAACTCAGAAGTAGGCTTAATGAAATCTCTCTCCATTTCTTTAGATTCTTCCGTTTTTACAACAGAAGACTTGCCGCCACCGAATTCGTTGGTTGAGCTGGTACTTGGGCCTGACGAGAGCACGCTATCAAGGTCGAATCCTGCAAGCGCAGATTCTGCGGATTTACTCTTCGGTTCATTGTACGTCTTTTCTGCTTGCTTCCTCGATTCCTTTTGACGGTCACTTGGAGAGGACAATCCCGACGCTTTGGCTGATTTGACATCCTTTTTGACTTGTTTAACAGCGTCCATGCCTGATTTTCCGATGAGGTTTTTCATGGATGCTTTTGCACCTTGAAGAACAAACATCTTTGACAGGATGAAAGCACCTACTCCACCACCAATACCTACGATCATGAAGAACAAGATGTAGCCACCTCGGGTGAAAACTGGAACATCGCCGTGAACCCACTCATCAGTGTCCCCTCCGCTCGAACTCACGGTTGAATCACTGAGTTCAATGGATGTAACAAGGACATAGAGGCGTTCGTTATTACTTGAACTAATTTTGATACTGCAATCAGAATTAGCTTCTTGTGAGTTAAAAGTACCTAGAGAATTGCTGTTCGAGGAATCCAATTGAACAAGGTAGCCATAAATGGTAACGGATTGATGCCATTCTCCAACTGCCAACATGCCTTCTTGGATGTTCTTCGTCGTCGGAATGAGACCGAGAACATACCATTTCGATTCGGCATCAGAATTGATTTTTTCGAGATTAACCGTACCCATGCCTGTTTTGGGTTGGAGAGGGGTCAACCAACTCTTCAAATCGATCCGAGAACCTTCGCCCTCAACAACAGACTCGGCAGATGAAGAAGACATTTGTTCGATGGCTACACTCGCAGTCACGGCAAAGTCCAAACCACTGACATCAGCATCAGAATGCGATGAATAAATTGCACTTGATGCAAGATAACCAGGGAACGAAACTGGAGTTGTGGTGTTCGTCCCGAGTTCTCCTTCTTCAGTTGCGCATCCAATCGGTTCGATTCCAGTGAACGTTTGACTCTCGGAACCGAGTGAAGTGGTAATAGTCGTCGACTCTTGATTGAAATCGACATGAACTGCGCCACTGTCTTTACCCCATGAGGCAGTCGTAGGACCTAAGCAACCTGCTAAGGCCATGCTGAGAACGAGTAAGACGGCGAGTCGAGCCCTGCGCATGGTCACCGAGGTGCGCTTTAGTTTGAGAACTCTTCCGTTGACAAACCAGCATAAATCCGTAAAATAGGAAAGGCGCAGAGAGAGGGATTCGAACCCCCGAGTCCAAGGGACAGTGGATTTCAAGTCCACCGCAATACCGGGCTATGCGATCTCTGCTGAGTTTAGGGCCCGAAAACCCGTTATCGCAAATACAGGTCGGCCGTCAATTCGATATGAGCCTTACGCTTCTTCTTCTTCATCTCTCGAGTCAATGTGGACAACCGCTGCTGCGAATGCCAAACCGGTTACTGCGATGAGGAAAGTCATTCCTGGAAGTGGGTCGGAGGAATCGGAGGAAGACTGAGAAGCGACCACCTGCTCAAGATCAGCACGGAAATCATCCGCTTTCCAAGAGTCTCCGCTCCAAGCGATTTTCGGCTTCATTCCATCCATGATGAAGGTAATTGTGGAGTGGCCCACCGTGTATTCGACATCGGTTTCCTCGATTGCTACACAGGAAAGGCGGTCACCTTCGCCCCATTCAAAGCCCTCATCACACATGCAGTGTTTCCCTTCTCCAGAGCCCATTTCCCATCCATGCCCATTGCATACTTGGGGGGCCATGATGTCGGTTGGTCGCAGTGATTCTGGCATTGGAATTTCAGAAGCATTGGTTGAATTCGGTGCCCAAGCGATGTACGTTGGCTCGACAAGGTCATCGACACCAACCGTAGATGCATCCCAAGCGTTACTGGTCGTGTTCCAAGTGTGGAGAGACCAGTACCATGACAGGTCACTCGGACTGCTAACATCATCGACAGAGGTGAGCGTACGACCGTCATTTCCGTTGCTAAACGTTGAGTTCATTCCGACGCTCGAAAATGCACCCTTCGTAAGATGATAAGCATTGAAGTCGGCTTGAAGTGAATGGTCCTCACTTGTATTGTCTGGATAGAGAACTGTAATCGAAGGCGAGGAATCATTTCCTTCTGGTGCGTGAATAAGAGAAGTGTTGGTTGTCGAAGCTGCCCAAAGCAAATTGCTGTTCTCCAGTCCATCAATTGAGTCGATGCCTTCCATAGATTCTTCCCAAGAACCTGATGATTCATTGAAAATGTTGAGAGACCAGTACCACGACATGTCGGAAGGCGATTCAACGCCGTTTATTCCAGAGATGAAATGCCCGTATTGGCCGTATGTGGCGTTGATTGACCAGTTTGCCTCTTCAGCGAGAATCTCGTTCATAGTCCAACCGTTTGGAGCAAACATCACTTCGCTTGAGTTCCCATTGGCATCTACGTATGTGACGGTCGGGTCTGCGTTTGCAATATGTGCCTCAATGACTTCTTCTTCAACGATGATGCCAAAGGAGTTGTACACATCCTGGAGGACCTCTTTGTCACCGGTAAGATGTGGCCAGTCAATGTTGTGATAGTCGGTAAAGAGTTTGAGTTGTTCTGGTGTATCGTAACTAGAGTCTACTGTAATCGAGACAAATTCCACCTTTTCTGCATCTTCATCTGAAAGACCGTCTTGAACCAACTTGAGTGATTGAGTGATTACAGGGCAAACGTCTGGACATCGGGTGAAAATAAACGCAATCACGTGAACATCGGAGAAACTTTGTGAAAACGTGAAGTTTTCATTGTTCTGGTCGACCAACGTGAAGTCAACCACTTCAGCACGAGAGAGTTGATGTCCTTTGTAAGCCGAAGCGAGTGGGGCTGATGCCATCAAGAGAAGTGTAGCCATTGTTAGGCTAACGAGTACTTTCCTGTCCATGGATAACGCTCAACAGCGGTGTATTATGAATCCTTTGAGGTGTTGTCAAAGTGTTCAACGGGTTGTTGCATAATCCCAGTTCGGGGTACACCAACTTGGCAAGTCCGTAACGCCAGCAGGGTTGGATAGACCAATGCCCCAAAGCATCAGAAGAACGAACAAAACTGGGAACAGTGCAGTTCGGGTGTAAATCCGAGGGTCGTCTTTCAAGTGCATAAAGAACGCTGCAATTCCGTAACCCTTGATGATTCCAACGATGATAAGAATTGCCCAGACTGCGGATTTTGTGATATCAATATCGGTCCCTGGAATTTTTTCGAAGAAAACCGCACCTACTTCAAAAAGAGTGAAAAACATCAAAACGATGAAATTCCAGAAGTAGATATCTTTGCCGGTTTTATCCAAAAGCCACTTTTCTAATCCTGTTGCTGCATGTTCGCCCATTTTTTCACCTCAGTATAGATAGAATGCTGGGAAGATAACAACCCAAGCCAAGTCGACAAAGTGCCAGTAGAGACCGAAGTATTCGATTCCCTGTGCATTGTCCTCGTCAAAGCCAACTGTGTCGGCCTTGAATACAAGGTACAGCATGACAAGCAAGCCAATGAAGACGTGCAGTCCGTGCGCACCTGTTGCGATGTAGAAAATTGAACCTTGAACGGTTCCGATATCGAAACCTTCTGCAACCAAGTGACTCCATTCAACAAGTTTGAGAACGATGAAGAGAGAACCGAGTGCAAGCGTTGCAATGAGGTAGTTTCGGACAGCAGCTTGGCGGGTTGGCATGAGTTTGCCCATGATTCCATCTGAAGGTTTCCAGTTCGCATTCTTCGCCGTCTTGAGAGCCAAAACGATGGTATAGGACGAAATGATGAGTGCGAATGTATTGATAGCACCTGGCATCAAAGTCGCTACATCGTAACGAAGCAAGTCAGAAGCGGTTACTACCGATCCTTCAGGGACATCCTTACAGGCTTCTACGCCGTCACGAATCGCCCAATCAGTACACCATTCAGTTCGCATACGGAGATACGAAGAAAAGAATGTAGCGAAAACCATTATTTCAGACATAATGAAGACCCAAAGTCCTGCTTTGCGAATGTGTTCTCCTTCAAATGGATACGAGGTTGCGATTTGCTCACCGTGTCCAACGAATGGTAAGTCTTCAAACCACCAATTTGACACTGCGATGACGATGGTGACAAGACCAGCCATGCTCACAGCAAGCATACTGAGGTCAGCGGTCACATCTGAACTCAACATCGCCTTACAAGCGACAACAAAGTCAGGGAAACCCATCAAAAACAGCATTATACCAAAGGCAAATACAATCGGTGAAGATGAACCATGGTGTTCATGTTCGTCATGTCCGTCTCCATGGTCGGCTTGTGGTTTACTGGCATTGAGGAAACCACCGATACCAATGAAAGCTGCATAAGTAATCGACATCAACAAGATGGTAATACCTGCAACTCGGTAGGTAAGATACGAAAGGTGTGCATCGATTTCTTCGTGATGCATGTGGTCGAGATGTTTCGCCTGAGCCTCGGTGATGTTGCCTTGCGCTGCAAGGACTTCCTCTTCATGATGGTAGTCGTCTTCCAACTGCTTCCAAGTATCGTGCTTTCCGTCTGCCAGAGCGATTCCGAGTGTAGCAAACAGCAGCACACCGATGGTGAGGATGATTCCCCCCATCATGACTGCGCGCATCCAAATTCCGTTTTCAACGTGAGAACCGTGACCGCTCATTCTTCCGCCCCCTTTGGAGTGGCCTTCCACATTTTCTCGCCGATTGAAGGCTTTGAAGAGTGGTGGCCGTACAATTCGTTCATGTCACCTTGGGTAGGGATATGATGGAAAGAAGGTGTTGGTGGCGGAGAAGTTGTAGCCCATTCGAGTGACCAGCCGCCCCATGGATCGTTTCCTGCAGGCTCTCCACTTCTGTTGGATTTTATAATGTTCCAAACGAGGAGGAGTTGGCTCAAGCCGAAGATGAACGAGAAGATACTCACGACCATGTTGTATTCTGCAAAGCCACTCTCAACTGTGTAACTGTGGGTTCGGCGGGGCATACCCATGATACCAAGGGCGTGCATAGGCCAGAAGGTTGCGTTGTAGGCAGAGAAACCAATCAAGAAGTGCCAGAGACCGAGCGTCTCGTCCAGCTTCTTTCCAGTTGCCTTAGGGAACCAATAGTAGACACCGGAGAACAGTGCAAAGACAGTACCGCCGATGAAAACATAGTGGAAGTGTGCAACAACGAAGTAAGAATCGTGGAAGTGCATGTCCATACCTGCGACAGGGAAGAACATTCCAGATATGCCTCCGAGCGTGAAGGTCACAAGGAAACCGAGGGACCACAGGGTGTGCGTACGCATGACAAGGCTACCGCCCCAAATGGTAGCAAGCCAATTGAAGATTTTCGCACCCGTAGGTATCGCAACAGCCATTGTGGTAATCATGAAGGCTGCTCTCCAGAACGGATCCATTCCTGATGTGAGCATGTGGTGGCCCCAAACAACGAAACCAACAACACCAATTCCTGCCA
>JABIWF010000110.1 GCA_018701175.1 Methanobacteriota archaeon
AAGGGGTGTAAATCGAACATATGAATAATTGCAAGAAATCTGCCAAAACCCCCCCTACTTGAGGCGGAAATGTGGGATAATACGCCTCCCCTCAGATTCGCCTATGTTCAAAACGCCTCACTGCGGCACATTTGCGCAGAACTTCGTATGACGTCAGCACCTCCAATATCTGGATTTGTCGTATAACATACATTATGCGACGTGACGGGGTACTCTGAAATTCATGATTTCACTGAATCTGGGATCTCAAGGGAATCGAGTGGGACTTCGAACATGCCAACGAGGGGCGGACCGCCAAATACAGATTCGAGTCCACCGTCTTTCGTATCAAGAATTTCAGAAATTGCTTGTGAGATTTTCTTCCATGAGTTCTTATCCGCGAAAACCGACTGGACGATGAACAATCCTTGGCCATCGATGGATTGACCAATCCATGCTGCGATGCAACCGTCTTGTCGACGCTTGTATTCTTGTCGAGCTTCGAGCATTCGCTTGAATCTGGCACCTTTTCCTTCGGCTCCAGTACAGACCACAGTTTCAACCAATACATTAATGATATCCATTTTTATCCCTTTCAAAACTATAATTGATTAATTGTTATTTAAGAAGTTAATATAGGTAAATCAGTGATGAATGAATTCGCCGTTCAAACATGTGGAGAGAATTGGGGACTCGGATGGTTGGAGGCACCATGCCTCCCAGTACTCGCTGTTGAGGACATTGAAATTGGCCGCAGCCCCAACCTCGAGTCGCCCATGCGCCATCCCCGTCGGGTGAGGTGTTGTCTCGGATGGATTACGTGTGGCGGCGATGAGCGTGTTGAGTGGATGTACGCCGCAACGTTGAACCAACAGTGATCCGAGGAAAGTCATGCTGTTAGTTTTGCAATTTGGATTGAAGTCTGTTGCGATACTCCAAGGTATTTCATCCTCGAGTGTTTGTTGGAAACTCGGCCATTGTGCACCCATTGCATAGGGGGTTCCCGGTAAAAAGCCAGTCATAACCCCCGCATCTTTCATTCGATGCCTTGCATTTATGTTCGTGTAGTGCGCATGATCTGCTGAATCCACGCGCAATTCAGCCGCTAAGTCCCCACCTCCACCGTCTTTGAATTCGTCAATATGCATTCGTAATTGCATGCCCCCATTTCGGGACGCTTTCAAAATCTCTTCTGCTTGTTCAACATCAAACCAACCGGGTTCACAAAAAACATCTGCCGAACGTGCCAGGCCTTGTTCGAGTACACGAGGTAATTGCTCCGAGAGTATTTGCTCAACATACTCTTTTGCATTCATATTTGCAGGTATGTCGTGTGCACCGAGCCATGTTAAGTCGAGGGTAGGCAAATGCTTCATATCACCTAATTTCGAACCAATTTGAATTAATCTCAACTCCGATTCAGTCGTCAAACCATAACCACTCTTAGCTTCCATATGTGTAGTGCCACAACGCAATGTGTTGCGCATCCTTTCGTATCCAAGTTTGAGTAAATGTTCATCCGTAGCAATTGAAGTTGATCGGACGGTGTCCTGTATCCCTCCACCAAGTTTTGCAATTTCGCGATATGTTTTACCTTCATGCCTCCATGATAGTTCCCGTGAACGGTCGCCCGACCATAGCAAATGAGTATGTCCATCAACGAATCCTGGAATGACTGCCATTCCGTTCAATGAAACTACGCGGTAATCTGGACTTACGTTCTCGTAATTTGTCGGTAATCCGTACTCCTCAATGAGTTCTTCAGTTTGGGCAATTCTTTCGATTTTACCTGCGTTGACTACCAATCCACTTCCTGCGGGGCGAACAAATTCTTCCACTTTGTCAGAAACATCTCCTGCTACTGTGCCTTTTCCCGACAGATGTGCCAATGGGCCAGCATCGACGAATACAGTTCGCATATTATGGTCTAGATGCTGAGGGTTGAAGAACAATGGCTATCTGCGTTAACTGGTTGAGATGGACGGTTGGACGCTTGGGATAGAATCAACAGCACACACGCTGTCGTTTGGATTGGTTGACTCAGAGGGCATTCCTCACCCTGCTGTCTCGGACACAGTTCGCCCCGATAAGGGTGGCATTCATCCTCGAGAAGCAGCAGATCATCACAAAGAAATTGCTCAATCACTTTTCCAAAAATTACTCGCCAATTACAATTTATCTCCTTCGGAAATTCATGCTGTGGCTTATTCCCAAGGACCGGGACTTGGACCATGCTTGCGTGTAGGAGCCGCTCTTGCAAGGGGCATTTCCAGTCGATTAGATGTCCCGCTTATCGGTGTCAATCATTGCGTAGCGCACATCGAAATTGGAAGGCAACAGTGCGGTTGTAGTGATCCGGTATTGCTGTATGTTTCCGGGGGTAACACGCAAGTCATTGCACATCTCGATGGACGGTATCGAGTTCTTGGTGAAACGCTTGATATCGGCATCGGTAACATGCTCGACAAGTTTGCTAGGGCTCAAGGAATTCCATTCCCGGGTGGGCCAGTAATTGAAAAACTTGCTCAGGAATGGCTGTCGAATAATCCCGAACCACGCTTGACGGATCTTGAACTGCCATTTGCAGTACGTGGAATGGACCTTGCCTTCTCAGGGGTAATGACTGCTGCACAACGTCTCTTGGACAACGGTGCGGAACTGGGAGCAGTATGTTGGTCTCTACAAGAACATGCTTTTGCAGCATGCGTAGAAGTTGCTGAACGAGCTCTGTCGCATACTGGCAAGACCGAACTACTTCTTGGCGGTGGTGTTGCATGCAACACACGCTTGCGAGAAATGTGTAGCCTCATGGCAGGTGAACGAGAGTCAACCTCACATGCACCTCCGAGAATGTATTGCATCGATAATGGCACGATGATTGGGCTGCTTGGATATATTGAACTGCAAAATGGACGAGTCACTCCCTATGAAGAGAGTGCTGTTGACCAGTACCTGCGTACCGACCAAACTCAGGTTACTTGGGCTGTGTAGTGATTGCTTCGACGCTAATTGTTTTTAAGGAGTCATCAACGACCGCGTAATGGGGGAATCACTCATTAGCGGCGAACGTAGGAAAAAAGATGAGCCATTCAACCCCTTTGCTCGCGATGCTAGCGCTCAAAGAAACAAGAGAATGAGTGAGCGATCTCAGACCCAACGCCGCAATGCACCCGCTGCTCGACCTACTCCACGTCCGCAACAAAACAAACAAAATGCGCATGACGATTTAGCCAAGCGACGCGAGCAAGCACTCAAGCGATTAGGAACACAAGAATCGCAGAAATCACCAACCCCGGCAGCACCATCGGCGGCCAAAGAAGCCTCAGCCCCAACCTTCACAAATTCTGTAGAGAAACAAGCACCTGCACCTCAGAAAGTTTCGAAAGAGGATAGACTTGCCGAGTTGAGGAGAAAATCTCAAGCTTCGCGTGATAATGCAAAGGCTCAGAGAACTGTTCCTTCGGATGTCAAGCCAGAAACTCAATTGGCTTCTGCACCTGCTACCGTTGAGTTTGTTTCTGCAGCGCCGACCTCAACAACCGCT
>JABIWF010000131.1 GCA_018701175.1 Methanobacteriota archaeon
GACTTCTTGACCATGATTCGTTCAACGGCAGCCATCATGTCGTTTTGAGAGATTTTATTTCGTTTGTCGCGGATTGCAATCATTCCTGCTTCCACGCATGTCGCCTTAATTTCGGCACCAGAGAAACCTTCGGTTTTTTCTACAAGGGTTTTCATCTGAAGGCGAGAGGTTGACATTTTCGACGTGTGGAGTGCAAGCATAGCTTTGCGTCCTTTCGGGTCTGGCAATGGGATGGTTACAATTCTATCAAAACGCCCAGGTCTCATTAGCGCATCATCAAGTATGTCCGGGCGGTTCGTTGCAGCAATGATCTTGACGTTTTCAAGCGCATCAAACCCATCAAGTTCGGCCAGCAGTTGCATGAGAGTTCGTTGAACCTCGCGGTCTCCGCTTGTTGAACCGTCGAGACGCTTGGCTCCGATTGCGTCAATTTCATCCAGGAAAATAATGGATGGTGATTTTTCTTTCGCCAGCGAGAAAAGCTCACGAACCATACGTCCACCTTCGCCAATGTACTTTTGAGCCAATTCACTGCCGACCATTCGGATAAATGTGGCCTCAGTATGGTTTGCAACAGCCTTTGCGAGGAGTGTTTTTCCACAGCCAGGTGGACCTACAAGAAGAATGCCCTTTGGTGGGATGATGCCGACTTTCTCAAACAGTTCCGGCTCTAATAACGGAAGTTCAATTGCTTCTCGAACCGTCGTTATCTGTTCATCAAGACCAGCCACTGAATTGTAGGTAATATCGGGTTTCTCAACCATTTCAGCACCACTGACCATCGGATCCCATGCTTCATGCAGTACTTCTATGACTGCGAGCGTATCTTGGTTAAGTGCAACTCGAGTCCCGGGCTTGAGTTTCTTAGGTTCGAGTCTTTGATTAAGGGCCACTTGGAACACAGTACCGTTCGATGAGCGAACAATGGCTGTGCGCTCGTCGAGAACATCTTGTAAGTGGCCAATGATGAGAGGTGGCGTTTTGAGTAAGCGCACTTCATCATCGAGTCTCGTCGCTCGCTTTTTGAGCGTTCGAATCTCGGTTTCGAGATAGGATCGTTCGTTAATTAGATTCTGTGAATCTTCAAGTAATTTTTGATAGTCTTCCTCGAGGTTTTTTAGATCGTCATCAGATTGTTTGGAACGGGGTGTGCCGCTCTTCTCTGCCTCGGAACTCATAGGAATCAAACCTTCGTCGTGGCTACAGTTTGTTAAGTCGTCGCTCCAAACGATTGCGTCAATATGTTCCGAAGCCTTCAAAGACAGTCAACACAACCATCATTTGGGTGAGTTCATGGCAGACTGTGAGTTATGTGGAGCAATGAAAGTCGGAGTACGGCATGTGAAAATGGGCAAGGCAGAGGTTGCTGCATGCGCTCGCTGCACTGAGAAAATGAACCTCGGGCCGAAAGAAACCGCTCCAGGTCTTGCCCGAGCACAGAGCATGCACGCTCGTCCTGCTCACCAGACAGGCTATGCTGCTAAAGGCAAGAAAGGCAAGGATATCATGCTCAAAGCCGAAAAAGAACTGGTCGATGATTTTGCTCAACGAATTATGAATGCCCGCAAATCCAAAGGATGGAATCAACCGACTCTTGGCAAGCGAATGGCGGAAACCGTGAACATCGTCAAATCCACTGAAAGTGGTAAGCGGCCTACAGATTCAGTATTGAAAAAATTTGAACGAGTCCTCTCCATCACTCTGTTTGAAGTGCCGACTTCTAAGAGCACACAACGTGTTGACAGTTCAAGTTCTCGAGGAATGACCTTGGGTGATTACCTTGACGACCTCAGGTGATTTAGTGTCAGATGTATCTGTTCATGCTGTTTGGCTGGCTCAGGACGACCCGAAAAAAAACACTGCAGTTCTTGCATCAAAGCGTGGAAACCTGAAACTGCATAAACGAATAAATACGCTTCCGAAAAGAGGAATTATTCTTGAACCTTTGTGCGGAAAGGTGTTTGGTCCCGAAGACCATGCATTAATCATTAACGGTGGCTCTTTGGTCGGACTTGACTGCAGTTGGGCACACATTGAAGAAAGCGTGGCACAGGTCATGAGAAGAACACGCCTCCAGCCGCGTATGCTACCTCTCCTCTTGGCCGCAAACCCAGTGAATTGGGGGAAACCTGGACGACTTACTACGGCTGAAGCACTTGCTACTGTGTTGTATCTAATCGGTCGTGTAAAGCAAGCGCGTGACGTGCTCGGTGCTTTTCGTTGGGGTGAACGTTTTTTTGAACTCAATAAAGAGCCACTTGATGCATATGCCCAAGCACAAACCAGTGCCGAACTGGTAGAACTGCAGTTTGAATTCTTTGATATCGAACGACCCGAAGAGACTTCAAGTTGAGTACGAATAGAGATTCATGCCGCGAAGCCGCCGTACAGGAGTTCATCGACTCAGCGATGGTAAGCTATCTATTCAAGAGGACGCATTGGCTGTTGAATGCCTCATCCAATTGACATCAGATTCTGATATCATTTCGAAGCTTCTCGGAACTCCAACCAACCTGCGTGAATTGTTTGTGGGCCACGCGTTCGCGGAGGGCTATGGGGATATTCGAGCGTCGAACATCATGGTGGAATCTACCGATACTGGTTCATTTCGTGCCCGAACAGACGCATCGATTGCTCAGCGAACCTTGTATGAGCGTGTTGTTACCTCATCATGTGGAGCGTGTGATACCGATGGACTTGAGGAAATGAGTTCTTCCTTACCCCATTTCCCTGGCCCTCATCTAATCTACAAACACGAGATATTGTTCAAGGCTTTTGATCAGATGAGGTCTCTGCAATCTGGATTTCAAGAAACAGGTGGTATGCACGCAGCAGGACTTTGGTCTGCTGATGAAGGCCTTCATTGTGTTTCAGAGGATATCGGAAGGCACAACGCAGTTGACAAAGCGATTGGCTCAGCATTGTTGCAAAATACCGACCTCAGTCGTCAATTCCTTCTGCTTTCAGGCAGGTGCGGTTGGGACCTGGTGGCCAAAGCCTCCCGTTCAGGAATCGGAACCATATGCTGCATCGGCGCATGTTCGACCCTCGCTGCAGACACAGCACGTAATCTTGGTATGCGTATTTTCTCGTTCATGAAACTGGATTCATGTGTTGGAATTGGCGTGTTACGGTGATTGGTAACGAAAACCCTTGAAAACCCCCCCACGCAGAACGGGCTGGTGGGCATTTGAGGGAGCAAGCAC
>JABIWF010000055.1 GCA_018701175.1 Methanobacteriota archaeon
CAGTTCAAGTCTGGGAGCGGGGACTCTAATTCCATCAGTTCGGATAGTCCACGCTCTATCGAGAGGTTGAGCGTTTCCAGTCGTATCCTCTCTCATGGGAACGAGGACCACTTTCGTAGGCATTAGATAGCATCGTATTCTTGCCTCATTCACTTGTTGCAGTGGGTCGAACGAGGAGCATATGCATAGCGATGCCAACCGGCATTAACATGATGCCAAAGAAGACAGTGGTAGCAGATACCCAGCGCGGACTGTTCTGCTCAAGGCAGCGTTTCCACATCCAATGTGTGACAAAAATATCTCCTGCTACCATGTGCGCCCAAGCAGCTGAAGCACCTGCTTTGGTTCCCATGAGGGTTGCTAGACTACTGAGAATGCCCGTTGGGTCGGTAGAATCCATTCCAAAATCGATGAGGCCTTGAGGAGAAGCAGTGGTTACGGCCCACCACATGAGGATAGGTCCAAGGAAAAACCATGGCCCCTGCATGACTTTTTTCGTCATTTCATGGTCAGGGAAAACCAGCATGGCAAACCAGAACGGCCCAACCCACATGGTTGAGAGGAAGAAGGAGTAATCATACATGTCCATGAGGTGAATAATACGCTTCATGATTTAGTATCTCGTTTTGTAAACGCCCCTCTCTAATCATTCGATGACTGAACTTCACTCCTCAACGGCTATTTGGGAAGAGCCACGGGCAACATATGGGCGTACCAATTGACATCGAAGAAATACGGGGCGAACAAGCCGTTCGATTTATCCGATTGGGGTCGTCCAATCGCTCGAATTTTTGCTCGGTTTCTCAAGGACAAACCCGTTTCCGTCATACAAGTAACCAACCTCCATTTTCTTCTCACGTTGTACTGTACCTGGTTGATTCTTCAAGACGAGTTGATTGTGGCATGTTTGCTTTTGATTGTCAAAGGCGTTGTCGATGCGGTTGATGGTGAATTGGCGCGGATGAGGGAACGCCCGTCGCATGTGGGTCGTTTTTGGGATACAGTTGCGGACACAATTGGCCTGATTGCTCTCATGCTGGCGTTTGGAAGCGTTTTGGAGTGGGAACTCGCTCTTACCGGTGGCATGATTCTTGCCATCTTGTTCCAATACTCGTTGTTCAATCATTTTTCGATTCGATTGCGCGCATCTGGGTCTGGAGATACGACCAGTCGAATGGATGAGCGTCAGTGTCCTGATGCTCACCCCTGGGAGAAGCAAAGAAACGTCAAAATCTTCCACACGATTTATCTCGTGTGCTTCTATTGGCAAGACCGAATTGTGACCGCACTTACTGGCCGTGGTTCGAAGAATTTGAAGGTTGAGCTGACCAGTTCTTCTGCGCTCGGTTACGGTATGCAATCAATCGTGTTCGCCAGTCTTGCCGTCATCGAACGGTTGGACTTTTTACCAACTCTTGTTCTTGGAGTTAACAATGCGATCTTTGCGTTCGCCGTGCTCTACAGCCGTCTTGGAGCGACCCGCTCTTGATTCAAAGCCCGAAGCAAGATGTTTGAGCATGAACGTTCATACATACGGTTTGAATACATGAATTAAAAGAGCCTTGCCAAACAAAATCCTTTGTGTCAGTATCCGTTGTATGGTTCAAGAGAGACCTCCGTGTCTCCGATAACCCTGCTTTGGTCGAAGCCATCAACGGGCCACATCCGGTCCTCTGCATTTTCAATCTTGAACCGGAACGCCTTGAGCGGGCTGATGTAGATCCCATTCACATAGAATGGGAATTGGATTGTCTCGCAGAATTATGTTCTTCTTTGGAATCCATTGGTGGGGCATTGCAATTCAATTTTGGACAGGTGACAGAACAGTTGTCAGACCTTCATGAGACATACGACATCAAAAATCTGTACAGCAACGAGGAAACAGGCCTCCAATGGTCGTGGGACAGAGACAAATCGGTTGCAGCATGGTGTTCAACAAACGACGTTGAGTTCACTGAGTTTCCTTCCAACGGCGTAGTACGCCGTCTTGGTACACGAGACCATTGGAAGAAACATCGCGATGCACGGGTCAGTGCCGAACAGGTCAACACCCCAGTGAGCATGGATTCACCGAAAGGATTTAGCTCCAACGAAATCCATTCCATGGAACGCTTGGGACTCAAGCCCCGACTTCTCTTTGAACGTCCACTGCCAGGTGAAAAAGCCGCTCTCAATGTTCTCTATTCGTTTCTCGATGAACGTGGCCGAACCTATCGTAAAGACATGTCCAGCCCCAAAACGGGATGGGACGCTTGCTCCCGGTTGTCACCTTATCTCGCCGTAGGTTGCATCACCATTCGACAAATTCTCCACCACACCCGACGCAAACAGAAAAAGGTCAAAGTCAACCCACGCTCAAAAGAAAACCTTGGTTGGACTTCAAGTTTGAGTTCGTTCCAAAGCCGTCTCGCATGGCATTGTCATTTCATCCAACGGTTGGAATCGGAAGCGACGATGGATGTTATTGCCTTGAATCCCGAATTGGATGGGCATATGGCACGAGAAATGAACGCTGAACGGTACGCTGCTTGGTCTCAAGGAAAAACGGGGTGGCCGTTTTTTGATGCTTGCATGCGTTCACTTATTGCGACAGGCTGGATTAATTTCCGTATGCGCGCTATGCTTCAGTCGGTTGCATCATACACGCTATGGCTGCCTTGGACGGATACAGGCCTCCATCTCGCTCGATGTTTTTTGGATTATGAGCCGGGCATCCATTGGTCACAAGTTCACATGCAATCGGGTGTGACCGGTATCAACTCAATACGGGCCTATTCTGTTCGCAAGCAATCCACAGACCAAGACCCTGATGGTGATTTTATACGAACTTGGGTTGAAGAGTTGCGAGATGTGCCCAAAGAACATATCCACGAACCCTGGCTGATGAGCTACGAGCAACAAAAGGAATACAATTGCCTCATAGATGTTGATTATCCATCTCCAATCGTCGATGAGAAAACGGCACGTAAGGAAGGCGTAAGTAAATCCTATTCGGCAAAGTCAAAACCAGAATCGAAGCAACGTTCACTGCTTGTTTACGATATTCACGGGAGTCGAAAACGGCGTTAGGCTTCAGTAAACCATCTGCACTTCGGAGTCGGCAGCGAGTTGAATGACGCCAGGTGGGCCACTCCAAATGAGGTCCAAGCCTTCGACAAACATGCCGTCTGAGTTTTCTGGAGTTAGGCCGACGACGGCTTGTGAGCCGGTGGAACAGTAGATGCCTTCTGCATTCTTTACAAGTTCCTTGAGTATGCCTAGGCAGAAACCTTCGGGTGTGCCTACGCTTGAGTCAAGTTTTGCAATGTAGTCGCTCTGCAAGAGTTTTACGCCGAATGAAGCAAAGAATACATTGACATTGTGTCCGTCGTTTATCGCTTGATTGGCACAAGCCATTCCAACGATGCACTTGCGTGGGTCAACTTCAGGATCGGTTACAATTTTGAAGAACATATTCTTGCTCATGAGACGATGTTAAAACTGAATGTATTAGGTTTTTTTTATTCGGATTCTTGTGGCTTAAACATCGGTATATATCTCATCGGGCGAACCGTTGAACATGATTGACCGACTTCCGAGTCATTTGGCCGAACGCACCCGTCAACTCAATTCGATAGATACTCTCTACGGAGATGGTCCTGTCGTCGTTTGGCTCAAGTCTTCTTTCCGCGTTCATGAGAACCCTGCCATCGAAGTAGGCGCCACCATTGCTCAACAAAACGGTCTCCCGCTTTTGATTTACCACGGTATCGATGAACGGTATCCACACGCCTCACTTCGACATCACAACATGCTGTTGGAGGCTGCAATCGATATGGACGAGAACTGCCGAAAGAACGGCCTGCGCTATGTACTCCACCTCGCACGTGAAGGCCATCGCCAACCTGTACTGAAACAATTCAGTCAAACCGCAAGTTGCATTGTCACCGACATGTTCCCCCTGCCTCCGTGGACAGAATGGCTTCAGACCATTTCAGCATCATCTAAAGGGCCGGTGTTCGATGTTGATTGCCACTGTGTGGTCCCAATGCCGATGTTTGGGAAATCGGTAGATCGCCCCTACAAATACCGTGATGCAACCAAGAAGTTGCGAAAGAAACGATTGCAGGCATCGTGGCCCGTTCTCGATGTTCAAGCCGAACAATACGCGGGTGAACTTCCCTTTGAACCGGTTGATATTGCGAATCGGGTTATAGATCCAAATGAGAGAATTGCTCTGCTGCAAGAGTGCAACATCGATCCGACGGTTCTCCCGATTTGGGAAGTTCGAGGCGGCGAGAAAGCAGCTCTACAAAAGTGGCAGAAATTTTTCGACAAAGGCCTCAATGGTTATGCACGTAGAAGAAACAACGCTGCCGATTCAACGGGCGTCTCAAGGCTGTCTCATGCCTTCCACTACGGGTTTTTATCACCGATGAGGGTCGCCCGAGAAGCGGCTGCTGTTGGCACGAAATCCGCAGATAAGTACCTCGATGAACTCTTGGTGTTCCGTGAACATGCTTGGCATCATATCTACGCAGTGCCAGAGCCTTATGCCCCTTCAAACCTCCCAGATTGGGCTAAGCAATCGTGGAGAGATACCTCTGACGACCCGAGACCTGTCCTCCTTACCCCTCGCCAACTCGAATACGCCGCATCACCGTTTGAATTATGGAATCTATGCCAGCAATCTCTTGTTCGGCATGGTGAATTACACAACAATCTCAGAATGACTTGGGGCAAAGCCTTCCCACTTTGGACTCAACATCTCGAATCCTCGCTTGAACAATCACAGATGCTGAACGACAAATACGCTCTTGACGGCCGAGATCCGTCTTCAGTGGTAGGTATTCAGTGGTGTCATGGCCTGTTTGATCGAGCCTTTTTCCCTTCTGAACCAGTCATGGGCGTGGTGAGAAAACGAGATGTTGTGACGCATTCGTCGCGTCTTGACACCGAGCGTTACGGCGCTCATGTCAACCGAAATCCAAGCCAGATTGATGGAGTCTACATTCTGCAGGGGCGAAATCCGATTACTTCTTTCGTTGCCGATGTTCTTACCGATCAAGGATATTCGGCTCACTTTACTGAAACAGGGGATGTTTCGTCATCAACCGATTCCATACCCTCACTCAGCGACCATGATTTCCAGCGCTACCCGACTTGGCTGGTTGAAAAATATCTTGCATTGGATGAAGAAATGCATGTCCAAAAAACTCGCGCTGCCCAATCTCACGTTTCCGATGGGCAGACTGAAGACGGTTCCACGGATCATGTCGAACACCGACATCATACTGCATTAAGCATCATCTCCATGATTGAAGGCAGACTCGTTTTTACTGCCGTCCCGCCCGAATCCGACCCTTCATTTTCCACGGGCAGATACTCGGAACATTCAGTTCCACTTGTCGAACAATTGAGGCATGCAGCGTGGGATCTTGCTCGTCGTATGTTTGAGTTGCATGCGCATCAATCTGAGTCTGCTTACGCTGTCCAAACTCGTTTATTTTGAACATCAATGCAGCATTATGCGCCTATGTCTCTCGAGCGTTTCATCTACAGTGGATGGCTTGAGTTGCTGAATAAATCGTCTTGAGTTTATTAGGGGTTGAATCCACGAATTATCGATGTTAATCGACACGCCCTTCGGACAACTTTTGGTTAGCATGGAACTCTCTCGAAACAGAGTCATGGCTATTCTTCGTGCTCTTGATTGGTGTGACACCATCGTCAAAGGGAGTCTTTGGCGGAAGTCTTCACGTGAAGGTTTTGTTTCGCTTACGCAAACCATTAACGGCCAATTTCTCGAGGTGTTCCCACTCCGTGCTGCTTCACTTGATGCTGGCAATCCTACGTTGTTTCAACGAAATCATCTCCCTATCAATCTCAACGGCCGAAGCGCATGCGTCCGTTCTCATTCAGCGACTCGACCACGGCCTTTACACGCTGATATGGTGGCAAGCATGCTTCTCTTGTTGGGTTCTGCAGATTTCGACCCGTTTCAAGTCCCTCTTACTCTCAAGCCGATTCTTACCGAAGAACAACAGGCTCTCCTGCCACCTCGGCAAATCAACAACCATCTTCATGCCCCACGTTTGGAAACTCATCCGCTTGAGTGCAACGACGAAGAAGCACGGCAGTATTTCCAAGAGCAACCAGCTGCCGATTGGAGTCATCATGCTCGCCGCCTTTCGGCGACTCGTCACCAATCGACGCTCCGTTGGGTACTTCTCCATTTGGCGGCAGAGGAAACCGATGCATACGGCGTGAGTCGATGGATGTCGGGCCGATTTTATTCCTGTCAACATATCTTCACCGAAAACGACATTGAACAATTTCTCAATCATGAGGACCAAACTTTGCGCTCGTGGGCTGTGGAGAACTTACGTTCGACCGATACAGAACATCAAATGAATCTCTTGGAACCTATGCTCACTGACATCTCTTCAGCAGTCCTTCATAGAGTCATGACCAGAATTCGCTCGTTGTCCATCGCAACTCAACAGAAACTCGATCTGTTTCATCCGATTCTTGAATCGCAATGCCACGTTGCCATCACCCACATCGGTCATCTTGAGATCGAACCATCACTCAAACTCGAAATACTGCAACCGTATCTTGATCATGCCAATTCCAATATTGTCGTGGGTGCAATTCGCGCTCTGCGCCATTCAGGCGATGAATCAACAGAGCAGATTTTAATTTCCAATCTGAATCATGCCGATGACCTCGTAGTGCGTTGTCTTTTGCAGAGCATAGAGTCTTTTGGGCCATGGTTTGAATCCAAAATGCCGCTGTATTATGAACGCTCAAACCTTCACCAAGCCCTGCTTTCGGCGCTTGAGAGGGCCGAGGGTTTTTCTCCAGTACCTTACATTACTCATTTGCTTAACGGTCAACGAAACACCATCATCGTGCGGGGAATCTCTACGCTTGCTAAGATTGGATGTAAGCAAGCTATCAAGACCATTGGTAACTATCTTTTAGCGTTCAAATCGATTTATGTCCGCAGAAACGCTGCCGAATATCTTGGAGAAACCGGTCATGAATCTGCACTCGAATTTCTTGAGGCTGCCTTGATGGATGCTTCACCTGGTGTTCGGCAATCTTCACTACGGTCAATTGCACAAATCCACGCAGTTCAGCATTCGTGGTAGAATTGTCACTCCTCTAAACTGAGGCCCATCTTCTGTCGTCGTGTAGAGTTCTCTTGCTCTTCAATCGTGTTTCTTAGAATGAGTCCGTGTAAGGTATTGATTTTCCTGTTCTCAACTAAAGAATTCACCTGTTGTTCAAGTGAATATAATTTGTCTCCATCCTCAGTGCATCGAATTTCATCGCGTAGCGATTCAAATCTTCTTTTCTTGGAGATGAAGAAATACAGGTAAAGTGGAATCAGTAAAAATGGAATCACCAATTCCTCTGTGACGATTTCAATGACTCCAGAGACTGAGATCTCTATGGCTTCAGCATCGTAGGCCGAGGAAATTTGGAAACCACCTTGGTAGAAGAAACCGGTGTTGATGCCGAAATACTGGTTGAAGGGCGTTTTGTCAACATCCAACGAATCTGAGCCGCGGTCTTGTTCGATGATATCTGGCCATCCATCGTTGTCATCGTCATCATCAATTGCATCCGGTAATGTGTCAAAATCTGAATCTTCAGGGACAGAATTCGGGTCCATTGGGTCGTAGTAGGTGAGTACCAAGGACGCAGCAACTTCCATTTCGTTTGAGATGCCATCGCCATCGATGTCCGTGTCCAGTACATCCGGAATCCAATCCATGTCCATATCCGAGCATCCAAACAAAACCTCTCGACTCGTTCCAAACTTCAACGGGCAGTCATCGGTGATATCGAGGTTTACTTGGTCGGCGAACATGTCACCGTCTTGGTCGCTCCAGGCATCGCTTCGCTGCGGAAAAACATCGGCTCCATCGGTGTAATTCCATGAATCGTCCGCATCCGAATAGCCGTCTCCGTCGGAATCAAGACAACCAATGCGGTCGATGGTGGAATTACCAGCCACATCAGGACAAGCGTCTGTCTCATCGTAACCATCGTCATCAGAATCAACAAAGGAAAACTCCATCTCTTCCAGTTCGCTTCCTTTCGCCTGAGTCTCGCTGATGCTAAGAGCGAAGAGCATGACCAGTGCGAGTAGGAGTGATTGCATTATTTTGTTACGCACGCTTCCTTTACCGTTAGGTCGTTTATGAAAGCCACTGCCTATATGTCACAAAGGCGTAAGAATCAAGAGGGATATTCACTAGGCCGAACCATGAAGTTGAGCACCGTCTGTCTCTCCCTGCTCTTGCTGATGTTGACCGTCTCGCCAGGTTGTATCGGCGGTGATGATGTTGAAAAGGCGGAAACGATTCCTTCATTCACGGTCATCGCAGACGACAACGAGACGTATTCGTCTGAGAATTTACTCGGAACTCCTTACATTCTGCATTTCTCTGCCTCTTGGTGCAGTCAATGCCGGCCAACAATTCATGCCGTTGACGCACAACTTTCAGAACACATGTACATCATCGTATCAACCGATGCAGCAGATTCAACCAAGTTATCAGATTGGCATCAGCAAGTCAATGAGAGTAAGGAAGGAAGCACTGTAGATTCGCCTTTTTCAGTCAACGCAGACCTGTCCTCCACGTTGGGCATTAACAATACACCTACGCTCATTCTGGTTGGGAGCAACGGTGAGATGCTTGACCGGCACCTCGGCCCGATGACCGAAAACAGCGCAATCGATGAATTTTGGTCTCAGGCAGTTTAATTTCATTCGAAACTGTGAGGCAATTCGAATTGGATGAAGTGGAGTTGTTGCTCCCTCTCAAGGCGACATAAAAACCCGCACTCAATCAACAGCATGTGAATGCGTTCGGCATCAGTGCCGCCGTCCTTAACGCCAAACTTGGCAAGGTATGCGTCCCAACTTTCGCCGTCTTCTTTCCGTAAATCATCGAGTGCCTCTGTGATACTTTCGAGTGAGATTCGGGAGTGGTTGTATGCATTTAGCAATGCGGTCATGCTCTCTCGAGCGAAGAGAACAGGCAATGAAACTGGTTTGGATTCGGGGGTTTTGACTTCGGGTTCTTCTGGAGTGTTCTCAATTGGAGTCGGAATGACGACATCTGCACTGAAATTGTAAAAATGAACCTCTTTCTGTTCCAAGGCATAAATGAATTGAACAGTACCTTTCGATTCAATGATGAATTGCTTTGGATAAAGCCGGTACAGAATGGCATCAATGGTCTCACCAGACATCCCTATTTTTTGTTGGAATTGTTCAAAACTTCCATGTCTTAGGAACAAGCGTTCAAGCCTCTCGGAACGATACAACTTACCGCTTTTGTTGGCTTCTCCGATTGCTTGGTTTAGATCTCTCTTCAAGTGTGCAATGGCCTGCTCTTTAGAGAGTCCAAGATAGATCGGTTCAGAATCTTCTTGAACGCCGTCCTCTGAAAGAGGTGGCGCTGGAATTGTTGAAATTTCATTCGGAGTTATCTGGTACTCGACGTATTCTTCGCCTTCCCCATCGCCAAACAAGTCGTAGTCTTCGACAGGTATGTTTTGTGATGAAGCAAGCCGATGGTGTCCCCAAAACATCTCAGACATTTGGTCGTCCAAAACTTCGTCCACGCGGTGCACTTGCGTGATGAGAAAACGGATAACTCTGTCCGAGATTTTAGTCCTGTTACCGATTTCTTCTCGCCCAATCGCATTAACGATGTGATTTCTCGTTTGGTTGCACAGATAGCACATTCCAACACACTGTGGAAATTCACCGTCATAGGTGTTTTTACCTCCATACCGTACAGGAATAATATGTTCAATCGTGAGTCCAAAGAGTTCATTTTTGCTTTGCATTTTAACGCCACAGGTCGGGCACTCTTTGCCCCTTGATTGACGCTTCAAAGGCCCTAGCTTCGTTGGATTTCGAACCGTTGGGGAACCGTGATTTTCAAAATGAATGAGTGTTGACTTTTGCGATGCTAGAATGTGTGTTTCCAATCGCTGCCGCCGAAGTGCCGCTTGCTCTTCAGCTTTTTTCTCATGAATTGAACGTTCAGTGAGAGAAATGAGCCCTGCTTCAACTCGAAACTCGTTCGGAAACAGTTTGTCTAATTTTTTTTGAAGTTTTTTTGTCTCTTGAGCCTCCAAACTCTTCCACACTTTTTCCCTTGGGCCGTGTTTCCGATAGAATTCTTTCATTCCAGGATTGACTTGAGAGGCTTCGAGGACCATTTCCATAAGGTGTGCATGAAATTGGATTTTCAATTTTTCATCCATACTCCCACCTCCTTGACAGGAACTCCATTCCAGTGTTTTGCTGACTGGATTTAAACAGTTCGCCAACCGAAATCTCACTGATTAGGGGAATTGAGATTTCTCTGTCGCAAGGCTTCCAAAGCCACAACGCTAACGGCAACTTGGAGATTGTAGGAGGGCACAAAACCATCCATTGGTAGTAAAACTACAGCATCAGATGCTTCCAAAACTTCCGCACTGATTCCTTCCTTTTCAGCACCTACGACCAACATCACATTGCCTGTCAAGTCTTCATCCCAAGGTTCGTGTGTGCCAACATCTTCAACAGAAATCAATCGAAAGTCAGTTTCTTTTACGGCCTTCAATATCTCTTCAGTGGTGCTGTAGACGACAGGAATAAATCGATCGGCGCGCATGCTCGAGCGTCGAATTGTCCGTCGTTCCTCATGTGTTTTAGAGACGTTAAGAACAACAGCATCAGCCCCAGAAACCTCAGCTGTTCGTATTGCAAATCCGAGGTTGGTGGAATATGTGACACCATCGAAAAACCAAACCGTGCCACCTCGTTCAAGCACTTGTTCTAAATCTCCATGAGGTATTCTCTCGATGAGCGCTAAAGCGTCGACATGACCGTCGGCAGACATGCGCCAAAGGTCATTGGTTGAGCCTTCTTCAAGTGGAATATTCTGTTCTTGGCAGAGTTGTCGAATCTCCGTCGTATCCTTCTCTCGATCGACCAAGACCATCTTGAGGTCTTCTTGTGCGTGCAGGGCTGCCAGCACTGCATCAGCACCGGTAATTTGTCCTGCCATGGCACTCCGTTGTCCGCAGGCCTCATGAGGCTATCCTCGCTGGGCAGTGTATGGCGAAGAATCACAGTGCGAAATTTCTGGCGATGGTCGAGGCGGCGAGGGCAGAAATCCCAGAATGTGAGGCTGGAGAATTACGAACGATGCTCGACGATGGTCAACCGATTGTGGTCTTGGATGTTCGTGAATGGCATGAGTACGAAGCGGGCCATTTGGTCGGCTCGGTTCACATCGGCAAGGGCGTTCTTGAACGCGATATTGAGAAGCATGAGTTCGATGAAGATGCACGTATGGTTCTGTATTGCGGCGGCGGCTTCCGAAGTGCAATTGCCGCTAAATCCCTCAAAGAAATGGGGTACAGCAATGCTTTTTCACTTTGGGGTGGATGGCGCGGAATCCAAGCAGAAGGCCTTCCAATTGAATGATTCCAGCGGCAGTTTCACGCGAGCAGCACGCGTTTTAGCCAAAACAAAGCCCTCTATTCGCGTGGGCAGACTCATAAAGGGGAGTTAAGTCGGCAGGATGCTGAGAAGCGCAGGTGTTCATTATGACTCGGGGATTGTATCAACATGTTCGTGAAACTTGGAAGCAACCAAAAGAGGCTACGCCTCACATGTTCCGCCAGACCCGTATGGCTCAATGGCGTCGTGAACCGGTGAATTGCAAGATTGAACGCCCTACTCGAATCGACGCTGCACGTCGCCTCGGATACAAGGCCAAGCAAGGCGTTGTCATGATTCGTACTCGCATCCGCCGTGGTGGACTTCGCAAGGGTAAGATTCACATGAAGCGCAAGCCAAGTAAGGCCG
>JABIWF010000134.1 GCA_018701175.1 Methanobacteriota archaeon
GCCACTAAGAATGCTCTACCCGGAGACGAAGTAATTGGCGATGGGAAAGCCAACTTCCCGTTCCATTCTGGCTCTGTCAAATTCCAAAGGCTTGTAGGCACGCTCATGTTTGATGTTTGCAATGCATCCTCGTCATAATTGAGGCATACATCTCCTTCATCGAACGGTAAAGCCAAATCTCCGTCATAGAAATCTCGTGAAGATTGCGTCAGATTTTCCGGTGTGATGTTATGTTCAACGAGTAAACAATTCTTGAGTGCCGTAGGGAGGTATGTGTTGTCTAGACCCAACATGAGGTCTGCCTGAGGTGCCATTTGTGTCAGCATCATTTGGTCAAGGATTCCTCCGGCATCGTCAGTACGTATAATTTCGACTTGGATGCCAGTTTGATTAATGAACTGTTCAATGAGTTCATTTGAATATCCTTGGAAAATATCGTAGGTTAGTATTTTCAAAGTACCATCGGAATCTCGTACTTGGACAGTTGATTCACACGCATTTTCATTTTCGATATCGGCAAGTTGTTCTGCCGTAAGGCAACCACTGAGTGAAGCACACAGCAACATGCAGAGGACTGAAAGAATCGATTTCATGATTACACACCCTTGAGTAATGCAGTAAGCTGGTGAGTTCTGTCAACCAATTCCAGAGGGTTGTGTGCCACGATGTAAAGCGTTGGCTCCCACCCAAAGTCACCCTCGTCGAGTAAAACGTCAAACCGGTTTGTTCCGCTTGTGATTTCGGCTTTTGGAGCCAGTGCAAATGAGTATCCAAGTTGTTCACATGCTTTGCGTACCTTCTCCGTATCGACCGCTTTGTTTTTTGTCGGCGGCCTGATATTCAATACCGAGGTCTTACTTTGTTCTCTCCGATGAATGTCAAGCAACAAGTTAGCGAGATGTTTTGATGCACCAAAACTTGGAGTTTCATGATGACGCAATACACCGTCGACCATGGTGATGCGACCGGCGAAGGCAGCGACATCATTGGTTGAGGTAGCTCCAACGTTACAGGAAGCGATATTGAGCCCAACGGCAGGAATGGCTTGTTCAATACGACGTGCATCAAGTCTTCCAGCAGCCCACTCAAGCCGTCGAAGCAAAGCTCGTTGTTCTTGACCAGCATCCAAATCCAATCCTGTAAGCGTTTTGTCGTAGCGAAGCGTGTTGTTTCCATTAAGTTGGAATTCAACAATGAGCCGTTGACGAAGCACCGTACAACCAGGCCCTAAAGTGGATAATGCTTGCGATAATTCGTTCCCCCATCCATCGATGGTGGCTTCATCTGCACTTGCATTGAGTCGAATCGGTGGTTTCTGCATTTGACGTGATATCGTGCTCTGAGTCGAACCAAGAACTTCTGCGATTTCCGTCTGAGACCATCCCTTGGTCCGAAGATCTTTTGCCACATGTTGTTGCAATCTCCCAATCCACTTGTCACCCACTTGTCCGAGCATGATGTCTGCTGTTGAAACCTCTTATTCAATGTTGCTCAATAAATATGCGTTGTGCATTCGATATATTGGCCATTGTCTGTTCTTTCACGGTTTTTTGAGCACATCTTCGTCATCAGTTCCTATTCGAAGTTGTTTTTTTGGTATCTTTCCGGAACCATTGCGACTCAGTCGCTAATTTCTGTTCGAAATGAAATATATATCCGCTTTATGACTCTCTATGCGCTGTTAAACATCTTGCATATATCTTCATTCACATCCCATATGGGACATTATGTAGAACTCGTTCGTATGGCATTTTGCACAATCCAAATCTTTTGTTGAAGAACACTAAGAACCCCCCCCTGTTCATAGTGCTGATACAGATGGAGTTGGAATCATTCATCGGGGCAATTGCCGACCGAATCATAGAATACCTCAGTGCTTCTGATGAGCCAGGTAAAGTGTCAAATCCTGTGCCCCACGCCTCTCTCGCAAAGACGAGTGACCTCAAATTGCCGCTCGAGGGTAACGGCATAGACGCAGTGTTGGACGACATTGATGCGTACCTTTTATCATGTGTAAAGACAAACCGTCCAGAGTTTATGAATCCACTTTGGGGTGGGATTAACACCGCTGCACTCGCTGGCGAAATCATTTCTACACTTACGAACACCTCGATGTACACCTACGAACTTGCACCTCTTGCAACCCTTATCGAGCAGACGCTTGTCCAGCGTATGGGTGAACTGGTAGGATTCCTTGATGGCGCTGGTACGCTGACGACTGGTGGTTCAAACGGAAACATGCTTGGAATGCTTTGTGCCCGGCAAGTGATGGTGCCGACTTCGACTCAAACCGGAATTGACGGTCGCTCACTTGTGGCATATGTGTCCAGTGAGGCTCATTATTCAGTCCTCATGGCTGCAAATGTGATTGGAATCGGACATCAAAATGTCATCAAAGTGGCTTGCGATTCTAACGGTTGTATGCAACCCGAAGCACTCCAAGATGAAATCAATCGGACTCGGCGTGAAGGGCGTACACCGTTCTGCGTCATTTCAACTGCAGGGACAACCGTTCGCGGTGCGTTCGATCCGATTCGTCAAATTGGCGATGTTGCACATTCGGAGGGGATTTGGCACCACGTTGATGCAGCATGGGGCGGTTGCTCACAATTTTCAGCTCAGCACAGTTCTCTTATGGATGGCGTTGAATTCGCTGACAGCGTATGTTGGGATGCTCACAAGATGATGGGGATTCCTCTCATCTGCAGCGCATTTTTGGTCAAGGATTCTGAGGTTCTAGCCCGTGTATGCGCCCATGGAAATGTTGCCCATTACCTGTTTCACGAGGAGTCTCGTAACATTGACGCCGGAAGATATTCTCTGCAGTGCGGTCGACGAAACGATGCACTCAAACTTTGGTTGGCGTGGAGAGAGTGCGGTGATGCAGGTTGGGCTGCCCAAGTTGAACGATACATGGAACTTGCATCACACCTCGAGTCGCTGGTATTGGCCCATCCCCATCTTGAAATGATGTCAACACGGATGTGGACAAATGTGTGTTTCCGTCTCAATCCAGATGGATTCGAGGGTGATCTCAATGACCTCAATTCCGAGGTCCGTAAACGGGTGATGCATAACGGTAATTTCATGGTTAGCCGTTCGAACATCGGTGATGATGTCATTTTCCGTGCAGTCATAGCAAACCCGAAGATTAGCAGTAACTCTCTAGAACGTCTTGTGGAAGAAATCTCGCTGTTGAATGAAGAAGTCGTGCGTGGATTGCCGAACTGAGACTGCCTAATTGTAAACGACATTTTTTGAACCAAGTGCTGAGATGAATGGCTATGGAGGAGATTCCGCAGGCCACTTTATGGCAACGCTTCTATGACAGCGTTGGCTTTTTCATTGTGGCTTTCTCAGCAGGGCTGTTTTTATCGATCATAGAACCAGTATTGCTGTCTCTCTCAGGTTCGAATGTGAGCGATGCAATCTGGCCATATGCATATCGAACGCTCCAATGGACCATGTTTCTTCGAGGAAACCTCTTCCTCTTCACACTCGGTAGCAGTTTGCTCATGTTTGTCACCTTTATTGTCCTTCAACGGCATGTGAAGGGCCGTGAAAATCCTCGATGGGCGAACGGAATTGGCTTGTGCCTGCTCGGACTTCTCAGCGGCTTCATAGTTCTGTTTTTTGCCCTCGATGTATTTTATCTCCGTGGAGCATTCCTTCTTTTGCCGACTGCATATGGTTTCCTTTTGTTGGCTTTGTTGCTTATGGTTGGCGGCATGCCGCACATTCCTCGCGATTCAACGAAGGCTCGATTGAGTAAACATGTCCTACATATTGCTGGAGTATTCTTTGCTGCGTGGTTGGTCATGCCCGGTATTCCTGCATTGATTGGCATGGCACCTTCACCTCCAGGCGCTCCAACTCTTGGTTACGGTGCTGAACCAGGGCCGTTTGAAACTTCGATGTCAATTCACCCCTACACAATGCCAGATGCGGTCGCAGAAATCCAAGATTCAAGCGAGGCAGACATCGACTTCTCAATTTATTTGACCTTGCCTACACTCCCAAACGACATCGTTCTGGACTCAGTGCCGCTCGCCATACTTACCCACGGTTGGGGTTACCCAACCTACGAAGAATACACAGATTGGATTGCTCACCTCTCTGCAAAAGGTATGGCTGTTGCCTTCATACAATATCCTTCAGACATCAGTCCTGTCATCCCCGACGGATTCGAAGCAACGGACATCGAGGGTGCATCGAACTGGCCACATCACGCTTATCGAGCGCTTGCATTTACCGCAGCTTTTGATGAGATTGAGCGAGTTGCGTTTGGATCGAACCGTTCAGCAGTGGTCGATCAAGTTCTAGGTAACCATTCCATTGACCCATCCCACCTATGGATTGGCGGTCACAGTCTCGGAGGGGCTTATGTGTTCTTGAGTTTGTATGAATCCCTCGAACGCAATTGGGGGAACGAGACACTCTTCCTCGATTTTGAATCTGCATGGACACGTCCAAGTCATCCCGAATTGCAACCCAACATGTCAAGATTACCGGACTCAACAATGATTCATTTAGCTCAGGGAATTGACGACATGTCTGTCGACTCATGCTACAGCGTCCATCATCAAGCCGTCTTCTCTATGCTTCCCCAAGAGCACGTACTGTTCATTGAACTACAGAGTGACTTGTACGGATTCCCCCGTTTGGTTGGCACACACTACCTCCCAACCAATTCCGTTCACGACACGCTGGCCGATTGGGGTATCTATCGTCGCATTGATGCGCAGGCAGATTGGGTCGTTGCTCGTAGTCGTGGTGATACGTTCACTGAGTCATGGGCCTACGAGCATCTTCTCAATTCACCTGTTCTCACCGACATGGGCAAATGGTCTGATGGGCAGGATGTCTTGCCATTACTGATTCACCATGAAGCACTCACGATGAATGAAAAGTTTGCCCATTGTAGGACTTGAATTCCATGTTCGCCCTTGCTTGAGTTTAAGGAGCGTCTTTCCTTGCGTAATTCATGAGCGATACAGCACCGGTTCGAACTGCGCTTTTCGATGAACACGTTGCCCTTGACGCAAATTTAGTTGACTTTCATGGATTTGAATTACCCATTTGGTATACGAGTATCAAGGAAGAACACATTGCAACTCGAGAAACTGCAGGTCTATTCGATGTTTCTCACATGGGCTCGTTTCGATTCAGTGGCGAGAATGTCAAAGTATGGCTGGAATCATTGGCGACTCAACGCGTGACGTCTATTCAAGCGCCTCGATGCGCATATACGCACTTTCTTGATGAAAACGGCCATCTTATTGATGACATGATTTTTGCCGTCGTCTCTGAAAATGAACTCCTCGGTGTGCCGAACGCATCCATGATTGGCGTCATGTGGGATTGGTTCACCTCCCACTTGCCTGATGATGGTACGATTGTATTGGAAGACTTGTCCGATGAGATGTCCATTATGGCTCTCCAGGGCCCGAGTGCCAAGGAGCAACTCTGCCGAGTGTTGGGTGATTCCAATCATGTTGGCCGATTCAAATGGCAACGTATTGGAGAGAACCCGCTCGGCGTTGAAGGTTGGATTCAGGGGACTGGATACACCGGTGAAGCGGGCTATGAAATATTTGTTCCGAACAACCAAGCTCCGCTCCTCTGGCGACACCTCATTGAAGCTGGTTCTGTACCAGTCGGCTTGGGTGCTCGCGATACACTACGGCTTGAGAAAGGCTTCTTGCTTTCAGGTGTCGATTTCTGCTGGCCTCCATTGTCCGAGGTTGAAGACGCCTCGTTCCTCACTCGAGATTCATGGGAAACCCACGTCCCGTTTGGTTTAGATTTAGAGCATGAGTTCGTTGGAAAACATCGCGTCACGGGTCACGATGAAGGAGATGCACGATGGTGGGGTATTCGATATCTCGAAAAAGGTCCGTTGCCTCGACCTGGTAAAGAGGTGACAACCCTCGGTGGAGACCCACTTGGGACACTTTCATCCGGTGCTCCCGCTCCAAGTCTCGACAACGTCGGTATCGGAATCGGATACCTTCATTCTGTTAACGAAGGCGACGAGGTTTTGATAGTGGCCAGCCCAAGAAAATCAGTGAAAGCAGTCGTTGTTCGACCACCTTTCGTTTGAATCAGAGCACTGCAGTGAGCGCTTCAACGAATTTCAACCGTTCACGCTCAGAACCAGTATTCAACTGAACACTCTTTGATTTCAAATCTATCAGGGCTTGTGTCAACCCCACTGTATCTGACCAACCGACGCCCGTGCCGATGTTTTCTTTCTCCGCAATTTCAGACATGAGACAATTACTGTTCACTACGGATGGAACACCCCACGCTGCAGCATCAAACATTTTCACTGGAATTGCTCCTTGCATGATGTTCCCACGTTCCGGTCGATACATAGCGAACATGACATCGATTTCTTGAATCAATTCAGTAAACCGCTTCGAATCAAATTGCCCGCTGATTTGGCATTGAATGCCGTGTTCCTGCTGCGCATTTTCAAACAATCGTCGTACTCGCTCACTGGCAATCCCGTCACCTGCAATACGAATGCATGGCCGACTTTCAACTTCCATCGAGAGTACACTTTGAAGCAGTTTTTCGAACGGCTCAACCTCTCGAACTCGGCCAAGATATCCTATGCACCATGGGGTGTTTGCCTTCTCCGTAACGGCATGCTCAATCACGGGCCGATTTTCAATGACTGTTGACAAATGACCCTTTTCTGCAAGGTATTCTCTGAACCCCGAATGAACTCCGTTCTCATCGAGTCGGCCACTCGAAGTGATGATGCACTTTGCTGACTTAATGCGATGCAGCATTCTCTTCTCAAGGCGTTTGGAAATAATTCTTCGCAACAAAGAGTTCGGCGCTGGCATCAGTATCCAGGTGTGATGTAAGTCATGCATATCAAACACAAATGGAATTTTGTGGTTCTTTTTCATTCGACATCCGATCTCAAGCGTGTCGGCATCATGGCAATAGACGATCTCTGGAGGTTCGTTGGCAAGACCTCTCTGGACTTGGCGAACGAAATTTCTCAACCCTAATGCAGTATTGATGAGACCACCGTATGGGGTTTTGCCCAAATGATAACGCATAATGCGTACGCCATCAATCAATTCGCTCTTTTGGAATTGGATTTGACGGTCAAAGGCGTGAACAGTCACTTCGTGACCTTCTTGAACCAACCACTTCGCATGTCGGATGACCCTTGGGTCTGGTGAGCAAGCGTTGGTAACTACCATTGCTATGCGCGCCATGGTTGAACGAAGTAACGCCAGAACATGATGTATTCGGCGAAGTATGACCATCGTTCAGAAGAGCGATAATTAAGGGCGTCTCGCGCTTGGTTTAAGTTACACCCGAAGGAGAGAGTGATGATATGGTCGACCAATTACCGAACTTGGGCCGAGAAGCCGAAATGCTTGCTGCAATGGGCATGACTTCCATCGAGGAGCTATTCGCAGATATTCCATCCGAAGTTCGTATGAAAGACGACCTTCCTCTACCGCCGCCACAATCCGAAGAAGAGATTCTCTCTGACGCTCGCAGATTGCTGGGCTCAAATGTGGCACTTGGTGAACGGGTCTCGTTTTTGGGAGCTGGGTTGTACCGGAATTATGTTCCGGCATCTGTGTTTCAACTGGTGACTCGTGGTGAGTTTCTCACAGCTTACACGCCTTACCAACCTGAAGTCAGCCAAGGGATGCTACAGGCTATGTGGGAGTTCCAAACGCTCATCTCTGAATTGGTAGGTTTGCCAATTGCGAACCTTTCACTCTACGACGGTTCAACCGCTGCGGCTGAGGCATTGACCTGCAGTGTCCGAGTACATACTCGCAAAGCAACTCAAAAGGATACCGTCTATGTCTCAGAATTGACACCACCCGACCGACTCTCAGTGATGCAAAATTACTGCCAAGGTGCGGAGATAAAAATCAAATTACTTCGACACAATGACGACGGAACGCTGGATATGGACTCAGTATCCGATGCTGTCGGCTCATGCGGGGTCTATGTTGAGCAACCAAACCCACTTGGTCTTCTTGACGGTGGTGTGACTCAACTCAAGGAAATCCTCGGTGAACATACCGCTCTTATCGTTGCAGTTCAGCCTGTTTCACTCGGTTTAGTGGAAGCTCCAGGTCATTATGGTGCCGACATTGTCGTCGGTGAAGGGCAACCATTGGGCAGCCCAATCACTGGTGGCGGGCCTATTTACGGAATATTCGCTTGCTCCAAACCCTATCTGCGGTTGATGCCAGGGCGAATTGTCGGTCGGAGCATCGACGTTGATGGGAAGACGGCTTACTGCCTCACACTTTCTACACGCGAGCAACACATTCGACGTCACAGGGCAACTTCGAACATTTGTACCAACGAAACGCTGATTGCACTCATGGGTGCAATGCATATGGCGCTTCTCGGACCAGAAGGACTCTATGACCTTGCAGTACGAAACATGACTGCATGCATCATGGGTAAACAAAAGCTGGCAACCATCGATGGCATTCGCATGCCTCACTCCAATGGTGACCATTTCAATGAATTCGCAATCGAATTGCCAGGTGATACAAAAGATTGCTTGGAGTACCTCGATTCAGTCGGCATCGTCGGCGGTTTCAATCTCTCATCGTGGTATCCTGAACGGACAAATTGGATGCTCGTTACGTTCACAGACCAGACACAGGCCAATCACATCGATCTCTTGGTTCGGCATCTTCGTGAATGGATTTCAACATTGGAGGTGGCTGCATGAGTCATTTGTTTGAACACAACGGCGCCAAAGGACAAGGGTATTCACAGCCAGCACCAGTTTTGCCCGCCACTGAAATTACGCTACCATCAGGATTGAGTAGGAAAGCACTCCCACGGTGGCCTCGACTTTCGGAACCTGAAATGGTCCGGCATTACACTTGGCTCTCGAAGAGGAACTTTGGAATCGACACAGGATTCTATCCCCTCGGATCTTGCACTATGAAACACAATCCGCGTGTCAATGAAGTCATCGCCCAGATTCCTGGAATCGCTGACATTCACCCTCATCAACCCGAGCATCATCTTCAGGGATTATTGTCCATCTTCCATGAGATGCAATACATGCTTGAGGTCTGTGCAGGAATGGATCAAGTGACACTCCAGCCTGTTGCTGGTGCACAAGGTGAATTTACCGCAGTTCGATGCATACAGGAATACTTCCGACTGCGCGGTGAAGTTCAGCGTACCAAAGTGATTGTACCAGACTCAGCCCACGGGACCAACCCTGCCAGTGCAGCAATGTGCGGATTTGAAATCGTCGAAATTCCAAGCCGTACTGACGGAAGAATCGATTTGGACGCTCTTCGTGCAGTCGCTGACGATACAATCGCTGTCATGATGATTACCAACCCGAACACCCTTGGATTGTTTGAAGAAGACATTTTGGAAGCCTCGTCAATCATTCACGATGTTGGAGGTCAAATGTATTATGACGGCGCTAATTTCAATGCGATTCTGGGAATTACATCTCCTGGCTTGATGGGCTTTGATGCTGTTCACTTCAATCTTCACAAAACCTTCAGCCAACCTCACGGCGGTGGCGGCCCAGGTTCCGGTCCGATCGGAGTTAAGGAGCACCTTGCTCAGTTCCTCCCCGGTCCATTGGTTGGGAAGCGTGCTGCTGACGATGATGAATTGGATGCGGCAGTTGATGAAAACTGGTATCATTGGTATCAACCAACACACAGCATTGGAAAAGTGCAGCAATGGCATGGCAATGCGGGTGCAATCATCCGATGCTGGGCGTACTACCGACGCTATGGTCGTGGACTTCGTACAATGTCTGAACATGCTGTCCTCAACGCTAATTATCTGCGTCATGCTATTCACAAGGCGACCAAAGAAGCCGGCGTTGACTCACTTGTTGTTGACGGTGCTGAAGCAAAGGTAGCCAAACACGAGTTCACCCTCTCACTCGCACCTGCGAAGGAAGCCCATGGCATCTCTGCAATGGATGTAGCAAAAGGACTTCTCGACATGGGGTACATGGCGCCTACTGTTTACTTCCCGTTGGTCGTTCCAGAGTGTATGATGGTCGAACCTACCGAAACTGAAAGCAAGGATACACTCGACACTTTCGCAACCCACTTCGCCGAAGTTTTGCAAGTCGATGCCGAAACTCTTCATGCTGCACCTATCACAACACCTGTTCGCCGTGTCGACGAAGTGTATGCCGCTCGCAATCTCTGTTTACGACATCCATACGATGATGAGTAAGAAATGCGTATATAGCGAACCTAAGTAGCAAGGACATGGATGTCCGTAAAATGCGCACATTTGGTTGGACCCGAGTTGAGTTGACCCGTCGACCTTCTCGTGTTCTTTACCCGATGGCTTGGGGCATGCTACCTCTTGGCTTTGCCTTCATGATGTGGTTGTTCGGCTCTTCGCCGGAATTCATCCCCTGGTTTGGGGCAGCAAGCATGCTCCTGATGCTCGTTGGAGGATTAGCCGGTGTGTCAAGCCGGTTTGGTACACTCAATGCCTCCAAAGTAGGTATAGGGCTGGTATCCATCTGTTTCGGTGTCATGGTATGGGCGTTGGTGGCCCAAAAAACCGTCTCAGTAGTTTTTGGCCTCGGATATTCTGCCGCCTCAACCTATCTGTTGGTGAAGGCTCTCGACTTCATCTTCAGGGATGCTGGGTATGTTTTCGAAAGAGAATGGGATGCGAAGCAGAATATTCCGAGTAACGCACTTCACGACTGGGATATCAAGACGACTCGTTTTTCTCAAACATGCATGGCCCTGAAACGCTTCAACGGTAATTCATTTGTTCAGATCTATGGCGTTGTACGTGAAGGTAATTCTTACCTGCGATTTGACCTTCTCGGGTGTGAGTCGAAATTGGAGTTTAAGACGATGAATTTCGGGGTTGAATGGCCTGATTTCCAGGCGATTGGTCTTTCCCAAGAGGAATGATTCTCGAACTTTTGTTTCTTCATTTTCAAGAGGCATCTTGATGAACCACCCGCGCAGGGACAGACACATGGATGTAACAATTCTACTCGGGTCCTCATCGGACATGCCAGTTGCCGAAAAATGTACTAAAATTCTCGAACACTTCAATGTCAGTTATCAATTGCGAGTTGCAAGCGCACATCGCTCTCCTCAATTCGTTGAACAAATAATCCATGATGCCGAGAATGATGGCTGCCAACTTTTCATTGCAATGGCTGGCCTTGCTGCTGCACTCCCTGGTGCAGTGGCAGCACTGACTACAAAGCCAGTTATTGGTGTTCCATGCGGTGGGCGAGTTCCGTTTGATTCGCTCCTCTCTATTGTCCAATTGCCTCCTGGCGTCCCAGCAGCAACCGTTGGAGTTGACCGTGGCGACAACGCAGGATACCTTGCTACACAAATTCTCGCTCTTAAGAACCCAGAATATGCAGCAGCTCTCAAACAAAACAAGCTCGACCAAGTTGAGCGAGTGAAGGCCCAAGACCGTGAGGTCAACGGGGGAGTTTGAGATGTTTGATTCCAATGAATTCATACAAGAATCCATTGAATCACTCAAATCCACAATCGATGATGTTGCTATTATTGCTTGTTCTGGCGGCGTTGATTCGACCGTAGCAGCAGTTATTGCCAATCAAGCAGTCGGCGATATGTTGCATTGCGTTTATGTTGACACAGGTTTCATGCGCAAGGGCGAAACAGAAGAGATTGAACAACTTCTTGCTGCTCAAGGGATTCAAAATCTCGTCACCGTCAAGGCAGCAGACCGTTATTTTGAGGCACTCAAGGGCGTTACTGAACCTGAGCAAAAGCGAAAGGTCATCGGCGAACTTTTCATTCGCATTTTCGAGGATGAACAGAAAAAATGTGGAGCAAAGTACCTTGTTCAAGGAACAATTGCACCAGATTGGATTGAATCCGGCGGCGGTGTTCGTGACACCATCAAATCCCACCACAACGTCGGTGGGCTACCAGAGGACATGACGCTCACAGTGGTCGAACCTCTACGCGACTTGTACAAAGACGAAGTCCGTGAATTAGCACGAACTCTCGAGATTAATGTGGCTGAACGTCAGCCTTTCCCCGGCCCAGGACTTGCGGTTCGAACGCTCGGTGATTTGACCCCCGAACGTGTTGCTGTTGTCCGTGAAGCGTGTGCTATTGTCGAAGAAGAGTTCGAACAAGCAGCAGAAGCCGGAGAGATGGAGATCCCCTGGCAGTACTTTGCTGCGCTTCTACCTGTCCGAAGTGTCGGTGTCCATGGTGATGTCCGTGCATATGGAGAAACGATTGTGGTTCGTGCAGTTCAATCAATGGACGGAATGTCCGCTCGGTACTCCGAAATACCACACCACATCTTGCAAAAAATCAGTACCCGTATTACCAATACGGTCAAGGGTGCTGTTAACCGAGTTGTCTATGACATCACTCACAAGCCACCTGGCACCATTGAGTGGGAATGATAAGTCCAGATTACAGGTGAAGAGCCATCAGTATTCAATTTCCTTACGAAAGAAGGCCGAGCCGCATATACGGAGAAAATCCGAAAGAATCCAAAGAAGACATTCTTCAAGGCGTTATTCGACCCGACCGGACTCAATCCGTTCATCTGAAGTACTTACATTTGGCGAGCGTAGCGAGCCCATATTACAGTGCGGAAATCCGCTTGACTTGAACAAAAAACAGTGCGGAAATCCGCACTTCTACTCACCCTCTAATCGGTTCACTGGGTTATATCGAAACAGACGGGCAGTCGGTACCGACTGCCAACCTGCTGCTGGACATCTGAAGGGCACTTAGCCTCGAAATTCAACTTTTGGTTCCGTGTAAACCTACGTGA
>JABIWF010000024.1 GCA_018701175.1 Methanobacteriota archaeon
CGATGAATTCGAATCGATAGCAAGCATGCGCTCCTCATCGGGTACGGAAGGAAGCGATGTCGGAAACCGGGTTGTCAACCAATTGCTCGCAAGCATGGACGGGGTCGAATCCTTGGACGGCGTCATTATCGTTGCTGCCACCAACCGACCTGAGATGATTGACCCTGCATTGCTTCGCAGCGGTCGATTTGAGCGTGTCCTCCACGTCCCTCCACCGGATGCGGGTGCTCGAGAAGTCATCTTCAAAATCCACAGCGAAGGAATGCCCCTATCGAAATTCTCTCTCAAAGACATCATCGGTGGTCTCGACGGATTTACCGGTGCTGACATTGAAGCAGTATGCCGTGAAGCTGCACTCATCTGTATGCGTGCAGGCAAGAAGAAGGTCACAAAAACGCACTTCGAAGACGCCATCAAGCGTGTCCGACCAACGGTTACAGCAGAGATGCTCGCCTACTATCAGAAGATGGAAACATTGCTCACATCCGGCCTCTCGAATATCAAGCGTTCCAGAGACACTGGATTTGGAATGGAATCGATGTGAGGGCCGTCCTTGAATCGACGCATTGATGTGCTGCATAGTTGTGGTTAAACCGTCAGTGGAGTGAAACTATGGCTGTCTTTGCACGAGAAATAATCGGACGAGAAGTCGTCGATTCACACAGTGTGCTCTTGGGTACATTGCGTGACATTGTGTTCGACAAGCAGTCAGGTTCAATCTCAGCAATACGTGTCAAAGTCGAACAAGACATCGATCCTACTGTTCTACCTTGGGAGATGATTGAGGGCCTTATGCAGATCCCTGTCGATGAAGTCTCCCGTATTGCATCTCGAGTCCACCTAAAACGTTGAGAAGACTGAATTTTCGAGATTCAAAGCGCTTTTGGAATGAGCATTTGACACTCGCCGAATAACAACCTTCTAAACCCAAAGGAACACGTGGGAATGTCGGAACAGTGCTCTAGAGGTGGACCAATGCTTGAAGACTTGAATCTTAATTACCGAAGAATAGGCCTCCAAGCCGCATTTTGGTCGGTAATGCTGGTTTTGTTGCTAAGTATTTTGATTAATTTTGTCAACGTGACAAACACCAACCAGTTGTCCGCATACGATGACGACTGGAACGATATGTCTGCATTCCGCCAAGACATCAAGGACATGGGGATTCAAACCAACTCATTGGTGAGCAGCCCACTTCTTCTTGCCGACATTGAAGACCCTCGAAACACCACCTACATTTTGGCAGGTGTAGAACGGGACACACTCTCTCTACCGCAGTTTGACAGCGACGGCTTCATCACCATTGCTGCTGAAGACGGATACTCTCCTTCGGAAATTGACGCAATCGTCGAATTTGTTGACGCTGGCGGCACTGCACTGATCCTTGACGACTACGGTTTTGCAGGCAGCATTGCTCAAGCCTACGGCGTTCGATACACTGGATATCAGTTGTTTGACACAACATACGTCCAAGAGTTGGATTACAATTACATCTGGATGTGTGTGCAAGCCACACCGTGCGGAATGAACGGCAGCAGTATTGACCCTGACACCATTTCAGTTCACGAGCGATGGAGCGGCGCCAGCGGCGAAGGAGCACACCCGTGCAAACTCATGAACGGACAGTCCATGCCATTGGAAGATGCCGGTCTTTGCGCCCACCATTGGAACAACGGAGAAATATCGTACAACGCAACCTACCAAATGCTGCTCAACAACATCACGGCCTTGGAACTTATCCCGGGAGTGAACGGCGCACTTTCAGAAGTATCCATACGAGCTGTGACCAGTAACGAAGCGACAGTGGATGTCAACGGCGACGGAGAGATCTGGGTTGGCAACGAGGTCAACTCCGAAACGCCCGACCTTTGGGGACAATTCAATCTCAGTATCGAAGCATGTGCACGAAAATCATGCGACCCTGGTGAAGGCGGTCGAATTGTATTCATGGCCGATGGTTCAGCGCTCATCAACGCCATCTACGATTACGAAGGGTTCAACGATCCGAACAATCCATTGTACGGAACAAACGAATGTGTGACCAACAACACGAAATGTATTCCAGAAAACGATAACCGCAAATGGGCGCTGGATTTCATTGCTGAGGCGCTAATGTCGAGTAAAATCGGGGAAGAAGGCCAACCCTCAGAAAACGCAGTGGTTATTTTTGATGAATCAAGACACCCACAAAACGCACTGTTCGCAGACACCTACAACACGGTATACTTCCTGTTGGTCTATTTCACCGGTGAAGGACTTGCTATGCTTCTGCTGTTCCTCGGCTTGTTTATTGCCTTCGAGGCAGTACTCATCAAGAAGAGAGACCCAGAGCCTTGGCGTCACGTGTTCAGCATCATTTACTATGGATTTGGAGATGCAAACCGCTACACATACTACGCAAAATCCGATAAAATCCGACAAGTGTTCCTCTCAAAGGTCAGAAACCAAAACGGCCTGTCAAGAGAAGAGTTCCACGCTATGCCCGCTCGTGAACTGGTGTCACTCATCAACGATCCAGTGTTAGCAAAGTTCGCCATTGAGCCAGGCAAATATTCACTGGAGCAGACGGTTGCTGTCGTCAAACGTATCAAAGCATGGGGAAGAACCTGAGGTGAGATTATGTGGACACGTAAGGCATCTTTCACATTCACCGGTGGCATCGCACTGATTCTCATCGGGATGATGATTGCAAACCTTCAGATGATGATTTTAGGACTTACCTTCATTGCCTTCATTGTCGTCAATTCGTGGATTTCAGGCCACGGAGATGTTGAAGTTCAACGAACGCTCTCTGCAGATAATCTCTACAAAGGCGATGACTTGTACGTTGAATTGTTGGTAACCAACCGTTCCAACCGAAACACGCAACTCTTAGAAGTCTACGATAACATCCCTCACGAAATGAAATTGAGAAGCGGACTTAACCAGATGCGCCTCAATCTCAAACCTGGAGAAAGTGCTCGAATACGCTATGTATTACGCTGCCCATTACGAGGTCATTTCTCGATTGGACCGGTTTCATTGCGTTCACGTAACACCTTCAACTTGGGCGTGGATGAAATGTATGTCGATCACCACAGCGACATTGTCATCTTCCCACAAATCAAAGAAGTTGAGGAAGCATTCCTCCGTTCACGCACTCCAAAGATGTACACTGGAGCCACAACACTGCGAACACCTGGACAGGGTTCAGAGTTCTACTCATTGCGAGAATACGTCCCCGGCGACCCGTTCAAGAACATCAATTGGAAGGCCTTCGCCCGAACCGGCGATTTGATGGTCAACGAAAAGTGTCGAGATGCAGTTACGGACTTGTACATTCTTCTGGACAGCAGAGACATCGCTCGAATCGGTACTGTACTGAAGAATCCTCTTGAAATGGGAACTGTCTCAGCCGCCAGTCTTGCAGCATTCTTCCTCAAGAGAAGAGATTCTGTGGCTCTGGCCATCTTCGATGACAGCCTCGCCTATCTCCCGCCGGACACCGGCGACAAGCAGTATTTCAAAATCCTCAGCGCTCTTGCCGGCGTATCTCCTAAAGGGACGATGCCGTTGCAAGCTGTAACAAACTCGCTGAGTGGAAGATTCAGCCGAGGCAGCCCGGTGTTCATCATCTCCTCTTGCGAAGGCGACGGAACAGTTCCTGCTGCGGTACGAGACCTTGTTGGGCGCGGTCACGAAGTGACCGTACTCTCGCCATCAAGCATAGACTTTGAGCGATTGGTCAGTCGTATTCCTCGTATGTCCTATGAAGTGCTCAAACTCGAACGTCAGAACCGTCTTACCACACTGGCTGGTTCTGGAGCGATGGTCATTGACTGGATGCCAGACATGGACTTGTCACAAGCATTGATGCAAGTGAGGGGGTATTGAGATGGCTGAAGATGTTGGATTGCAGGGCGACGTCACCGTTACCGGTGAAATCAGTCCGCGAACATTGCATCTGAAACTGCTCCGAAAGCAGTGGCAAATCATATCGCTTCAGGTTATTGCCACCATGGCTTTGGTCGGTATGTATCTCGAAGTTGTCTCAAATTATGTCGTTGGCTCCATTGACCACACCATGCTGTTCGACACCATTGAACTGCTGATTGGAGACCAACTCCCGATTGGCGATTGGTTGACTGGTGAAGGAAGAAATGGCCTTGCTCGCTTCTTCGTACCTTTGGTTCTCGGACTCGTGGTTGGAGGCGGTATGGCTTTACTCGCATTCCAAACACCGAAAGTTCAACAACGGGTTAAACTTGGTTTCATCATCACTCTCATCGTCGTATTGGTCGGACAACTGTTGTTGTCTTGGCTAACAGGCATGTTGTTTTCCTTCGACTTGCGATTACCAAACTCAAGCGAATTGAGCACCTTAGAATGGCCTCTGTTGATGATACTTTCATTGATGATTCTCTTCCTCTACCTCTTGCCGGTCATCATGGGCGTTCGTGGCATATGGGGGCTTTCTCGCCGTTCAATTGCGTGGGCGATAGGTTTCACATTGCTTTTCCTTGGCATACACGCAATCCTTGCCTTCCCACTCATCAACGGGCAATTGGGCTCGTACGGAGATTCAGTCAATGTGATTGGCGCTCAATTCAGCGAACCAACAATCGGTATCTTCGGACTGATGTTGGTTACCAAGCAACAGTTTGCGTTGATTATGATTGCCGTACTCATCATGGTGTTCCAAGAATCTTCATACGGCGTTATTCGCTACCTTGAGTATGCTTACAGGCTCCCAGAGTCATGCAAGCGTGACCCTGAATACGTACGCCAAATGGACAACGTACTCAACACCCATCTCAAACACACCTTTGGATTCCTTGGACTGACTGGAATTGCAACGATGATTGCGCTTGGATTCCACACCGTTCTTCTCGGCTTTGTCGAAGACTCAACGGGCAGTCAGTGGGCAGGGCAAGTCTCTGAATCAATCGAATTGTCCCTAACCTATGGATTGGTGATCTCTGCTGCTATGTTCTTGAGCATCATGGCTCTCCTACGGTTCTTCGTTCCATGGGAACGAATTTGGGGATTCATCTACGCTCGAAAGAACGCTGACGCAATGCCTGCAGAAAAGAAAGTTGTCGACATTTAATCACGCATCGTTGCGAACGGATTGTAGAACTCTTCCTGTAAGCTCTGCGCACATCAACAAAAGCATTGGCAAGCCGCACCATGCGGCTACTGTACCAACGGCACCATCCAAAGAATCCATCACCATCGGATGAAGAAACCATGTCCCTGCAATGACGAGGACCAGCAAGATTCGCTCAACGAAAAGTGGGTAGCGTCGTCCAGAAGATTCGCTACGGTTGACGATGGTGGGTGAGTCCGTCATACGTTCACCTCAAAAATCAACATTCGACAAACGGGCTTCAAGTGCTGCCAAGGCAGGGTCTGTCGATTGTTCTGCGACCGGCTCTTTTCGGCGGTCCCAAGACGCATCAAGACGAGCCAATTCTGCCTCAAGTTGTGCTCGTTCATCACTGTGTTCTGTTTCGCTGACCGTTACAGGTGCACGAATGGAGTTCACTACCTCTGGTGTATCTTCATCCACAGGCGTTGGCATCTGTTCCCAACCGGATTCGTCGACAACTGTAGTTTCAGTGACGACATCCAAGGAAACAGGAACTTGTCCGGCCAGGGAAGGCTCCATGTCAGAAAGCATGTCTTGCTCTACAGGCGTTCGTTGCGCATCCGGTATTGAGTTGCGTTCATACGGCAACAAACCGTCGCGTTGGAACTCCCAAAGCATTCCACTTGGAACGCCGTTTGCAAGACCAGAAGCATCCAATTGAGTAATGAGTTCTTCAAGCACACGAGCAGTGTCTTCCAATGCAATAGCCTCACCTGCATCACGCTGGTCGGCTTCCAAATAGATGTCATCGAGTGCAACTTGAATCAACTTGCGTGTTGCTTGTGCGATGCTTGGCAGTGCTTCAGGGCGGGTGCAATTGTTCAGCAGTGCATCAACTTCATGCGGAGGTGCACCGAGTCGAACGAGTTGTTCCAAGACGTTTCTTAATCGACGCAACATGGTAATCGAACGGTCGAAATCTTCCAACAGGTGTTCGAGATCAATAACGACATGACCTACCGTTTCACCCAACTGATGTTCGAGCCTTTGTTGGACAGACCATCGTGCAAGACCGCGAACTGCACCTGCTGTTTGAGGGACTTGACGTTCAAGAAGCGTCATCACTTCACTGGAAAGCAGATGCCGTGGTGTTGCTGCGACATGATCTACGGTGGATTGAATCACTTGCAATCCACGCTCGACTGCACGGTCGAGTAGTGTGACTGAGTAACCCAATGCACGGGCATTCTCAAGACGTTCAAGAACTGGACCAAGGCCATCAAAAGTGGATGCATCGTCAAGCAGTGCTTGGGCGAGAGGTTCTTCAGCCAGTCTTGCTCGAAGGCGTTCTGCTTCTTGAATATCTGAGAGTGCCTCTTCATGCGCTTGAGAAAGTGCTTCAGCACGCTCGATAAGGGAAACAAGTTCAGCCTCTGCGTGACCTCTGCGAGCGCCAAGGTCTCCCAATTCACGGAGAGTTTGTCGGCGTTCAGACATCAGTTCTCGCAATTCAGCCTGAACTTGTGCTTGACGTGCCTCGTCTGTAGCCAAACGGTTGCGATCCTCTTCTGCTCTTCGACGGGCTGCTTTTGCTTCTGCTTCAATGGATTCCAATTCCGAGGAGTTCGAATGAATCTTGTCTTCCATCATCATTGCTTCAGCCTGCGCTCGAGTATGTCGCTCACGTGTTGCTTCAACTTGTTCTTGCAGAACACGAAGCCGTCGTTCATCGTCGTCCGATTGTTGACGGATTGTGGCAAGCCTTTCGCTTCCAGCGAGAAGGTCGCCGTTGAGTTGTGCTTCCTTCAGTGCCAACTCTTCAATCGATGAGCGAAGTGTTTCGCTGGAGTCAGCATGACCCAGAGCCTTTGCCAACTCAGCAGCTCGGACACTCACCTGATGTTCAAGTTCATTCACACGGCGAACAAGGCGTTCAGCTCGGTTCTCTGCTTGTTCTGCTGCTGCTCGAGATTCTGCAACATCCAGTTGCAGAGAATCAAGCGATGAATTTGAAGATTCAACCTTCGTAAGGAACTCTTGTCGGGATTCTGAAGCCTCACGGGCAAGAATCTGTGCGGCTTTCTTCCCAGATTGCGCTTCATCTAAACGGCTGGAAAGCGCTGCCTTTTCTTTTTCCAAATCGCTGATTTTGTGTTCAGCGGCTTCCAATCGGCGACGCAGACCAGCATCGACTGCCAACGGTGGTGAAACCTCACCAGGCAGTCCACCGCTTACATCGCCAACTGTTTCAGGGAATGTCGCACTGGAACGGCTCTTTCGCAATTGCTCCATACCAATTTCAAACCCAAACAAATCGGTGAGTTTGCTCTTGAGGTTTGCTCGGCGGCTTTCTGAACGAGTGCGGAGTGTTACCAGAAGGTCATGGAAGTCGTCGAGTCGGAACTCTTCCACCGTACCAGAATCTCGAGAAACGATTGTACCTGCAGGTAATCGGTGAAGTTTGAGGATTCGAGACGAATCAGTAAAGGTGAGCATTGCCTCTTCCAGCGACTGCCCCTCAGGAGCAGAAATCCCAACGGGGACGCCACGTGCCAAAAGAACAGAAACTGCGGTCGAAGATTGGCCGGATTGAAGGTGGCCGGTTACCTCTTCACTTACACCTGCAGTTAGCATGGAAAGAATCGCATCTGGACCGCCACGACCTTCACGGAGAACGAAACCTTCCGGCATCGGCCCTCCTGATGCACCAACCGATCCGAGTTCTCCTTCCAGAACTGCTGCTGCTGCTGAGATGAGACGAGCGTGATTGGTATTGGCTTCGGTCCAAACACCCAGCGATACATCTCCTGTTTGAGCAAGAAGAAGAGAACCACCTTCGTGATGCATGGTCCAATGGCTACCACCAACGATGCTGTCATCTTCGACAATGCTGATGTTCATTGCTTCAAGAGTCGAGTGAATCTCTCGAGCGAGCGTTTCTGCATCGTTCGGTAAATCTCCTACGCTGTCGATGAGCATGCCTTGGTCAATCGCAATTGCTCCTCGGACGGTCTCACGTTCAACCATTGTTCGAAGAACAGCAGATAAATCTCGAGACAAGAGACGGACTACAGCATCGCCACGAGCAAGAAGGCCTTGTCGGTCAGCAGCGTGTTCGAACGCTTCAGGAACGACTTCAGCGACGCTTCCAAGACCTGCAAGTGAATATTCGCCAGCGATATACCGGCTGTTCTCCTTGGATTCTATGTCTTCAAGACGAAGTCGGGCTTCCTTGCCAGCAAGCAGCAATTTGCCTTTACCGGATTCAGCGAGCCACCCAACGATACGGCCTGCTCGAACCAATCGGTGTCCTGCAGGTGTTTTTCGTCGCCCAATCCATGTGCTAATGACACCATGGTCAAACGGCTGAATAGTGCCGCTTCCGACAGTGATTGTTCCTTCAATTGGTTTTCCTTCGGGTAAATTAAACATGGTATCACTCACATTTGGGGGGTTGTCGCTATGATTCGACGGTCGCGGTCAAGCGCATGTCGCCATCGTGCTAATCGGCCGCCGTCTCCACTGAGTACGACGATGCGATTCGGTCCAACGACATCCAAGACCATGCGAGATGAACTCTCACTCCACACTTCATAGATTTGGCCTAAGCCAAGTGCGTGGCCAGTTTCTTTGGCGACGTTTAGCATCTCAATGGCCTGATTTACGGGTGCAAAAATGCCTTCATCTCCAACACTGGCCAAGAGTTGGCCAGAATCATCAATGAGCATAGCGTGATTGACGCCTTCAAGACGGCATAATCCAGCAAGTGCGCGTTGCAGCATGGTTCTCAAACAATCGGTCAGTGCTGTGGCCTTCAAGTAGTTTTGCGCTTTCATCCCCCTAAAGGGGGATTTGAAGACCCAAATTGATTTTCCAACTGGAGATTGAAAAATAGGCAGCGCGGAGAACTATTCTTGTAATGATTTCCGCGCCATATAACCTGAAGAATTGTCGGCAAAAACAGCCCGAAATGTGAGGCCATGGGTAAATTTTTTCAATTGAAAAATTAAAATTTCAATTAGAATATTTGAAGAAAAGAATTGTTCCAAAGCCACGATTCAACACAGGACAAGCGGTGAACTCAAACCGTAGAGGTGCACGCAAGTACCATGGCGCAAGAGGGAGAACCGCTGTTTTCGGTACCAACCTGCGACAGTTGTTCGAAACCTGCAATCCTGGAACAAGCCTACTCAGGACGTATCCTGTGCGGAGAACACATGGCCAAATCGGTTCGTAAAAAAATCGGAAAGGAACTCCGCCAGCAACTCATCTTGCCTCGAAACAAGAACACGGTGATCTTCGTGGCGATATCCGGCGGAAAAGATTCAGCAGTCCTGCTTGACAGCCTGGTTGACCGAGTCGGCAAGCGGCCAGATGTCACCATCATCGCAGGAACAGTAGACGAAGGGATCGAGGGTTACCGCCCCCCTTCACTGATCTGTGCGCAAGAATTGTGTGAGCGGCTTGGAATAGAATTCATCACTGTATCCTATCCTGAATTGAGTTTCAAAGAAATGGATGAAGTCGCAAGTAAGATTCCGGGCTTGGTCAAAGACAACAAAGAGGCACCACGCATGCCATGTTCCTATTGTGGGGTGTTCAGGCGACAAGGTATCAACCACCTGGCAAAACGCGTCAATGCGGATTACGTCGCACTCGGGCACAACCTCGACGACATGGCTCAAACCGTACTCATGAACATGACAAACGGTGATGTCGAACGAACGCTTCGACTCGCACCTCATACAACTACTCCAGTAGATGGATTAGCGCCTCGTATCGTTCCTTTGCGATGGATTCCTGAACAAGAGGTCCACCTCTATGCATTGCACAGAAACTTACCATTGCATCATGAAGAATGCCCGCACGCTCAAGGAGCTTTACGGTGGAGGCATCGTGAAATGGTGGCCAAAATGGAGGCTGATGTCCCAGGAACACGGCATGGCCTGCTACGTATGGCTGATAACATCAAGTTACTGCGCGACCAAGTGATCGAACTGGGTGGCTCAGAGGCCCGCCCGGCTCCACCTACACCGTGCCAAACATGCGGTGAACTCACCTCAGGCGTACAATGCAAAGCGTGCGATATGCGTCAATTGATGAACGACGAATCATAGGACGTTGTTCGCCAACTCTCCGAGGTCTTGTGGGCGACCACAGTAGTGGCAGCGCAATTCAAGAGGGTCTCGCTGAACGACACGCAAGCGATGTGCTTGAGGTTCACGTAGATTGGTTGTTATACAGTTCGAGAAGGTACAGCGCACAACATTGACGACTTCCTCACCGAGGTTAATGGTGAGTTTTTCCGCAACCGAATAGGCTCGGATAATGGCTACATGCGCATCAGGTGCGACAAGAGCGAGGCGGTCAAGTTCTCCCTGTGTCAATTCACGGTCTTCGACTTTGATGATGTCTTTTGAGCCCATCTTCTTTGAAGGGACGTTCATCACCAAAGAAATTGGAACGGATGTTTCTCCACCGATTCCAAGCATTTCCAAGACACGCATTGCTTGTCCTGAAGGAATGTGGTCGATGACCGTTCCGTTTCGAATTGCGGTCACTCGTCGCATACTGTGTTCGTTCGACATCAGAGAGCACCTCCTTCAGCATGGACATCAGCAGGTACAGTAACTCCAAGAAGTCGACACAGTAATGCCATTCGTGCAACGACTCCGTTGAATGCTTGTTCGAAGTACCGGGCATGACGAGTTTTATCCACAGTTGGGTCAATTTCATCGATACGAGGTAGTGGGTGCATGACAATCATGTCTTGCTTGACATCTTCGAGGTGACGAGCGTGGAGTTTGTATGCACCAGCACAGCGTGCGTATTCATCTTCATCTGCAAAGCGTTCCTTTTGGATTCGAGTCATGTAAACGACATCGGCTTCTGCCATCGAACCGTACAAATCTTCGGTTTCAAGAACGTTGGCCCCATGAGCACGCAAATCAGAAACGATTTCCTCCGGCATGCGAAGCAGGTCCGGACTGGCAAAGACGAGGTCGCAACCAAACCGTACCAAAGCATGGGAAAGTGAGTGAACGGTTCGACCATAGCGTAAATCGCCTGCAAGAACGACTTTGAGGCCGTCTAAGCGCCCGTGGGCTTGTTGAATCGTGAACAGATCGAGCATCGTTTGAGTCGGGTGATGTCCAGCTCCGTCACCGCCGTTGAGAATAGGAACTCGAGCAGCGTCTTGAGCGTATTGGGCTGCACCCTGTCGAGGGTGGCGCATGGCAATAATATCGGTGTAACCATCAACCATTTGGATGGTGTCAAACAACGTTTCACCCTTGACAACAGAGGATGTTTTTACGTCACCAAGATTGACGACATCTCCTCCAAGTCGTTTCATTGCCGTCTCGAACGACATACGCGTACGAGTACTCGGCTCGAAAAACAAGTTTCCAAGTATTCGCCCTTTCAAGAGCGGCAGGTACAACTCTCCACGTGCCACTGGCAACAAGCGTTCAGCATCGCTTAAAATCTCAATAATTTGTTCGTTTGTCAAGTCATCCATAGTGATAAGTCCAGCCACAATGCTCCCTTCCATCATGAAAGGCAGTCAAAGACACCCATGAACATTCCCGTCAATTATGTTGAACACGAACGCCAAAGTGATGGACGAAACATCGGAGTGATTATCACCGTGATGCAACCGAGGAGTGTCATGGCTCTCGATGCTTGGGCGGATGTAGATGCAGCAATCGACGCTGCACGGCAAGCCAGAAAGCAACGCATTGAACGGCTGACGACCGCGTCTTCGCTGGTCATACTCTCCGGTGCTGTATGGCTCATGTGGCCGAACCTTCAAACCGCATTGAAAGGCGACTCCGGATTGCTTGAGGGTTTGGGATACCCACTTCTCATCATCGCATACGGACTTATCCTACAAGACTCAGTTCTTGACGATGCGAAAGCACGAACTCGAATCGGTTCGTTCGCCTGCATCGCTTGGCCGGTACTCCTTATCTTAGCAGCAAAGCACCTGAACACTGAGGAGAGCACTGCTTTACTTGGCAGTGCTTTTCTAATCGTTGTCGCCTATGCATGCTACCAAACTTCTTCCAATGTGTTGCAAGGTGGATTAGATGTCCTCCGTTGGCGAGCCATTATGACCGGCCTTGGTGGAGTGGCAGCATTTTCCCTGTTCGTAGGCGAGATGCCTGAATCGATGACCTACGAGTGGATTGCATCAATCGCCTCACTTGTAACCGCAATCGTTGCTACAGGATACATCTGGTTTGTTGGCGATGATCAGCGCGGGCAACGCAAGATATTCACCAAGCGATTGGACGGAATTGAGTCACAATTACTGCAACTCAAAGCGGATGGTGCAGCAGTTGACCAAGCATCCAGCCTCGTGATGACTGCGAAAGAAGAAGGCCACATTGATCCTGAATACGGAATGAAATTACTGGATGAAGCCGAGGAAGACATCGAAAGGACGCTATCGCTGAGTGGTGACGTCGAAATAATCCAAGCGGACGCACTCGCAGCTATCGAAAAGGCGGAAAGCATCGCACCAACCGCTAAGCGCCCCAGGAAATCCTTTGACATGGGGGCACGAGAAGTGAAACTCGGCTCACTTCGTGAGGGTGAAATGCTGTTCAGGCAATCGAAAAAATTAGCCAATGACGTCATCGAATGGTGGGGTGTTGCAGAACAGTCCATCGCTGAAGCCAGCCGACTCCTTGCCGGTAACGAAGCAGAAAGCATTCAACATCTCAAGGAATTACTTGCTGATGCGAGAAAGAAATTGGCAAGCGAAGCGCCACGTGAAGCGTACGAATTCGCCTCGGTCATACCTCAACAGTTACTGGCAGACGAAGATGCTCAAGGTCGGGCGCTCGAATCTCTGAAAGAAGCAACTCGGCAACTCAAGCAGACCGATGGCCTTGACACCGAAGAGATGGAATTGCGATTGAAGCGTGCTGAACAAGCCATCGATGCAGGTAGCCCAAGCCAAGCGATTGGTTTAGCAGACGGCGTTGTGCGCTCCATTGAAGCAGAACGCACAGCGATGGACAACGTCCGGAGAGGACTCAAACAGCGCAAGAAGTTGGTTGCACAATTCAAAGACCGTGACGACAAAGACGAATGGGAAAAGCGTTTGAAGTCGGTTGAAGATGCTGCTGATACCAAGCAATGGAGTCATGCCAATGCTCTACTTGATGCCATTACAACCGATTTGGATAATGAAGGACAAGCGACTGAAGAGGCTCTTGAACTGTACGACTTTGTTGTCGAAGAATGGCACACACTTCGCAATCAATGCGATGCCAGCAACATCTCCATTGAAGATGAAAACCGCAGAGCCTGTGAACAAGCAATTGCACTTGCTGCTGAAGCGTTAGCTGGTGGACGAGTTGAAGACTGCCTCACACAATTATCGCAAGCAGACTCTGCAATGGAACGCCTTCGAAGACTCATCTAGATATCCAGAAGATGTTTCTTGTCGATGGTCTTGAGATCAAGCGTACCTGGGAATCCAATATCAACTGGCATACCGGACACGGTGACGATTATGCCGGTCAAATGAACGTGCAAACACATTGGGAGACCGTTCGGCCATGTTTTCTGTATGACCTTCCACCCGTTGGATTTCTTTGAACGAGCAACAGCAAGACTGCCTACGCCGTCCATGGCCGTCCACCCGTTCGAATTCCATGCGTGCTGAATGAGTGGCTTGTTACCGAAGGTTGGAGGAGGAGCAACGACGTGCTTTCGAGTCCATCCATCAAGCCAATTAAGGCCTGAATCGTTGAGCCATTCGATGGTTGTCTCTTGAGATGGTAACAGGTCCATATGGCCGGAACGAGCGAGTTCACCAACCAAATTACGGACGTGTGGGTGTCTTGGATGTTCAATTGCCAATTTCTCTGCCATGGAAATGCCAGTGTGAATTCGACCAGAATCGATGTGGAGTAAAGCACGGACGACATCACCGTGTGTCCAATCCGTAATTTCAAATTCTTTGATGAAGCCTTCAATGAGATTCAATCCTTTATCGGAAAGTCCTGCGAGTCGCATCCGAGCAATGTCTCCAAGCAAGAACAGACGCCCAGATGGAGTATTGAGGTACTTGAGGTTGCTCTGAGGTCGGCCGGTACGGTATCGTTCAACGAGGTCGATGTTTCTCTTCATCAATGAGTCAATCGAAATAAGAGATTTGAACTCAGGGCCAAGTTTCGTATGTTTCGGATTAAACAACGAGGCTGCCCATTGCAACCGTGCAGATTCAATGTCATCATCGCCGAGAAGAACAAGTCGTGGTTTGGCTTCAGCATAATCACGTTGAGCCAAACTAGCGGCTGTCAAAATCAATCGGGCGACCTGTGCTTCTCGCCCTCCACGCAATGCCAGCAATGAAACGGCCTCTTGTTCGGCTTCGTTCCAACGGCCGAGGCCAGCATACAATTCCATCATCGCATCCGTTTTTCGTGCAAGGTTTAGGCCTTCCAGTTGTTCTCCGTGACCCTCAGTAACCTTGTCGAGTCGATCCATGGCTTTCGACCAATCATCTTCCGAGACCAATTCAGTGAACGGCTTTTGTTTGAGATAGATCAAATCCGCCATTTCCGAGAGACGTTCACGGTTTTCACCTACCGCAGCATCAAAAGAAATATCTTCCAGTTTTAGCCCAATACGGCGAGAACGAGCCCATACGGCGAGGAATGCAATCTGTCCACCAGAAGCGAGCATCCAGGTTAATTCCTCAAGTGAATCTTTTTCCATGACTGCACATACAGTCTTCTCCCATTCGCCACAGGCTGCTCCTTGGGGAAGGAAACTGGAATCCCAGAATGTGATCATAGCCAGAGCAAGCAACAGCATTGATTGTCCAGCAAATCCAGTAAAACAGAAATTGAGAACTTTGGCTTGCTGGGACGGTTCAGCACGCAGTAAGCGGCTGTCTGCAAGTTTGATGCCGCCTTTACCCGATACATCTTGAACATCCAAGAAGAGGATACGAGCAACTTCGTAAACGAACAAAAAACCAATCAATGCGACGTTAAGAAGCAGGAATAAGAGAATGAACGTGACGATTGGTACGCGTATTCCAGATTGTGGAATGAACGAAAAGAGTTCAATCAGAGCAAAGCCGAGAACGCCACCCTCTTCCATGAACGTTGTTTGAACACGGTATTCAGGCAAAGCAAGAACCCGGTCAGAATGCGTTAGCATCGTCGGATCGTACAGCAGAATCATCAACGAGACAAGCGTATTCAAAGCCACATACGGCATCACAATAAGGTTGAAGTTGACAATCTGGGCAACGGCTTGTTGTTTTGCCTTTGGAACGTGGTTGTGAAACGGAGAAGGCTTACCGTTGGCAATTTTACGAGACGATTGGCGAAGTGCCTGCCATGAAGAACCAAGAATACGACCGTAAGCCAAAATAGATGGCGCAAACATGGCAAATGCTGCGATACTGAACCTTCTGGATGCTGGCACCTCAGCAACCTCCAGTAGCAAGTACAAAGCGACCACAAGACCCAGCCAAAGTAAAGCCAGCATAACGTACGTGTAGCTCCTCCAGACACTGGATTCTTGCAGCGATGCGCGGTCTTGGCCGATTGGTTTGATGACCTGTGCGCCCAGAGATGTCCCCGAAGAAACCAGGGCGGGGAAAGCAATGAAAATTAGTGCGATGCTGAGAGAAGGCGTGTGGTATCCATCGGAGTAATCCATTCGAATCATGATGAATTCAAAGAACAACAGGAGGGCTCCAACCAAAGCAAGAATGTACGATGCAACACCAAAGACCATTCCACGAGAACTCAATAATTCTCGAGCATCTTGGGTCGTTCGAGTGATTTGGTGAACCTCATACCGCTTTACACCGGTTTGGAATGCAACTTGCAATCCTCGTAGTTGACGTGGAACAACCCGAGTCCAAAACAGCCACGCAGTTGCTGCTGCCAAAACATACGGCACCAATGCAGCGGGCGTGAATCCGCTAACAATCGGTGGAGCAGTCATGATAAAACCTCAGTCTTCAGTGTTTACTGCAAGTGCAGGTTGAGAAACTTTCTCCTTGATTTCACGCTTCAAATCAGTCAAGAAGGTATCCAGAGGGATGCCGCTCACTTGATCACCGTTTCGTGCACGCAAACTTACGCTACGAGATTCGATTTCACCGTCACCCAAGATGACCATATACGCTGGTTGCATCTTCCGGTGAGTGCGGATTTTCTTGCCAATGGTATCATCACCGTTGTCAATTTCGACACGGATACCGTTGTCTCTCAAGAGTTGAGCCACTTCGTCTGCATAGGCAGTATGCTTCTCGGAGATGGTGATAATGTGGCATTGAGTAGGAGTAAGCCATGTCGGGAATTTGCCGGCAAAATGTTCGATAAGAACACCACAGAAACGCTCCATTGAACCAAACGGTGCACGGTGAATCATCACTGGGCGATGCAATTCGCCATCGCTTCCCTTGTACTCTAAGCCAAACCGTTCAGGCAGGTTATAGTCCACTTGAACCGTTCCAAGTTGCCATTCACGGCCAATGACATCCTTCACGACGAAGTCAATCTTTGGACCATAGAAAGCAGCCTCTCCTTGCTCTTCAGACCATTGTACTCCAAGGGATTCTGCTGCTGCACGGCAAGCGTCTTCGGCCTTATCCCAACGCGCCGGGTCGCCGACGTACTTGTCAGAATCAAGGTCACGTAGTCCGACTCGGACTCGGTAATCTTTCATTCCCAGTTTGTCAAATATGATTTGAACAAGTTCGATACAGCCCAGCACTTCTTCGGCAATTTGGTCTTCGGTGACGAACAAATGCGCATCGTCTTGAGTAAATCCACGGACTCGAGTCATACCAGATATTTCACCGGATTGCTCCCATCGATAGACGGTACCGAACTCAGCAAGGCGGAGCGGTAAATCACGGTAAGAACGCATCTGTGAAGCGTAAATCTTGACGTGGTGAGGGCAGTTCATTGGTTTGAGCATGTATCCATCGATATCACCGCTCTTCATCATATTCGATAATTCGCCACAGGTACAGCCTTCATCAGCCAGTTTCTTCATCAAGTCCCGTTCAACCAAAGGCGGATACTGCGAATCTTGGTAATACGGGAAGTGTCCTGATGTGCGGTACAGGTCGAGTTTACCGACGTGAGGTGTAAAGACCTGCGAATAGCCTTGCCGACGGAGGTGGTAGGAAATGAAATCCTGCAATTCTTGTCGAATAATTGCCCCACGAGGCGTCCAGAGAATTAATCCCTGTCCAACTTCCTCATCGATATGGAACAATTGCAAATCCTTGCCCAACTTGCGATGGTCTCGCTTTTTGGCTTCTTCAAGTCGAGTTAAAGTTGCTCGAAGTGCTTCTTTACTTGGTTCAACGATGCCGTAAATACGCACCAATTGCTCTCGGTCTTGATCGCCTCTCCAGTACGCTGACGAGATGCTGGTGAGTTTAACATGCATCAATCGCGACGTGTTTGGGACGTGAGGGCCAAGACACAAATCGTACCAGTCGTCTTGCTTGTAGATGGTTGAACCACCGCCGTCTTCGATTTTATCGTTGATAATTTCCAGTTTGTACGGATTGCCAGCAAAATGCTGTTGCAATTCTTCATCGTTCAATTCCACGCGCTCAACAGTGAAGTTCTTTCGAGCGATTTCTTGCATCTTCTTTTGAATTGGCTTCAAGTCAGATTCTGCGATAGGCTCCATTGCAAAATCATAGTAGAATCCTCGGTCAATCGCTGGACCAATCGTTGGTTTTGCATCGGGATAAATCGCCATAACCGCCTGAGCAAGCAAGTGAGCAGCGCTGTGCCGAAGAATATGGATGCCTTCATCCGAGTCGGTAAGAATACCTTCAACCGAACAATCGGTATCGAGCATTCGAGATAAATCGCATTCTTCACCGTCTATTCGAGCCGCTAGACAGCCGTGCTTGCGGCCCAGTGCATCGGTGATTACCTCTGCACAGGTAATTCCTGCGGCGTATTCGTTAACCGTTCCATCGGGCAAGGTGATGTTGATGAGTGTCATACGGTGCTCTCCTTCAACCCCTACGGGGTTGGAAGCCCTTCATCAAACCATCACACTCATTCGGCCAAAAAGAAAGAGGTTTGAGAACCCATTACCATGGGAATTTCAAGTTCCAGTAAATGCCATCAAAAAGGATACACTGAATGCCGAGGAGGATTGAACCAAGCAGCATCTTACCTCCGCCTGGAAGTTTGTCGGCATACGCTGAATAAGCCAGCAGACCCATCATGATGTTTCCAACACACGTCAGCATCAAAACGCCGACAACTAAAATTGGAGTCCAACTGTAGTTGTGATCCAAGTGATAGATGGTCGCCTCAAGCCACAGTGCCGATGGAATCACAACCAGTGCAAACGCAAGCAGTAAACGAGCTCCGCCACCGCCATCAGACTCGCCCCAAGGCCATCGTAATGATTCCATCATGGAAACATCGTTTTGGTACAAAATTATCCACCAATACGTCAAAAATCCAAAGGCTGCCAAAAACATGAACGGCACAATCATTTGTGCTTGTGACCAAGGAATTCCGCCCCATAGAGCCTCCTTATCCGACGCATGAGAGAGGCCATAAAGATACGAAACGAGAACGAGTGTCCCGAAGATGAAAATGAATGTTCGGACAAAGTTTCGTGAGACTTTCATACTGCTCGCTAACGGTGTTCACTGATAAGTGCCTGTATGAAATCTCACCATTCGACATCAAAATCATCGCCGAGAGTGCTGGTCGGTTTATCCAAGACTTCAGTGCTCGATTCAGCGGCAGACTCGTCGTCATCCGCATCACTTTCAGCCTCCGATTGAACGCTTGAGACGGTAAAACTGGAACGGTTTTCAACCAATTGAGTGGGTTTACTGTAATCAGGTGTCACGGCGGGTGCTACCGGTTCTTGCTGAACTTGGACCTCTTCAGGTTGTTCTACAACGGTGCTTTCGTCTTCCGAATGCATTGAAGCGAATCCTTTGGCAAGGGTGTCTTCGAGGCTCGGCAACTCACGACCGCTTCTGTTCATAATTACACAAAGTACGCAGAGCACATCAAACCTTGCGTCGAATGCTCATTCTTCTTCGAGGCTTGATTCCTCAAAATCCACTTCGGGTAAAAACGAAAGAATCGTCCCTAAGATTCCGAACACCAAGACGTATTCCCAAACTGCGGAGACATTGAGCATTGGATACGGTGAACTGGTACAGAACGACATCATATCTGCAGTTAATGCGTTGTAAGCATCCCAGTCAAAGTCTTCACCCCACACCTGTGATTGTGTTGCAATCAGTTGGAACAATCCAACGAAGGCCGAAAGTGCAGCCAAAATACGCAAACCAATGAGTGTCCGGAAACGGGGATGATTCCACCAAATACGTATTGTAACCGCCGTAATGAGCAGACACCAATATACGCCGAAGGTAAAAATGTCAAACGCGTAATGGCCGTGCATTGGACCATCGGTATCCCATGGGACGCTTCCAATCCGTATACAGGAGAATGCACCAATCAATCCTGGAAACACAGCAAGATGGTTGACGCCGTGCCATAAGGTGTGGTGTCCCGCCGACTGGATCCGCTTCATGTTCATCGAGTGAATCTCCATGATAATCCAAAACACCAGATAACCGGTCACAAAAGTCCCAACAGTGAAAATCGTATCACCAGGCTCATACAAATCAAAATCTGAAATGAAAGGCATGTAGGCCTTACATCCATTCATGATCCAAGTAATGTATCCTGCAGCAAGCCACAATGTGGTAAAACCGACCGTGAGAAGTAGGGCTAGGCGGCGGCGGGCCGAGGTGCGCATGGGACTTCGATTGGATGCGTATTTTTGATGCCACCGCCATAAATATCCCAATGCAGGTCTTCTTGAAGGTGAATCATCTCGGGTAATCATGCGCATCGGAATCGTGGTCAATCCAGACGCTGGCCTTGGTGGCCGCCTCGGATTCAAAGGCAGCGATGGTCGTGCTGCTGAAGCCCGAGCAGCCGGTGCAGAAGACCGAGCTGGTCCACGGATGAATCTCGCTCTTAATGCACTTCAATCGCTGTTATCCAGTTCTCTTAATCGCAGCGATGTTGACCTTGAATGCCTTGGCTGGAGTGGTCGAATGGGTGACACTTGGGCACCAGAATCAACTGAAAAAATGTCCTTCACCTCGCTTGGCTCTACGCCCACAGAAACCTCGTTTGAAGAGACGAGTCAGTTGGTTCGAGCATTGGTAGATGCCGGTGCAGAGGCCATTCTCTACGCAGGTGGTGATGGAACGACACGTGACATTGCCAACACGCTGGAAAGCATAAGTAAAGAAGCACAAGAAATCCCACTCATCGGTGTCCCTGGTGGCGTCAAAATGCATTCGGGTTGCTTCGCAACTACACCCAAAGCGGCTGCTGAAGTCACACTGGCATTCCTACTTGGCGATCTAAGATGTGCCATTACCGAAGTCATGGATTTAGACGAAGAAATCTATCAAGAAGGAATATGGAAAGTCCGAATGTACGGTGAAGCATGGACTCCTTCAAGCCCTCGGTTCATGCAAGGGGCAAAAGAACAAGTTGAGCGAACAAGCGAATCTGATACCATCGAAGGTCTCGCCCAGCATGTCGAGTCTTTACTCTCAAGCCAGGATGATTTGATGGTAATTTGGGGCAGTGGAGGCACGCTTCGAAGAATGGGAGAGTTCTGCGGCGAAAAGCTAACGCTGCTTGGTATCGATGTTCTTGGGCCTGCGGAAAACGGTCAACGGCAATCCCATACCGACCTCAATGAACAACAACTGCTCGAAGTCATAGCCAAGCATGTTGATGAAAACGGCGACCAACGACCACGATTGTTGTTACTTTCGCCGATGGGTGGGCAAGGCTTCCTCATTGGTAGGGGCAATCTCCAACTCTCCCCCGATGTTTTACGGATGATTGGAATTGACAATATTCTCGGCGTTGCTACTCCAGCTAAATTGATTGGGCTAAACGCTGTACGAATTGACACAGGAGAGGTTGAATTGGACCAAGTCTTCCAAACCAAACGATTTATCAAAATCCTTCAGGGATTCAGAACGACACGGCTTATTCGAATTGAAGAAGCGTGAATCAAAGTTGACCGGTTGATGCCTTGAGTAAACCGAGGAACGGTGGACTTGGGCGGCCAGGCCGGCTCTTGAACTCGGGGTGGTACTGAACGCCGACGTAATACGGGTGGCCATCAAGTTCGAATATTTCGCAGCGCTGACCAGTTTCATCTTTCCCAACGAAAACAAGTCCAGCCGATTCAATAGCCTCAATCATATCAGGGTTGACTTCGTATCGATGACGGTGTCGCTCATCAACCGAATCACCTTCACCGTACAATTGGCGAATTTTGCAATCATCCACTTGCCACAAGGTTGGGCGGCTGCCCAATCGCATTGTGCCACCGAGGTGGGTTTTGGAGATTTCAGGCATGAAGACAACTGCAGGGTTCTTGCAGTTCTCATCGAATTCAGTGGAATTCGAATCTTCAAATCCGAGAACATTTCGACAAAATTCGATGGTTGCAACTTGCAGTCCAAGGCAAATGCCAAGGTACGGCGTTGAACTTGTACGAGCGTATTCAGCAGCCAGAATCTTTCCTTCTACACCACGGTCGCCAAATCCTCCTGGAACCAATACGCCGGACGATTGCTTGAGCAATGCCCACGCCTTCTCGCTCTCACTGCCGTTTTCCCAGTCGGATTCAAGATGACTTGCTTCAATCCAGTTGATGGTGAGTTTATGGTCAACGGCCATTGCTGCATGTTGGAGACTCTTGATGACCGAGAGATAAGCGTCAGACAGGTCAGTATATTTTCCAACCATTGCAATTTCGACTTCATCGGTTAAGGTGTCGAGATGGTGTGCCATAATCTTCCAGTTGTTCAGTAAGTCAGTGGCTTGACAGTCGAGATTCATGATGTCACAAAGTCCCTGTTCTTCCAACATCAATGGAACATGGTAGATGTTAGGAACATCGTGGGTTGACATCACTGCTTCTGGGGAAACGTGGCAAAAGGCTGCCAACTTTTCTCTTGTTTCCTTAATGAGTGGTGCAGATGAACGACAGACAAGAATATCGGGAGTGATACCTAAGCCCCGCAATTCCTTCACAGTATGCTGGGTTGGTTTGGTTTTCTGTTCACCGACTGGCCCCATTACAGGAACCAACGACACATGAACAAACGTCACGTTTTCTCGGCCGACACGAAATTGGAATTGGCGTAAGGCTTCGATGTATGGCGCAGATTCGATGTCGCCGACGGTCCCACCAAGTTCGATGATGCAGGCGTCGGGCGCTAACTCGCTTCCATCTGCGGGTCGATGCGCTACTTCTTCCAGCCAGTCCTGCACAGCGCCGGTGACGTGTGGAATCACTTGAACCGTTTTCCCAAGGTAATCTCCTCGGCGTTCAGCTTCGATGACTTTGGAGTAGATTTTGCCGGTGGTAACGTTGTTGTCTTTTCCAAGATTAATATCAAGGAAACGCTCGTAGTTGCCAAGATCAAGATCGACCTCGCCACCGTCATCCAAAACGAAAACTTCGCCGTGTTCAAACGGAGACATTGTGCCCGCATCGCTGTTCAGATACGGGTCAATTTTCAATGAAGTGACTCGCAGTCCTGCACTTTTCAGCAATACGCCGATGCTACTTGCAGTCACTCCCTTTCCTAATCCAGAAAGGACTCCTCCGCTAACTACAACGTACTTCATGCACATCAACGGGCTTTTAGGCCGTCGCGCCTCCCCTATCAACATACCTCTCAAAATCGAAAAATGACTCGAGACAGATTGAGCGAAGAATCAAAGAGTGGGTGCGCTGAAACCAAAGGGAGGGGAAGCATGAGTGAAGTTCCAGATACCATGCTTGCATGGACAAAAACTGCCGATACTGTCGGTGGTTTCACCCGAATAGAGCACCCCGTTCCTTCACCGAGTGAAGGTGAAGTCTTGATTAAAACTCGTTCAACATCCGTATGCGGCACCGATATTCACATTTGGAAATGGGACCAATGGAGTCGTGAAAACGTCCCACTGGGTACTATCACGGGACATGAAACATGCGGCGAAGTCGTCGCCCTGGGCGCTGGCGTGGAATCGCATTCAATCGGAGATGTCGTCGCCATTGAGTGTCATCTTGCTTGCTGGAATTGTCCGCGCTGCGATGAAGGAAACGCTCACATTTGCGAGAACGGTTCAATCTTTGGTGTACATACAAACGGTGCCTTTGGACCATATTTTGTCGTACCAGCAGTGAACGCCCGACCGATTCCAAAGGGACTTGACCCCGGACATGCATCGATACAAGACCCACTCGGAAACGCCATCCACACCCTTACAGGAGGACCAATCAAAGGTGCTACAGTTGCCATTCACGGACTAGGGCCGATTGGTTTGTTTGCCGTTAACGCTGCCAAAGCCATGGGTGCTACCAAAGTCATCGCTGTCGACTGGGACAACACCTACCGAATGGATTTGGCCAAAACGCTCGGCGCTGACCTCGTGCTTGGTAAAGAGAGCGATGTCGTCGCCGAAATATTGGCAGCAACCGATGGAAGAGGTGTCGATAACTCGTGCGAGTTCTCTGGCTCACCCCAAGCTCTGGCCAACACCATCCTCAGTACTCGAATGGGAGGCTATGTCAACATCCTCTCCGTTTACGGCAACCCTACACCAGAAGTTCCAATGAATGAGATTGTGTTCCGATACCTCCACATTAAGGGCATCAATGGCAGAAAAATGTGGTCAACTTGGGACACCATGCACGAACTTTTGGAGCGTGGAGTGATAGATGTTAACG
>JABIWF010000135.1 GCA_018701175.1 Methanobacteriota archaeon
GTCGTCTTCTTCCATCCAGATGAAGCCGCCGGCTTCACAATCTACTTCGTTGTCGATGTCGTTGTTTGTGTGATCGGACATATCGTGACAAACGCCGTGTTCATCACCGTGTTCATCGCCATGGTCGCCATGGTCGTGGTGGGCGTGACCGCCAAGCATCTTGAGGGCGGTCATTGCGAAATGTTCTGGACCTTCTCCGTCGAATTCAATGACGTATTCACCCTCTTCAAGATGGAAGATAGAAATCATGGTGTCTGCTGGGCATCCGGCAGGATTTGCAATGGTCTTTTCTGCTTCAAGGTGGCTATGGCCTTCATGCTCGTCATGGGCATCATCTGCATGGTCTTCTTCACCTGCATGGTCATCCTCATCTGCATGATCGTCATGTTCTTCCTCAGCAAAAGAGATGTTGAAAGCAGTGTATTCTGCGTGGATTTCGACATCATCAGCATGCTCCTCTTCATCAACGAGTTCGACCATTTCGAAAGGTCCTGCAACGAGAGTCTTGCACAAGTCCGAGGTGAGTAGGGATTCGTAGTCAAGTGTGCTGAGGCCCTCAGGCATTGTGTGAACTTGGATGGAAGTTGGGGCATCGCTACCGAGGGAATCGAGAGTTTCGTCGACCCAAGGTTCGAGTCCCAAACCATGGTAAAAGAACACATCAGAATTCTGTAGACGGATAAGATCCGAAGCTGATGGTTCGTAATCGTGGGCAGGAATATTGTCAAGGCTCATGTATTCCATCTCTACATGTTCACCAGCAATTCCTTTCACAAGTTCACCGATGTGATATGTGGAAACCATTACGCTTCCTAGCATACCGATTACGGTAGAATTGTTGCCATCATTCATGTTGTCAGTGGCATCTTCAATGGTAATTGTTCCATCATCGCCAAGACATCCAGCAAGGCTGGTAAAAATCATGATTAGGCTTACGAAAACGACTTTCATACGGTTGTTGTTCATGGCCGTCGGTTTACTATTAACTATTTAATCAAAACTAATAATCGTTAACTTCAGAATTATTATTCCAAAGATCTGCAACACAGAAGTGAAACCCAAAGTATTTGTTCGACGAGTCATGAAAAAGAGATCAAAAGGTGACTTTGAAACTCTTTGAGCATGCAGGGCATTCGATTTGACGCTCACCAGGTCGGCGCTTCATACGAAGTTGGCGTTCACACCCGGGGCATGAAATCTCGACACGGGGAGTGTGGGGTGTAAGTGTGAAGTGAGTTGAGCAGGATGCGCATTGAAGATGCGCAGGCCTTTTGTTTACTCCTGCCACGAGTACTTTTCCACATTCTGGGCAGCCTAACTTTTCCTCGCGCCACTTTCTACGAGTTACGGGGTGATCTACCCGAACGCGTGCGTTGCAAAGCTTACAGGTAAGTTCGCCTAATTCGTTTGGGAGCAAGCCATTGCATTTGGGACAAGAGAGTGCTGGAGGTGAAATGCGTGATTCAACAGTCAGTTCTTCGCCCATATACATCGCTCCTGTTCTCTGTTTTTGAGGTGTTTGCTTCTCTGTGATGGAATTACTTTTTCTTCGCAATCAGTGCGATGCTCGCTGGAAGAAAATTCCATGGCAAATTAAGTTCGATACCATGCTCTTGTGCGAGAAGTTCCAACACTCTCTTGGCGCCAACTTGGTCGCGTGATCCATCCAATTGAAGGATATGGATTTCACCACCGTCGGTAACCGCATCGGAAAGTGTGGACGGGAGGGAACTAACATCGCCTGCTGAAACTTGAGTCGATGCAGGCTGGGGAGCAGGTGGCGAGGGATTGGGGCTGATCGTAAGCATTTCAGGCAAATCCACATGCGTTAATTTCTTCCACCACCGCGCACGTCCAACATCTCGATGATTCTCAATAAGACCAAGCGATGCGAGTTTTTTCAGATGGTGATAGAGGTTGTATCGCTCAACATTAACTTCGGCTTGAAGTTGAACAGTACTCATCTCTTCCGTCGTTGCAAGGCAGATGTACAATGCCCTTCGAGTTGGATGGGCAAGTGCAGTCGTCACTGGGTCTGCTCGAACTCGTGCCATCTTCTCACCGTTGACTGAGAGATGCTTCTAGGGTTTGAAGATGCCGCGTGAAGAGACGAGGAGACGACTTCACTGAGGTAGGTAACGCAACTTGAGAAGTTGGAATGCTTCTTTTGTGTCGAACCAAAGCGACTTGAGTATCGATTTCAACAGAAGTATTGCGCCATCGCCACCAGCGAGCCGTGCACCGTTCAAGATCACGAGAATAACCGACGCCTCGTGAATAAGTACTCCAACCCACAATTCGTCATACAGTTGCAGAATGACCGCCACAACAAGAGAAAGAGTGATTCCAACGGTAATCAAGAGATTTCCTATGAGAATACGTTGGGCACTTCGCGCCAAGTCAACTAAATCAGTGAGCATGAGTGGATCATCACTTGGTATCAACACATCTGCTGCTTCGAGATTAACTGTTTCACCGGTACCAACAGCAACACCGACATCTGCTAAAGCCAATGCTGCAGCATCGTTGAATCCATCACCTACCATCATTGTAATGTGGGTCTTTGAGCGATTCTTCACCCAGTCAACCTTCTGCTCAGGAGAAAATCCACCGTGTGCAGCTGACTCTGGTAATCCCACACTCTTCGCAAAAGCAGATACTGCCGATTGATGGTCACCGGATAGGATTTCAACATTGATTGAACGAGCAGTCAGCGAAGAGATCAATTCTTTACTGCCGTCGTGGGTATCATCGTGGATAAAGGTCACCAGCGCGATCCCTTCGCCACCACGGACGAGTAAACTTGCGCCGTGGCCTTTCGCCTCTGTTTCGGAATAAGCAGATTGCAAATCAGAGGGTACAACCACATCAAGCGATGCTGCACGGTCAAATCGAATGAACATGACTTCTTTCCCAGCAACCATCCCACGAACACCAGCCTCAATATCAGAAATTGCTGTAACCTGAGTTGGGACAATTTTTTGCTCATCGAGGTATTCCATCACCGATAATGCGTAAGGATGTGAAGAACGGGCTTCAAGTCCACCAGCGAGTTTGAGTGCAGCAGAGCGTTGCTTACCTTTCGCCATGATGACTTCGCCTAACCGTGGTTTTCCAGAGGTCAGTGTCCCGGTTTTATCGAGGAGAATATGGTTCACACGAGAGAGACGTTCGATAACATCGCCACCGCGAGCGATTGCTCCGAAATGGGCCGAACGGGAGAGCGCCGCTGCATGAGGGACAGGGGTCGCCAAAAGCAAAGCGCACGGACAGGCTACAACCCAAATCAGCAGTATGACTTTCCAATTCTCTGGGAACATGAAATACCAAATTGCGACGGCACCCAAAAGAACAATTGGCACCCATATAGCAGTAAACAGTTCAATGCTGCTTTGCAATCGTGGAGGGTCTTCACGGAACGTATGTACGGCATCGATGAGACCAGAGAGGCGCGTATCATCGCCAACCGCAGTTACCCGCAACACAACAGGACCTCGGGCTAAAATTAATCCGGCCTGTATCTCATCTCCATCCGAAACTTCGACTGGAACCGATTCACCGGTCAGAGGTGCTTTGTCGAGTGATCCATGACCTTCGATGATGACACCATCTGCTGGAATCAATTCTCCACTGCGAATCTCGATGGAATCCCCAATTCGAATGAGTTCGATTGGTACGGTTTCATGAAGAGAGTTGGGGTCCGGTAGAGCGCAACCGTCAGCACCAATGAGTGGCGAAGGGGTTGTCGCCATCTGTAAAGTAAAACCCGAGTTGGCCAGTTGAGAGATGTTTTTTGGTTTGTTCCCAGTGATCCTTCGTGCCGTACGAGGCAAACGGTCCAAGCCCCCTTGCATTGCTTCACGAGCCTTGGTTAGAGCGTCACCCTCAAGATGAGCAGTAAAAGCAACCAAGATGGCGACAACAAGTGCCTCTTCCCACATTCCGAGAATGGCAGCACCTATTACGGCCAGACTGGTCAGCACTTGGAAACCAAGTTGTTTGTTGTTGATACTGGCTGCAGCTTCCTTGAACATTTGAGAACCCCCGATGAGAAGACCAGGTATAGCAAGAGCACCAAGAACGACATTCGACAAGCCAATGATTTCTCCAATGATGACCAACACGAGAAGAGGAAGTGCAATGCCGCCGCCAATTAATCGCCACTGATCGGGGCGAATACGGTTTGACTCTGCTGGCGCATAGCGTACTTGTGTGCCTATGATTTCGGAAATCGATGCATCACGAACCTCAAAAATCTCCTTTGAAACTTCTGTGGCCAACTGCAGAAGAATTCGTTCATCATCAGTGATTTCAACATCCAATACTCCGGGTTGTTGTTTGAGAATTTTCACCAGTTTACGTTGGTCAACTTCGTTGCGTTGGGCGATTTGAGGACTACGAACACCGACGATTTCGTGAAAAGGAACATCCGGTGCATGGCCCAAGGAACGGAGATCTGAAGAGATTTCGGACAAGGGACCGTTCTCAAGGTCGACCTCAACCGTCACTTTACCTGCCGTAGCGGAAACTTTGGTCTTCTTCACCTGCGGCAGAAAATTAAGGGCGCGTGTTGCTTTACCCGCACAATCTGGACAATCCATTCCAAGCAAAGGCCAACTCACATCGAATATTCCAGTCGCTTGAGTAACCATTGTCGCATCCAAAATCTCTGCATCAAGGACTTCAGAAGGACGGTTTTTGACGGTTTTCTTTAATGCGCGTATCCGTGATTTTGGTGAATTCGGCCCGAGTACCGGCTCAGGAATAAGAGCATCATCGTCATCGAGCGAGAGGAAGACATCACTCTTGTCACTCTTAGACATACTTCACCCTCGGAGCGACCTTAGATAATCTCTCGCATTTGGTAGCATAAACCACCAAGAAATCAAGGGCGAAAATTGATGATGAACTGCATACTCGCCGAACCATGGAGTGGCTACCGAAAGACTGGACTCCAAAATTCATCGCTGTCGATATTGACGGCACAATTACCGATGAAAAAAAACAACTCAACACAAGAGCATTGGATGCTCTAAAACGCCTTGAAGAAAACGGTATTCCCGTTGTTTTAGCAACAGGAAACGTTCGTGCCATCACCTATGGACTGTGGAGATTCCTCAAACTCTCTGGCCCGATATGCTGTGAAAACGGTGGAGTGCTGTGGCATCCGAGTTTCGACAAACCACTGTTACAAGCAGATGGAAACGAAGCAAGAGAGGCTGCTGAATGGCTGTCCACGGTTATGGATATCGATCCTGCTGGTATCGAGTCGAATCAGTGGAGGGAAAGCGAATGGTGCCTCAATCCAAATGAAGACCTCGAAACCATTCGAATGCATTTAGCCCGAAGTGAATGGTCGCACTTGATTGCGCTTCGAACTGGCTTTGCAATTCACTTGATGGAGCCCCACCTGTCCAAAGGTAACGGGCTTGAGATTCTGATGAAACATATGGGGTGGTCTGCTGATGACATGCTGTGTGTTGGTGATGCACCAAATGATTTGTCAATGTTTGAAACAGCCCGCTGGTCTATTGCTGTAAAGGGTGCTTTTGATTCGGTTTCAGAAGCCGCTGATGTCCGCTCTCCACACATGCATGGAGATACCTTTGAACCTCTTGTTGATGCGATATTAAACTCTCGAAAAAACTCCTAAACGGTGCTAAAAAGCCAGTAGCGTAACTTGTGTAGCATAGGGTAGCGTCTGTATCGACCCACTGAATCCCCTTTGCATTATCATTGAAACTTTAGTTCAGCACTACAATTCAATGATGTCAATCTTTATCTCACAGAGAGTGTTCCTCTTAATGTCCCAGTGCACGGAGTGGTTTGTTTTTGCCAATATTAAATTCTCATAAAGGTTCGTTATTTGATTCAATAGAAATCATTGGGCTTTTCGGAGATCAAAACGAAATAATTTCATTTGACAAAAATGAAAATCTAAAAATATTGTACGGTCTAAATGCTGCCGGTAAAACCACAGTATTGTCCATTATTAACGCGGTTTTGACCAAGGATTTCCTTCAACTAATACGTCTGCCTTTCGAACAGGTA
>JABIWF010000136.1 GCA_018701175.1 Methanobacteriota archaeon
AACGATTGGGAAGTAGGTAGCGCCGTTCTTTTCGTTCCATGTAGCAATAATTGTCACAGGGAGGAGGAAAGTAGTCAACCAAACCATTGGGAAGGAGAGAGCATCCAAACCTACAGTCCAATGAATCCCGAGTGATTCAATCCAAGTGTAGCGGTGTGAGTACTCGTATTGATTGAAACCAATACCCTCCCAACTGACGTCTCCGAAATACTGGAAGAACATACCCGTGGTGATTCCGAGAAGAACCAACGAGAATACCAAACAAGCCATACGGATCGGGTCCGAAAGTTTGTTTCGCATCGATTCACTTGCTTTCGAAACGAAAGCCAAGAGAAGAAGACTTGAAATCAAGGGGAAACCGACGAGCGGTAGCGAAATCCAATCTTGCATTCAAGCCACCCCCCAGATTAACATGAAGATCGCTAATGTTCCAACAGCCACCATGAGGATGTAGTCACGTGCAGAGCCAGTGGTCATTGAGCGAACGATGGATGAAAGCGATTGTGAACCGCTTTCAATCGCTTTGATGGTCCCATCAATAACTTCACTGTCGGCTTCTGCCGCTTTGTTTGAGAATCCTGCAACGATGTTTACCATGGCCTTGTCGTAGTACTCGTCAATGTAAAGACGGTTCTCAAGGGCGGTAGCCAAACTGGATTCTGCGAAAGCAGAATTGTCGAAGTGGAAGCGCTTGTTAACCCAAGCGCTGAGTTGAATGACTGGACGCATCCATGGATTCGTTTCTTCTCCGTCAGCAAGTTTGCCACCGTAAAGCGCCATAGCAAGTCCGGGACCAACGATAGCGCCTAAGAAGATGGCAACATAGGTGAGGATGAAGAAGAACGCATCTGAGTTTGCAAAAGCGTGCTCCAGTTCGTAGACAATTCCCTTGAGCAGACCTTTCTCACCAAGTTCATACGAATTGTCAGAAGCCCAGTGGGTGAAGCCTAATCCTGCGAAAATTACCGATGAAAGGGTAACGAAAGTCAAGATAAACAGTGGTGTCTTGATCCATGTGTTGGTCGGTCCAACGTGTGCTGCGACCTCGTTGTTTGGCTTACCTGCAAACGTCTTGAACCACATTCGAGACATGTAGAAGCCAGTCATGGCCGCTCCGATGAGTACGCAAGTCGCCGGTAGGAAAAAGCGTGGGTCGTCTTGAGCGACTCGCCAAGCGTTGGCGATAATGCCTTCCTTGGACCAGAATCCACCAATGAGTGGCAATCCCATAATCGAGGCCGAACCAACGAGCATTGCTGTGGCGGTAATTGGCATCTTTGAGGCTAAGCCTCCCATGTTTTCCATCGATTGAGCATCAAAGTCGTCGTCGTGATGGTCGTCATGGTGTCCGTCGCCATGGTCGTCATGGTGGTGGAGGTGGTGATGAGCGTGATGAACTTCGTGAATCACCGAACCACTGGCCATGAACAGCATACCCTTCGCCATGGCGTGGTTAAAGAGATGGAACAAAGCAGCACCGAAGGCGACGACAACGATGTAGTGTGCATCATCATCGTGATGCCAGTCAAGCGTGTTAGCAAGATACATTGCACATCCAAGTCCGGTGAAGATGTAGGCCAATTGGCTCATGGTCGAATAGGCGAGGACCTTCTTCAAATCCATTTGAACGAAAGCGATTGCTGCAGCCATAACTGCGGTAATTCCACCAACTGCAGCGATGATGAAGGCGAGGTCTTCGAGATCACCATGAAGCGCTTCTGCCCCAAAGAACGGGAACATTCGAGCAACAAGATACAATCCTGCGTTAACCATGGTTGCTGCGTGAATAAGTGCGGAAACAGGCGTAGGTCCTTCCATAGCGTCCGGCAACCAAACATGAAGTGGGAATTGGGCAGATTTGCCAACAGCACCGATGAACATCAATCCAAGCGCCCACTGAAGAGTGCCGGCTGAGTGCTTCGCTACTTCCTCTATGTTGTGAGTGTCGAAAACAACTGCGTAGTCAAGTGAGCCAAAGAGGTCCCAAAGCATGACCAGTCCAATCATGAGGAATACGTCACCAATACGTGTGGTCAAGAAAGCCTTCTTTGCTGCAGATGCTGCACTTGGACGTTCGTAATAGAATCCAATCAAAAGGTATGAACAGAGACCCATTATTTCCCAGAAGATGAACAACCACAGGAACGAATCTGAAAGTACCATTCCGAGCATACCAGAACAAAACAAAACGAATTCCGCATAGAAACGGTGGTTTCGGTTGTCGTTGATTGGGTCTGTGTTCATGTATCCAATACTGAAGGTGTTGATGAGCAAACACAAGAATGCAGCCACAAACAACAACATGACGGTCACGTGGTCAACGTAAATGCCAAAGCCGAAAGAGACTGGAGTGACGGTACTGCCACCGTTCCAAACGGCAGAATTTACCCACGCAATCTTATCAGCAACTTCTGGGTCAAACACCTTGAGAGGGTTAAAACCGCCAAGGAACTCAGAAATAAGGAGTAAAGAGAGCACAAGGCTGGCTCCCATAACGGGTAGCGCAATGAGGCCGCCTTCCTTCAGGTTGTTTTTCCAGACCGGGTGACCGTTGAACACTCGACCGAGGAAAAGGATTACTGCAAAGCTCACCATTGGTAGAAGAATAATGAGCGGAGCGAAATCGAGCCACTCCGATTGGATAGTTGTTGTAACATCTGTACCTGCCATTCAAACACCTCAGTTCTTCAGGACATCCACGTCGTCCAATGATATCGTTTCGTGCTGCCCGTAAACGGCAAGGAAAATAGCCAAACCAATCGCTACTTCACTTGCTGCGATTGCAATGGCAAAGAGTGTGTAAACCCATCCGGTCGTATCGCCGTGATGGACTGCGGCTGCAGCGAATTGCATGTTCGCAGCGTTCAGCATCAATTCGATGCACATGAGGACAATAATAGCGTTCTTTCGGGTGAAGGCTCCGCCAAGTCCAATAACAAACATCAATGCAGAGAGTGCAGATACTAAGGCTGGATCAATCATTCTTCTTCACCTCCAAGCAACGTACGGGCTTGATTCGCCCATTCGTCTCGCTTGATTCGGCCTGGAAAGAACTCAATGGCCACGTTGACTTCTTCTTCAATTTCTGGAGTCATATTGGCCAGTTGGCTAAAGGTATAGATTCCAAGAGCATTCAACTTCTCAGCAATAAACAGACCAACGCCCTTTATTCTCTGCAAATCGTCGGAGTCAGAAGCACTGGCAAAACCCAGAGTGCTAAAATCGATTGTCTTTGCTTTCTCAGCAACACGAATGAGTTCTTCTTCCTTCTTTCGTGCCTTTTCGTCCAAACTTTCCAGACGGTTTCGGCGTTCCTCGAGTTCTTCGTCCATGCGAGCCTGACGTTCGACAGATTCAGCCTCTTGAGCATCGTCCGCCTCTTCTAGTTCTTCAGGTTGTTCAGGTTCTTCTGTAACTTCTACCTCTTCTGCCTCTTCTTCGTCTGCCGACTCGTCTGCCTTTTCTTCTTCCACTGCATCGTCGGCATTGTCGTCATCGTCGTCATCGTCTTCCTCTTCTATTTCGATAACCTGTGTCTCACCGGTTCCAAATTCCCAAAGAAGGTTCTCCATTCTCTCGTCACGGACGAGGTATGCAGCACCAATCATGGCCATCGACATGAGTATGCCGAGGATAAGCAAAGGAAGTGCCCAATCGTTGAGAAGTGAGTCGGCTAAACCGCTCGTGGTTGGGTACTCGTCACTGCTGTTGGCCCAAACGCTGTCAGCACTCAGAACAGATACGAGAATCATTCCAAGAGCGAGCAAGCC
>JABIWF010000045.1 GCA_018701175.1 Methanobacteriota archaeon
AAGAATTGAGCCGTGTATCTCTCGTGAGAGAGAGTTGATTGATGCGAATGCTCTTGACCCCCCGCTCTGTGGAGCCATCATGCAAGCACTCATGGAGACAAGCGCCGGGAACATTACAATTCAGTTGTACAATGAACAAGCACCAGATACAGTAGCGAACTTCGTTCGTCTGGTTGAGAGTGGACACTACGACGGCCTCCACTTCCACCGAGTCATTGAGAACTTCATGATTCAAGGCGGCTGCCCACACTCTGCCGACCCTATGGCTCGTAACGCCGGAACCGGCGGGCCTGGCTGGAAGATTCCTTGTGAACCCTCAGCTCTGCGCCTCAAGCACGACAAGCCAGGAATATTCTCGATGGCAAACGCAGGCCGCAACACCGGTGGCTCCCAGTTCTTCCTGACCACCGTCCCAACTCCATGGCTCGATGGCAACCACGCTGTTTTCGGTGAAGTCATCGAAGGCATGGATGTTGTACAAGCCATTGAAGGATGCGACAAATTGCCCGGCGACCGCCCTCGTACACCCCAACAAATCATTCGCGTGCGCCTCCAGTGATTCCAACTTCGGCTTTCGCTTTGGTTTCTAGAGTTCAATGCCTTTTCTTAGGCACCTTCACCATGGTTAGAAGGCAAGGAGCAACAGCTCATATTGAATTGAGCTTACTGCAAATCCTCGACTCATCGAGGTATCTGTGCGAACTGTGAAGAAGTTCAGCCTCAAGGGCTGTTCATGACCGATGTCCGGATTGAAGCCGACACAATGGGCGAACTCGAAGTTCCAGCCGACAAATACTACGGCTGCCAGACTGCCCGTTCTCTGATCAATTTTGACATTGGGGAAGACACAATGCCGAGCGGAGTCATCCGAGCGTTCGGAATTTTGAAGCAGGCTGCAGCAAAAACCAACGTTGCTCTCAAACAACTTGACCCTGAAGTAGGCGACCTGATTATTGCGGCTTCACAGGAAGTTCTCGACAACTGCCTGGATGAACACTTTCCATTGCGCGTTTGGCAAACTGGAAGCGGGACACAGTCGAACATGAATACCAATGAGGTCATCGCTAATCGGGCCATTGAATTGGCAGGTGGCGTTCTAGGTTCAAAAACACCCGTCCATCCTAACGACCATGTCAATCGAGCACAATCTTCGAACGACACATTCCCAACAGCCATGCACATCGCGGCTGCAGAAGCGATTACCCACAATCTTCTGCCGAGTGTTCGTGCTCTACGAGATGCATTAGCATCGAAAGCAGATGATTGGAAAGACATCGTCAAAATTGGCCGAACGCACTTAATGGACGCAGTCCCCCTTACTCTCGGTCAAGAAGCATCGGGTTGGGTCGCTCAACTCGACGCAGACCTGCGCCGTATCGATTTTGCATTGGATGATTTGTTTGAATTGGCTTTGGGCGGTACAGCTGTTGGAACTGGACTCAACACACATCCACTGTTCGCACAAATGGTGGCGGATGAAATTGCCAATATCACAGGGCTTACCTTCTGCACAGCAGAAAACAAGTTTGCCCAACTTGCAGCCCACGACGCTGTAGTTGCGGCATCTGGTGCACTCAATACCCTTGCAGTTTCTTTGATGAAAATTGCGAATGACATTCGTTGGCTTGGCTCTGGTCCACGTTGCGGTATTGGCGAACTTTCTCTTCCTGCTAATGAGCCCGGCTCTTCGATCATGCCGGGCAAAGTCAATCCTACTCAAGCCGAGGCCATGACGATGGTTTGCTGTCAAGTCATGGGGAACAACACGGCAATTACCATCGGCGGTAGCCAAGGTAACTTCGAACTCAATGTTTTCAAACCAATGATGATCCATAATCTACTTCACTCTATACGCCTGCTCACCGATTCATGTACTGCCTTCCGAACAAAGTGTGTTGACGGCCTTGAACCAGTGAAGGAAAACATCGCTGCCCATTTGGAGAACTCGTTGATGTTGGTTACGGCACTGAACAACCATATTGGCTATGACAAGGCCGCTAAAATTGCAAAGAAGGCTCACGAGAATGGTACGACTCTCCGTGAATCTGCAATGGAACTTGGGTATTTGACCAATGAAGAATTCGACGCATGGGTTCGTCCTGAAGAAATGACAGGCCCTCGGTCATCGGAATGACTGTTATCTTGAGCCTTCGACAAAGATGAAATTAATCACGACTTGGAAAAGAAGGTACCAAGCAACAATCATTGCTGTTAGAGGCAATCCACCGGGTTCTGAGCCTGTCACATATCCGTAGCCGATAATGAGCAAAGCTAGGCCGAATAGGAACGCTACTCTGTAGATGATTTGGGTAAAGATACGGGTTTTCGCCGACATTATTCTCCAGCCACTGAAACCAAACCATTTCGAAATGAATCCCCGTTCCTCTTGCATGTCACTCAATCCTTCTCTTTGTGTATAGCCTTTCTCAGTAGGAATTCAATGTGTGCGTTAAGTGAACGGAAGTCACGTTCAGCCCACAATCGCAACTGTTCATGCAATGCAGGGTCGAGGCGAAGAAGAATTTTCTTCTTCTCCTGTTTCGGTTTTTTTTTGGCGGACCCCACCCCATCTCGAATGTCCTCGTTCGTTTCACCCATCAACATTCACCACTCATATTTCAGATGGAAAAAAGCAGTACTCACTAATTGGCCTAGTCCTATGAGTACAAGGATTATAACAGTGAAATAGAACGTTTTCGGCGCTTCATCCTTTGTTTTCCAGCCTTTGCCTCTTACATGGACTTTTTGCGTCACCCAACAATAGCCAGCGTAAGCAAACAACAACACCGAAATTACGATTGGTAAGACGAGGCGGCTGATCACTCCTGTGGTTATCAAGTTCTCACATCACTGATACAGCGTTCCGGTGTTAATGACTGGTGTTGTATCGGTTTCAGAACAAAGGACAACCAAAAGATTGCTGACCATGGTCGCTTTCTTGTCTTCATCTAGATCAATAATACCTTTAGCACTGAGTTGTTCAAGAGCTAATTCGACCATTCCAACAGCACCTTTGACAATTTCACTTCGGGCAGCAACCACAGCGCTTGCTTGTTGTCGGCGGAGCATTGCTTGGGCGATTTCCTGCGAATATGCTAAGTGGCTGATACGGGCTTCAAGAACCTCAATTCCCGCTCTCTTCAACCGGGCTTCAACTGAAAGTTGCAACTCTTGAGCGATGACTTCTTGATGGCTTGAAAGAGCAACTCCTCCGATATCTTTGTCCTCTATGATGTCATAAGGGTACTTTGTCGCCATCGCGCGCAATGCCGCCTCACTTTGAATCTGGACGTAGCCGTGATAGTTGTCAACTTCGAAGAGGGCTTCAGCAGCATCTACGACCTTCCAAACCACAACTGCAGCAATCTCAATCGGATTTGCATTCACGTCATTGACCTTGAGTTTTGCAGATTCAAAATTTCGAATTCGGAACGAAATCTTTTGCTTTTGATACAATGGATTAATGAGGAAATGGAAACCTTCTTTCTGAACAGTACCTGCGTATTTTCCAAAGAATTGGAGGGCTTGCGCTTCATTTGGATTGATGATGAGGTAGCTGTTCCACTGTAAGAACCAAAGTATGGCGAGTGCGATTTGTAGGATGACTCCAAAGAAAGCGGTAAACGTCGTGACGTATGTAACGGCGAGAATCAATATGAGTGCAGGGACTGCAAGGATATGGATTCCAATTCCGACGAAACCATTGATGGTTGCTTTCTCTAAATCTTTGAACATTATTTCGTCCGTCTGTTGGGCTATTGTCTGTGGGGGGGGCATGGCTTGCATGGTACTCACTGGTCAATGGTATCGGCGTGATATCATAAAGGTATCCATATGAATCCCCCTCTCCTCTTAAATAGAACCGTTAACACGTCTTTTCATGGCAAACAAGTCGTTGTTAATTGCAGGAGCCGTTTGTGTTTTGATTGCAGTAGCGTCTTTTGGTATTGCGGGGATTGAGTCAGCAGATGGCATTGGCGAGTTAACATCAATCGATTACATGGATTATGTTGAGGGTCCCGATTCCTCGTTCACCTATACATTCAGTGAACAAGGCGGCGAAGGCTCTGACGGATGGTATGTAATGATGAATGGTTCATACCAAGACAACGATGAAAACGGTTTGACCGACGACTGTGAAGATAACTCTTTCACCGTCACCACAAACCGAGGTATCGACGTCACCGAAGCATCGAGCACGTTGACATGCATATACTCGGACGACCCTTACGAATTCTCTGATTCCCAATTCGATCCAAACCCATATGATGGACGAATTATCTTTGGTTATGTTTGCGCAACAATCGATGAAGACACCGGTTATGATTGCACGGAAGGCGAGAGATACACCATCTCCAGCGATACAGAATTGTATATTTTCGACAGCGATCCTTACTACTCTGTCCTCGGTGAAAGCGCGATGGGGCTGGCCAGCGGTTTCGGCATCGGTTTGATCGGTACCTGCTGTTGCGGTCTTGGCGGAATACTGTTGTTAATCGGTTTGTTGACTGGCGGAAAACCAACACCTATTCCTGGTTACATGCCGCACCAAGGTATGCAGCAGATGGGTCAAATGCCACAGCAAGGCATGATGCCAATTCAAGGACAAATGCCGCAACAAGTTCAACCACAGCAGTATACGGTTGGAGATGGTATCGATTCTTCAAGCGTTGCAGATACCCCAATCAGTGTTTGGGACTCAAACCAGTAATTACCGGTCACGCAAAGCTCGTAATTTATCTTGCAGAGCGGATTTGCGATTATCCTTTGGAATCGTCTGCTCATTTGCCTTCATTCGACGACTGAGCATGTCTTTTTCCCAAACATGGATGCTCCCATCTTCACATCCGATTGCCGTCCGTGTTGCGTCAACACTGATTGATTCACAACGGCTTGAGGAAGTGCTGGCAAGGATTTTCCCTGAAACAACATCCTGGATGCTAAGAATCCCTTCGGAGCCAGACCAGCGGCCAGACCATAGCGTTGGATTTTTCTCAATTTCAAAGCCAACAGCAAGCCTCGATACCAATCCCCCCTCGGTCGACCAGATATTTTCACCCTTCATCCGCGCAACGATACACCCATTTTCGAGAGCAGCAACATAACCTCCAGCCATAGCTACAATATGTTCAATGCCGCCTTTTTCATCAGATACAGTGTCGCCCTTTTGATTCGAAACCGAACCGTTTGCATGTCCAAAAACCATTTCCGATTCGGTTTCGGAACCACACGTGATTGGCGAATCTGCCTCCGTTGGGGTGTGAATGAATTCATGCTCGCCACGAATGTTAGCGAAACCGCATTTTGGCCGACCAAGACCAAACCAAACATCGCCGTCATGTTTCAGTGTGACCCAAGGCCGCTCATCCATTCGATGAATCCAACGGAGCTCACCATCGAAAGAGAAATTCCATACAGCCGACTCCAAAAAATCGTTATGCTCAATATCGTAGACCGATGAAACTGCATAGAGGGAATCTTCGAACACGGTAATCGAGTCGGCACTGCCTTCGAGTGCATGATTCCAACGAACACTTCCGTCTGAGATATCGATACAGGCAACATGAAGCCCTGCCGTTGCGAACAACACATCGCCTTCTCGCTGGAGTACGGTCACTCGATCGGAGAGTTTAGCAGTCCATTGCAGTTCACCGTCAGAATCCCAAGATTTGACACATCCGTTCCATCCGCCGGCGAACAGGCCAGCGTCTTGTTCCAAGTAAAGCGCGGATACTGCCTCGCCGAGAGACCGCGTCATCCATGCTGAAGAGAACAGGTCCATGCATACCTGCTGGGCGAAGTCGACTTAAGATGGACGGGGTGCTTGCATCAAAATGCAAGGATTCAACGAAACTCTTCATTCATAGGAACATACCTTTTCGGTACTGCGAAGGTCAAAACAAAGGCAACAATTCCGAAACAACACGCTGTGTAGTAATGCCCCATGCCGAAGAAAGAGATGCCAGCAGCGGTCCGCAGTACGGCTATTGAGCCGGATTTCATGGCCCAAACTGTAAAACCAGTTCCTATGAGCGCCAAACCCATGAAAGCAAATCCAATTGTCACATAGATGCTTGAGGCGCCGGGGTCCATCAGTGGATGGTCCATTTGCCCCTCAGTGAGGTCGATGTAGCGTATTTCACATTCTTCAGCGCCGTTCGAACAAGGCTCTTGAGCGAAGTCTTCCTGCGAAGGAATTGTGAAATCTATCGTTGTAAATCCTATTGGTTCAATCATTGCGGGTGGCGAAAACAAGACGCGATTTGAGTAAACATCTCGGTAACCATCCCGTTCGACGAGAACATCGACTCGGGCAAGTCCGGGGTCAAGCCGTTCAAAATTGAAGAAGCCGTTTGAATCGGTTTGCATTTCAGTGGAATTCCAAATCCCGTTGTCATCCCAAGAGATGTAGAGCGTTGCATTTTCAAGTGGTTGCCCTTCATCATCGTAAACCACGCCTCGAAACGTTGCCGTTTCGTCAGGAGCGGTAAGAGAGAGCCGGTAGACAAATTCATCCGGCCGTACGAGACCAGAATTAGGCGTGGCATAATCGGCGCCATTAAGGAATCCAAGCAGACATATGAAGAGCAGAAATACGCCAATTGCTTGACCCATAGGGTGCATGTTTGGATCTGGTTTAGTGAGGATTGTATTGGACGATGAAAACATCAAACTTTGAGTTGGTTCAGCAAGTCCAGTCAACTCGTCAATGTAATCGGGGCCGTCTGCAGAAACAGTGGACTCTGCGTCGGCCATAGAGGTGGTAGGAGGCCGACCTACTTCACTTCAATGCGATGTTTGGAATGAGCGAGTAACCTGGCAAGAGCGTGTTCATGTATCCATACTCGCATTTCTACGATACCATCGTCATGGTTGATTCTGTTCGAGACGAGACCTGAATCGTAGACGTCTGAAACGAGCCCTTCGACGGCCCGACCGCCTCCTGCTGGAACGGGGAGCAAGAGTAAATCTGTTGGTGGACCAAACAAATGCCAGAGAATCGAATCTTTCAGTTTCTGCATTCCCTTGCCAGAATGTGAGGAAATGAGTATTGGATCTGGTAGTCCCAGAGCCGCAACGGTTGCGACGGCTTCTTCCAACTGTGCTTCACTCGCTTGGTCGATTTTCGTGAGAACGGTCAACACATGATTGACTACGGAAGTGTCTGATGATTTCCAAGGAAATTCCTCATCAATTTCTTCACCGTAAAACCGAGTAAATACTTCATTTCTAGATGTGAATAGCTTGCGCTCTAATTCTTCTGGCCTGTCGCTAGCATCTGCTAGAATCAGCAGCAGGTCACTTTCCAATGCCTCTGCTAACGTGGCTCGAAACGCGTCGAGAGTTGCGCTGGGCAGATGGTCAATGAATCCGATAGTGTCGGCGAGAAGAACCCGCGGACTCGCCTCCATGCGCCCAATTGTGGTTTCCAATGTCGAGAAAAGTTTGTCCTTGACCAACACCTCCTTTCCAGACAAGGCAAGAAAAAGACTTGACTTTCCTGCATTCGTATATCCGGCGAGGCCTACGGTCATCGCCCCGCCGCGAGAGCGTTGTTTTCTACGCTCGGATTGAGCCACAGCATGCTTTCTTTGACGCTTTCTCAAATGTACAAGTTCTCGATTAATGTTGGCAATAGTCGCTTGTAAAGCGGTGATACCACCGCCACCATAACCTGCCCTTTCACCAGTGGTCTGCTGATTGGCAAGTTCTCGAAGTACGGTACGGTCGCTTTGCATTCGAGCGATTCGAACTTGAGTCCTTGCTTCAAGCGAAGAGGCGTGCGATGTGAACAACGACAGGAGCAACCGAACGCGATCCCAAACTTCGATTTGCATTCCTTCACTAACGCCAACAAGTTGACGCGGTGAAGCATTGGTGTGCAAGAGAACAAGGTCCACTCCTTGCCATGGGTGGGCGCCTATTCGACTCGAAAGTTCATCGGCTACATCTTGGAGCCGACCTCTTCCAAAATAACCTCGAGGGTCGGGGTGTCCAGGCTGGTGCAGCGTTTCGACAATCGTAATGCCCATAGTTGCGACCAATGCTACAAACTCGGCAGTATTTTCATTATCACGAACCAACAATATCGCTTTCCGCCCTTCGTGGTTTGTGCGTGCTTCTCCGAGCACAACACCGCCTGTGCCGGCAAAGACCGGATCACTTTCGTTCGTCTTCGCCATGCTGCTGCGACGGGTCATCCTCATAATAGCCCACCTCTGCCAAGGAACATGGTCGAATCGCACGAAGCGACAATTCAATGGTCTGGAACAGCACTTATGGCTCAGCGTATTCTTGCCGCCGCAGACCGCCCTCACTGTGAAGCATTCTCGCAAGAAGAGGATGGAGAAACTCTTGTTTCAGTCGTCGTCCAGCATACAAAGCTGCAGGAATTACGTGATATTGTCGATGCTCTTTTGGTCGACTTAGCAGACATTGAAGAGAGCGCTTAGAACTTCAAATCTAAGACGACAGGTGCATGGTCTGAGACATCAATGCCTCCTTGTCGCACAATGCTGACGTCAGAAACCATGTTCTTTGCAGCCTCATTCAGTAGAAAATAATCAATACGCCATCCACGGTTCAGCGCACGTGCTTGCCCTCTGTTTGACCACCACGAGTAGATTTTCTCCCCCTCTCCAACATGGTTTCGGAAGGCATCGCTCCAACCATCATTCAGTAACTGAGTGAACCATTCTCGTTCCTGCGGTAAGAAACCACTTGATTTAGCGTTGCCTTTTGCGTTCCAGATATCATCTTCGGTATGAGCGATGTTAAGGTCACCACACACAATAACGGGGGTTTTCATTTTGAGGTACGGGGCAAGGAAACCCCTCCACTCATCCATCCATGCTTCCTTGAATTCTTGTCGTTCTTGTTTGTTTGAGCCGCTTGGCAGATAGGTGTTGATGCAGGTGAACCCTTGGTGTTCCGTAACCAGAATTCGCCCTTCTGAATCGCCTGTATCCACAGAGCCGTTCATTCCAGTCTCAACTGTTTTGATTGCTTCTCGCGAAAGTGTTGCAACACCAGAATAACCCTTCTTCTCAGCACAGTGCATGTGAACTTGGTATCCCTCAGGCCAATTCCATCCCTTGGGTAATTGTTCTGGTAGAGCGCGTACTTCCTGAAGCATAACGACATCAGCATCGAGAGATTCGAAATAATCGTCAATTCCTTTTCGGATTGCTGCTCGAATGCCATTGACGTTCCATGATACGAATCGCATGTCACGCCCAAGAGTTGGCAGTGGATAAGTGTTCAATCTCGCGCCGATGAAACCGAACGGCCGGCAGCCCGGCCCGTATCGACTGCAGCATCAGCGAGTCGATGCTCGCTTTCGACCCATGAACCAGCAAACAGAACCCCATTGGCCGCAAAGGCTTGCTGGGGTACGCGGTATTCACCAGCATCGAGGATGGTAATCTTGGCCTGCTCGGAATGTTGTACGATGTGCTCTTTCCAACCAGATGCCCGTTGATCCATAAAGGCACTCAATGCCGCCAACCGCTCTTCTTGAGAAGCGAAGCGTGTCTCACCCGGGTCTGATTCAAGTCCTCCCACAGCAACAGCCGATAAATGACTCCCTTCGAGCCCCAAACGCGGTTGTATGGCCCTGTAATCCAATATCGCCAATTGGTTGTCGACATCTACCACTGCTTGACGGCCGGCCAGTGATTTTGAGTCGAGACCGACCTCAATGAAACTGGCCGTTGTTCTTTGTAAAGGCGAGAATATATCCCTGGCCTTTTCTTCGTCCATGCCTCGGACGAACTTTCTCGCTGCGGCGGGTCCACAGGCAAGAACGATGACATCCGTCTCAATTTCTCTGCCATCGGCCAGATGAACTTTCCCCGTCTGAATTTTTTCCACTTTCAGCCCACATTCGATGAAAACTCCGACTTCATCGAGTGCCGCGGCCATTCTTCCAACCATCCCTGACCATCCTTCATTGGAGACAAGGAGTTTGTTTTTCTGCAGCGCAGTATATCGCTCCGAAGTTAAACTCGTGTTCCACGATGATAAGAAGTTAGCACCCCGAACAATTCGTTCATTCATGTCTCCCTCTTGGAGCATTTTCTTGGCGATGATTGACGCTTTTACATTGTCCACAGGCCGAACAATGCCGTGGTTGAGAACTTCGACTCTGTGCAGTTGAATAGGAGAAGAGTTCAGTTTCACTCTGCTCAGTTTACGTACCAGATCATGGAATGGGCCTTTTTTACAAAACAGATGGGGTCCAAATCCGAGAGGAAAGCCGTCAAAATTCTGGGTTGAGCCTCGGCCTCCAATTCTTGCAGAACGCTCCAATACGACGACATGGTGTCCTGCAGTTGTTGCTTCGAGTGCGCATGCTAGGCCGGCAAGACCTGCGCCAACAACAACGACTCGCGCCATATCTAATGCTGAATGTTCTGTAACATCAAACCATTCTCTGAATTATTTGGGGCGGCATGTTCATGGCTGTTCGACCATACACGCAAAACCACAGGTGAGCGTATGGATGATAAACCACTCGTAATCGATGTCGTTGATAATGGTGGACAATGGACCCACAGAGAGTGGAGAATGCTCCGCTATCTGAAAGTGGATACACAAATTATCGATAACACGACTCCAGTCGACGAACTTCGCCAACTGGACGGGATTATTCTTTCTGGAGGCGCAGCACGGGTCGGGCTTACTGGAGAATTAGGAAATTGCGCGGCCTATCTTGACCTTGATATTCCCATTCTCGGCATTTGTGCAGGCCACCAGTTCATGGCTCGGCATTACGGGGGTGACGCCCGAGAATCCCTCATTCCAGAATTTGGGGCTATGCAAATTGAACTCCAAAACGATGGCGGGAAAATATTTGCGAACACCGCTGCAACACAAACCGTTTGGGAATCTCATAACGATGAAGTTCATATCGTTCCTGAAGGTTTCTTTGTCACGGCGAAAAGCCCGTCTTGTCTAGTCCAGGGTATGGAGAACGAGAAAGGAGACCGGTTCGGCCTCCAATTCCATCCAGAAGTCAACGATTCTGAATTCGGTAAAGAAATGTTCGAAAATTTCGTTAAAGTGTGCCGGGAAAATCGAAAATAAGCGTATTTTCGAAGATTTCCGTTCTTAAAGGTAGGGGATAATTTGATATTCTCGTACAAAACGGGGCTTAGTATGAACATTGCCCGAACGTTGCCGAGCCTCCTCATGACGACCCTTCTCTTGGCATCTCTTTTGCCGCTGGGAAGCGTAAGTGCCACCCCAACCGAAGAATCCGAATTTTATTACGGTGTAGAATACGATTGGAGCAGTGTTGACACTGATCTTGAGAATTTCACAGGTCTCGATATTCCTGAGATTCTAAGCGAAGTAATGGGTGCTGCAGACGATGCTGGATTTAACCTCATCATCGGCCAATTGCAAACCGGTGCATCAAATGTTTATGTCCACCACACAGAAGATATTACTCCGCAAACAATTCAAGACAACAACGGAAACGATGTTTCAGTTTGGAGCCGAACCGATGACGTAACTCTTCGTCACGGCATTCTTGCAGATTCAATCCTTCAAACCGATTGGTCAGAAACGAACTTTGGTTCCGATACGACCAGTTTTGACATTGATATTGTTCAAACATTGGAACAAGTTTTGACCGTTGACATGATGTATACAGAATACCTCGATGATTCGTACAACCTCATTGGAGCAGACATGGAGTTCAGCATGGATGTTTCAGCCCTCATCGGCCTCGACATTGATGTATTGTTGGAAGGCGGCGGAGAGGAGTTCCCTGTTGATTTCAGTACTGAACTCACTCTGGGATATTCAATCACAGACTCTTCTTCACAATGGCGCCTTGGCTCACCGAATGCAATTTATGTTGATTTGTCTGCTGCAGATGATAACTATTACTGGGAATGCGGGGAATCCGAGTGTGGCGACTTAACCGGTGATTATACCGGTGCAGTTGACTACTCTTTCTCGATTGAAGGTATTCCAACTGAAGACTTCGGCCTCGATGCTGGAGAATTCGACCTTGAAATATCCGATTCTCTATCGGAATCGGGGGATTTTGACATGGAGATGTACGGGGAATTCGATTTTTCTAAAGGAGAAACACTCACCGTTGACCTCGGCGATGGCGAAGGCCTCACCACTCAAGTCCAGAGTTGTGACACTTGCCCACCTGGAAACCCATTGATGTTCCTGATGATGGGTAACGTCCTTGCAGGTTCTGGGGAATCGTTTGCTGAACAAGTTGCTGAAGACATCGGTGAAGACATTACAGACAGTCTCGAATCGATTTTCGGCTCAGCAGAGGCGGATGGCGACCTAATGATGTATTATTTCCATTCCGAAGAAGCTGTAAACTATGAAGGCGATGAAGACAAACTAGCCTACGTTACAATGGACCAAGGCGACGACATCAATTGGGCTGTAGTTAGTGTCCGAGTATCAGTTGATGGTAACGCACCGGTTACGTGCTCAAACCCCGGAATGCCTACCGATGGCGATTGCAGCCTTGTTGAATTCGGCAGCGTTGGCGACCAAGTGTGGTCCGTTGGCGATGGCGTCACAATCATGGATGATGCAGACATGTGCCCAGAAAATGAGTACTGTTCTGTCGACATCACCTTAATCGATACTATGGAAGGTAAGACATTAAGTCAGGAATGGGTGTATGTAGAGGGCTTTAGTCCCGGAAACGCTCCAGCAAAACTCACCGGAGAACTTCATTTCTGGGGAGACAACATTACAGTTCAGACCGCTCTTTCAGGTAATACTTCAGTTTTGCAAAGCGACGATTCTGCAATGTTTACTTGCGACGATGGATCTGAAATCGATTTCATGTCAGTGAACGATGGCGAATCCGCCTGCAGCGATGGATCTGACGAAGCGCCTGCTGACGGTTCGACAAAGATGTTCACTTGCAACGATGGAAGCGAAGTGGAATGGGCAACTCTCAACAACGGTAATGGCGATTGTCCAACATTGGAAGACGAAGGCGTTCTCAACCACTACACACTCCAGATGAATGTATATGATGATGCAGGAACACCACTTTCATCGATTGAATCCACAATCTGCGACTCGTGGTTGTGCGATGAAAACCCTGAATGGGCCACCTCTTGGTCCGAAGACAGCGGCGTAGCCATCCCGTCAACATACGGAGAAGCGACCATGTGCATGACAGCATCAATCAGCGAAACAGGGGCCTCGTCTCCACTTGTTGAATTATCTGAAATGTGCAATTATCAATGGATTGGCCCTGAATTTGGTTATTCTGATCTGTATGAAAATGAACAAATGAGCCTTCGCTACGATTTGGCCGTATACGATTGGTCTAGTTACGAAGGTGCGACAGTGACCTACTCGCTGATGGACCCGAACCAAAACCAACTTGATTCTGGAACGATGACCATTGACGGATCAGACAGCTCATACACTGTGGAAGGCAACATCGATGTACTTGAAGTGGGCGAATATTGCCTCATGACAGAAATCACCCAAGACGGAGCCACAACCCCGTACGTTTCGGAAACGCGTTGCACGATGATTGAAGAGTCAGATGATGAAGTCAGCGACCGTGTTGCGGCTGTTGTCGAAGCCCTTGCAGATTCTGGACTTGAGGATGTACTCGAGCAATTCGGTATGAACCTTGAAGACCGTCTCGAGGACGTTGAACCGTTCGAAGAATTCCCTTACGACGATGGTATGTGGTCTCCAATGTGGAGTAATGAACATGCAGCAATGGTCGGAGTTGGCGTTTACGTCATGAACGACGATGGCGCATACACTCTTGCCGGACCAGAGACCCAAGGATATACCGACGACGCTCCAGCAAAACTCAGTATCCGTTACCTGACCGGAGATGATGCGAACGCTGCAACCAATGGCATGGAAGAAGCTACAACAATCGCAGATATCGTCAATGTAGATGACCACGACCTCGGTGCAATCGAACAAGATCTCATCGAAGCAGGAGTTGATGTGAGCAACCTCACTCTACCTGAAACAGGAACATCGACTGGAACAGATGGTGGCGACAACCCTACCCCTCCGACTGCTGAAGAACTTGCAGAAGAATCTGGCTTAGACTTGCCGTTCTTATCCCCAATCTCAATGGTTGCGGTCATCGTTCTTGCAGGCGTTGTTTCTGGTAGCCGCCGAGACCTCAGTTCAGACGAGAACGAAGAGTGATTGAATCCTCAAGTACGAGGGGTGTGTGGGCAAATCATGGCCCTTCGCCCCCCTCACAGCCGTGTAGGAGATGGTGCGCGAATTTTGGGGACCGTCCTCATCACTCTCCATTTGTTTTTATCGGCTTGGCTGGTGATTCAATTTGAAGGTCAATACACTGAAGGTCAGCCGGCTCCAACCAAAGTCAAGGCTTTAGTGGCTATCGATAAGGAGCAAACGCTCATCGATGTCGAGATGGAAAATGCTACATCTTTCTTGTTGTATATGTTGTTCAGAGATTACGATGAACCAGTAAATGCTTCTCAACAAAACATTACCCAAGACAACTCGGACGACGAAACCCCCTCATCAGAATCTGAGGATGAAGGTGAAACGATTGAATGGCTCAAACATGGACGCAATGCGACCCTTTTTTCATTGGTTTTACTCTGCGTAACCGAATGTCTTGTCGTTGCTGGGATTCGATTCAAAGCTGCATTACGCGCAGTAACGCTTGCATTGGCTATTGCTTGTTTTCTCGTGATCATGCCTGCATCCTATGTTCTTGACTTGACTGGGTACGATGGAGGTGACGAAGATGAGGAAGAAGCGGATGGCAATGAGCAAGGAACGCTTGCAGATGAGACATTTGTCGCTCAAACAGAGGAAGGCGCTTTAGCCCACCGTCAAAGTAACGTCAAACAGTCGCTTTTACCCACCGGAATTCGATTTGATATGATGTTCAGTGGCTATGACCTGGGATTGGTAGAGCCTGAGAATTATTCTTCAATGCGCAGTGAGCCGCCTCAGGCGAATGAATCGGATGCAGATTCCTTTGTTGAATTCCAATCCACACTCGATCTAACCTACGGAAAAAATATCCCTTATTTGTCTTTGATACCTTTGATGTGGATTTTATTACCATCTAAGCCGAGAGATTTTGAGGCCACGCCGGAAATAGAGGAAGAGTAATTCCCCAATTTCAAGGATTTTGATATTTCCCATTCGATTCACTTAACACCCCCTCCTTGTAGGGTCTAACATGTCTCTAGCCCCAACTGATTATGACTTCGGCGTCGCATCGAATTATTCCTTTGCTACAACCATCACCTGTGCCAATGAAGATGCACGCAAAATGTTCGTCGAAGGCTTTGGCCATATGTTGAACTACAACCACGAACAAGCAATTGCATGTTTCAGCAAAGTTACCGAACTTGACCCTACGTGCGCTATGGCGTGGTGGGGTATTGCATACTGTGTCTCATCCAACTACAACTGGAGTCCAGGACTTGGTTCGGGTCACGACTCAATCCAAACCGCAGTTTCCCTCAAAGATGGATGTACAGAACTTGAGCAAGACCTGATCGACGCATTAGCACAGCGCCATTCTGCTGAAGCGCGTGATGCTGCAGACCCAACGGTCCTCAATATGGGTAACGATCCAGAACTGAATGTTGCCTTCGCCAAAGCAATGGAACCTCTTTATCGCAAATACAGCGGCAACTTGGATGTTGCTGCAATTTACGTCGAGGCTCTCATGAACCTGAAAGCATGGCAGCTGTGGGACAAGAACGTCGCTACCGGCGAAATCACTCCTGCTGACGACAACACCTTGCTTTTGGTAAAGGTCATGGAAGACGCATTTGAAAACATCGAAGGAGCAAAGGAACACGTTGCAATGTGCCACTTGTATTGCCACGCACTCGAACTTTCCCCGTTCCCTGAGCGCGCTCTACCTGCAGCCGATGTCCTTCGAACGGTCATGCCAGGAATGGGCCACCTTGTCCACATGCCATCTCACATTGACGCATGGGTCGGACAGTGGAAAGAAGCGATTGAATGTAACATTGCTGCAGTTGAAGCTGACGATAAATACGTCGAACTCACCGGTAATGACTCCCAGTTTTACAAGTTCTATCGAATGCACAACCACCACTTCGTGGTTTGGTGTGCAATGTTCGAAGGGCAATATCAAACTGCTCTCAAGTACGCCCGTAAGGCCGTCGATACTCTGCCCGCTGGAGATGAAAACTCAGGAGTACAATTCATGCTTGCTGGAATCATCCCAATGGGTGCAATCTTCCTTGAATCCTACGTCACCATGCCTTGGCACGTTATGATTCGATTCGGTAAGTGGGGCGAAATTATCGCTGAACCTATGTATTCAGATAAGGATGTATTCCCATCCACCATCGCAACACAACACTACGCTCGTGGCGTTGCTTATGCCTCGAAGGGTATGGTCCCTGAAGCGGAAGCTGAACAGGTTTTGTTCAATCAAGCACTTGAAAACCCTGCTCTTGCTGGGCGCGTTCTCCACAACAACTTGATGTACCAAGATCCAAGTGATGGGCCATGTATTTTGCTTGTCAACGCTGCAGTTCTTGATGGCGAGATTGAATACCGTAAGCAATTCCTAGCAAAGGCTCGTGGCGAAGCATCCGACTTCACCGCAGCCTTCGACCATTTGCGCCGAGGTGTCGACCTTTCTCTCAACCTTGCTTACAACGAACCTTGGGGCCAGATGCAACCAGTGCGTCACATCCTCGGTGCTTTGCTCCATGAGCAAGGTGAATACGAAGAAGCCGAAGCCGTTTATCGCGCTGACATCGACTTGTGGAAGGACAACATGTGGGGACTGTTAGGACTCAAACTTTGTCTTGAAGCACGCGGTGATGCGCCCGAAGAACTTGCTAAGGTCACGGCATTGTTCAATGAACGAAGCTCCCGGGCAGACATTGTTCCTGCAAAGACTTGCTTCTGTGCTCAAGACAGCATTGAAAAGTCTTGCTGCGACTGATTTTTTAACGGTTCATTCGATTGGAGCGGTCATGCTCCAGGATGTGCTCGGTTTGTGCCAGTCTCTGACTTGATCCGTTTCAAGCCGCAGTTGAAGACCTTCACCAGCATCAATTTCGACATCCATCATTTCGAAAGTTACGCTGTGCTCATTGGTACGGAAGGTATCGTCGAAGAGTATCTCTTGTTCGATAACTGAACCATCGATGGTCCGTTCGAGAATAACGCGCACGTGACACTCTTGCAGAGGGTTGCGCAGTGCACAGGACTCGCTGCTGCCATCATGCTCGACGGTGACTACGCCTTCGTACGATGCTGTTCCTTTGGACGGCACCAAGTCAATGATTGTGGATTTAGCCGTCGGAGCACATACACATTCCATGTTATCTGACTCCACGATTGCCATTTTTTCGACAACCACTTCTACGGTGTCGATTTGGATTGAATCGACGGATGTAGAGGTCGCTGTGACCGTGTAAAGACCCGGCGAGGCGAACGAGTGGGCGGCGCTTTCACCGGTTGCTGCGTTTCCGTCTCCAAAGTCCCAAGAGACAACATCCCCTGCGGATACGGTGTTGAAGATAAACTCGAAGAGTCGCTCAGTGATGACATCTTCTTCATCGTTATCGCCTTCGTCGATCTCAACAAGCGTGTATTCATTAACGCCGTACACATCTTGAGCATCGATGGAAAAGTCACCTGAACTTGAGGAATTGGAGGTCGTAAGGGCAGTTAATGCTGCGCCTGATGCCGCACTAAGCAGCAGTAAGAGGACAATGGTGGCAATCGATAGCGAGTACTTCATGTTTCTGAGATTGAGGTTCTCCTTTTGAACATCTGTTTCTTGGAAAACGCGTAATGCTCTTCAAGAGTATCATTTATTTTCTTCAACCCAAGTAAAGAGTGTTCTCAATACAGGGCCTAGGGAAAGCCCCTTTTCTGTCTTCGAGTACTCTACCCGTGCAGGGACTTCAGCGAAAACTTCACGCTTAACCAATCCGACTTCGATAAGTTCTTCCAGCCGTCGACTTAGGGTCGTGGCAGTAATCGAAAGCTCTTTTTTCAGTTTGTTAAAACGAATTGCTTCGGGATTTGACGATAGATAGTAGAGTAATTCCAGTACATACGATTTACCTAAGAGGTCGACGAGTTTCTTCCCTCTGTATTGAAGACACACAGGAATTTGTTGCTGCTCTGGTGGTTGCATGTTACAACCTACTCCACCTTCTATATCAACAACCAAGTATCAACCACAATACCATGGTCTCTTCGCTGAAACTTTTCCGTCTTAATAGCAAAGCCTCATGCGATGGG
>JABIWF010000138.1 GCA_018701175.1 Methanobacteriota archaeon
ACACGGCCAAAAAGCAGACCTAAACAGTCGCAATCGAATATCGAAACAGAACCATTCGATGCCACCTTGGAGCAGAATGAAACCGATGCATGGGGTCGGGAAATTGATCTGTAGTCAATTTCGACCCGGTAGCCATCGTTGCATGTGCAGGTAGAACCATGAATCCTTGAACGGTAAAGCGCAGAGCCACATTTTGTGAACACCTTCAGAGAGTCGAACTGCCAAACATGCAGCCTCCCATGTTTGAGGGGCATCTTCGTGGGGCTGAATAAGCCATGGAGCGTGCGCCTCACCAACAGGCGTGTCATACACTCTCCAGCGACTCCCATACTTGAAACCAGGTCGCAAGAGCACGCCTCGTTCGACTAAGTCAACATACAGATTGTGTTGAGGACTCGGACGAAGTTCATCAATTGAGGATTGGACAAGTTGGCCTTCCTCCTGCCGTAAATGTCGACCAGAAAGATGTTCAACGCCTATAGAATCCCAATGCCAATTGTATGCATCTGGGACATACCAGCCATCACCACGTGCTATTCTTTTTTGCCATAGTTCAGAAATCTGATTCTTTTTTTCTGTGGAAAAAGTATCCCAGAGAGGTTGTTTACCTGAAGGTTGTCTTTGAGATAACAGATACATTGTGACATCCATTTCTTCATCAATAACCAAAAATTCAGCCAGCATACCTTGCTCGTGTACCCATGAGGTCCATTCGACCATTTCCTTCCAATCAATTACATCTGTTGTCCATGCCCAGCGAACATGTGCAACTGGCATTTCTTTCGAGAAAATCTGCTCACGATTCCAACGCAAAGCCCAAGTGGGTTGTGGGACTTCAATGCCCCACTTTTCGGGGATATTTTGAGCAGGAATGAGCAACTCTCCGCCGCTTCGGGCTGTATCAAAAAGGATGCTTCGGGCGATGACATCTGGGTCAGAATTCACCGCATCATCAAACCAAGAGTCCGTTGGCAGTGGGAGATGACGATGCCAGTGGCAAAACAAAATCTCTTCCGTAGACACGCGAATACTTTCATCGGATTGCATCAAACCGATTGCACTCTTTTGATACAACCGTGATGAGAGCGGTGGGGCAATGAACCATTCTCCATCCTTCATCAGCGGCGGATCCAGCGGCTGTACAGGAGGAAGGTTCGACGTAAGTGGAGTGCCAAGTGGGCGAGTCGTCCTTTGGCGCGGTGTAAATTTACGGTTCTGCCTCGCCATGTATATGCGTCATGTTCACGGCATTTGAGTTTAGGGTTACCGATGGGCATATGTGCCCCCACTTCTTCGACGAATTGGGGAGTCCAATGGTCGACGGTTATCTCGGGTCGTTAACGACGGAGGAACGGATGCTTTTGCACCTCTTTGACCACAATTTACCCGAGGGGGCATGGGAGGCACCCGCAGCACTAACACAGGCAGGAATCTCAGCTGCTGTGCATGTTCAACGTAAACACGTCCCACGTACTCTAAAGCGGCTCGAGCATCGTGGAGACTTGACGACTGATAAACGGCATGTCCCTGGAGCCAAGCAAAGGCGCCAAGTCTACGGCTTAACGGCGAATGGAAGGGATATTGCTCGTGAACTTCGTGAAAAAATTCTAAGTCAATTTGTCATTAAAAATGGCGAAAAAACCCTCTTGTCAGAACTACGCAAAGGTGGACAAGCAACGCTCGACCTCTTGTCCTTTATTGACGAAGGCATGACTTTTCATGAGAATCCAGTTGTATCTCCAGTTTCAAATCCAGAAGGTGTAGCATCTTTGGATGCGCAGGCCGGTGAAAACCTCATACGAAGATTATTTGCAAGGGCATGGGAAGATGGCAAGATTACAAAGGATGAACAATACCTACTTTCAGAGGTGGTAGAATTTCTTGGTATGCATCCCGAACGTGTTCGACGGCTCTCCGATGAGGCGAGAAAGGAGCAAAAAGCCCCACCACCAGAGGAGATATACTTGGATATGCTTCGACAAGCCATGGTCGATGGGGAACTTGTTGACGATGAAATTGCGTTGCTTGAAACTGTTCGTATTGCCTATGGGTTCGACAGATTAACGCATGACAAGTTGCTTGAAGATGCCAAAAAATCACCTATTGTATCTGAAAAATACCTCACCTACCGGTCTACACTCATCACTGCACTCCAAGATGGTGTCATCACCAAAGATGAAGGAGCAATGCTCTCTACACTACGTGAAACACTTGGCATAACCGATGTCCAGCATGCGAGTCTTCTTGCAGAATTACGCGATACAATCAAATGAGGAACAATCAACGAACAACCGAGGGTCAACTATGGGAATGTCAGATGAAGAAGAGGCAGTATATGAGGACTTGAAAAACCTCAAGAGTTTACTCAAACAAACGGGAGAATCGAAAGTCGTTCTCATCGGTGACATCATGATGGATTGCTATATACATGGATACGCCAATAATCTCAATTCTCGTGCACCAGTGCCAGTTCTTCGTGAAACAATGCGAGAGGAAGATGTGGGTGCTGCTGCACACGTCGGTAGGGGTTTGAATTCTATGGGATTCCAGAGTTACCTCTTCGGAGTTGTTGGTGACGACCGGGCTGGTCTCAATATTCTACAGTCATTAGACGACGAAGGCGTATCAACTGCCGGAATTTCAATTATTGACGGTAGAACTACAACCGTCAAAACCCGATTGCTTGCTACACGAGAGAGTCTTGTCAGTGACGAGCAACTGTTGCTTCGGTGGGATGTTGAGGATGACAATCCGGTCCCATTGGAGGCTTCTCAATCACTCTACGACAACGCTATTCGCGAAGTCGAAAAAGCAGATGTTGTTATTCTTTCCGATTACGGGCAAGGAGTAGTCAACGATGTGGGTGCTGACCGTGTAATCAAGACCGCACGATCAAAAAATGTTCCAATCATTGCCGATCCGAAGTTGACAGGATTGCATAGAACTCACGGTGTGAACTGGATTTTATTCCAATCTCAAGGTTTGGAGTTAA
>JABIWF010000139.1 GCA_018701175.1 Methanobacteriota archaeon
CACAACAGCAACAGCAGGGCTGGAATCAACAGCCTCCTCAACAGCAGCAGCAACAGGCTTGGAATCAACAGCCTCCTCAACAGCAGCAGCAACAGGCTTGGAATCAACAACCTCAGCAAGGCTGGAATCAACCTCAACAACAGATTCAACCAACAATCCGTTCAGGAATTCATTGCCGAGGTTGCGGAATCGGGCTTGACCCATACTGGCGATTCTGCCCAATTTGTGGCACGCAGAGCGGCGTTCGCTGATCAGTCCCACAGCGTAAATTCGCCGCTGGTAATGAGTTGAGTATCGTCCAGCCAAACGCTGGCGTTCTTCAGAACTCCAGGTATGTGAATTCCAACTTCAGAAGTTCCACCCAAAGCGGTGTTATCTCCTACAGAAAAATAGCATGTTCCGAGGCGTTTTTCATCCTCCAATACATTTCCAGAGAGGCGTGCTTGTGGGTTCATTCCGAATCCAAATTCGGCTACAGTCCATACATTTTCACGATCTTTCGTTCGTAAACGCTTGGCTGCTTCACCGAATTCTTGTCGAATAGCAGCGGCAGTGGTTCCACCTTTGACATCCATGACCATTCCTTCTTCAATCACCAAGGTAATTGGTTCGTCGACAAGGTTAGATTCCCATGAACCATCAATGACGACTTTGCCGTTCATAGTACCTTCCCGAGGCATGATGAAAGCCTTTCCAGCGGGTAAGTTTGTGAGCATCTTCGGTCGATTACAGATACCGTTATCGTCGAGTTTCCACTCACGCCAATTGACTTCAAAAGTCACATCAGTTCCTTGTTCAGACTTGACATGGACAATTCTTCTTCGGCGGAAATAAGGGGTGAGGTCGCTTATTTTCTGTTTGATTTCATTGAAATCAGCAGACATTCCACCTCGACTAAACATTTCGTTGGTCATGCCCGGCATTGTAGCGACCCTTGCTCCATCACGGACAGATTGGCGAATAGCACGTGTGTGAGTGAGCGAATATCGCGTTGGAGCAATGACAACCTGTTGTTGACGCATTAAGTTTGCAACAGGTGATGGCGGTTCTTCGCCATGGTGGCGTGCTTTTGGCATGACAATAAGCAAGACGCGGTCAGAGCGTTCGTTTGCTGCTTCATGGAGTGCTTGGCCAATGTCCCCGGTCGTTGGGTCACAGACAATAAGCACATTCTCGCCTCGACGAATATCCATACATGTTTTGATTACCGTTTGGGCGCTGATTTTCAGACCTTCAGAAACTTCTTCTATAGAAAGTTCGTCGAATGGAATTTGCTCTTCAAGGACTTCAGTAACTTGCGGAACTTGAGCCTCAGTGCTCTCATCAATGGCCTCTTCAACCTCATTGATGACTTCCTCCAATTCATCATCGTCGACAGGAGCCGGTGCAGTTTTTTTTCCCTTACGAGAGAAAGGTCGCACCATATTTTCACCGACATGGTTCAACGACTTCAATGTGTGGCAATATTTGCATTACAAACTCTATTTTTCTTCATGAGGAATCCCATACGAGCGTTCATGATGGATGGATGTATGGAACAAGCATGCAGGCATATTCGGCGTTCATTGAACGTGTAAAAGACATTCATCGTTTGGGAGCTCTTCAAGGTCATCTCGGTTGGGATCAGGAGACCATCATGCCTGCGAAAGGCTCAGAAGCTCGCTCCGATATATTGTCATGGCTTGCTGCAGAACGCCATACCCGGCTTGTAGACGATGAAATGGGCCGCCTTTTGACTCAACTTGAACAGTCATCAGAACTCGATGATGACCAGCAAGCGAATGTACGTGAGATGCGCCGAGCCTACGATAAGGCCATTCAACTTCCAGCAGAATTTGTAGCAGCATTTGCGAAAGCAAAGTCTGAGGCTCTACTTTCGTGGCAAAAAGCACGTGCTGAATCCGATTTCTTATCCTTCTTACCCCAGCTCGAATCTCTCATTGACATGACCAAGAAAAAGATTGCATATTATGGAGGAGAAAAAAACCCTTACGATGTTTTGCTTGATGAATACGAGGTTGGCATGAAGGTCACGGACTATGACCCTCTCTTTGCCGGCCTCCGTGCTCGCCTCGTACCGCTCCTACAGAACATCACCGAAGCGCAAATCACACGTCCGGACCCAACACTCCCTGAAGGAATGCGCTTTTCTATCGAAGCACAAACTGAGTTTTGCCTCAAAGTCTCGGAAGCGATGGGCTTTGATTTCTCAGCAGGCCGCATGGACGCTTCAACGCACCCATTCTCCGCAGGATTGTGGCCGGGAGATACGCGTTTTACGACGAGGTTTGATGAAAAAGACCCCTTTTCCTGTTTGTATGCAGTCATGCACGAAACAGGGCACGCTCTTTACGAACAAGGTTTGGCTCGAATCCATTCACTCACACCACGTGGCGATGCTGTTTCACTTGGAGTTCATGAATCTCAAAGTCGATTTTGGGAAAACCAAATTGGCCGAACTACTGCGTTTTGGGAGACTGCACTTCCTTGGTTTAAGGAACACTTCCCTGATGCTCCAGATTGGAAGCCAGAAGAACTGAACAGAATCGCAAATACAGTTTCCAAAGGTTTCATTCGAGTCGAGGCGGATGAGGTTACTTACAATTTGCACGTGATGCTGCGGTATGAAATCGAAAAGAAAATATTCAACGAAAACCTTCCTGTCTCGGATTTACCAGCAACTTGGAATGCCATGTTTGAAGAGTGGTTCGACGTTCAGGTTCCGAACGATACCATGGGTTGTCTGCAGGACATTCATTGGTCTATGGGTGCATTTGGTTACTTCCCTACTTACACGCTTGGGAATCTCTATGCCGCTCAATTACTCGAATCAATGCAAAGTGATCTCGGCGATATTGACACTCTCGTATCTTCCGGTGATTGGTCAAGCTTATTGCAATGGTTGCGGCCTAGAATTCATGAACAAGGAAGCAAGATGTCTCCGGCAGAACTCATCGAGTATGCAACCGGGTCACCGCCATCGCCTGAACCTTTTCTTCGATACGTTGAAGCAAAATACGGTTCGCTATATGGACTGTGATTTCATTCTTCTTCGACGCCCAGCATGGAGTTCATTCGAGCAGTGAGCTCGTTGATTGCGTTCATTAAATCGTCAGTTCGATCTTCTTCGTTTTCAGTTCCGAAGGACAGTCCAAGCATTGTAACCATTGCTCCTGATAGCATAATTACTGCCGGCATGTAAACGTCCGATGCCGACATTACGCTGTCTGCTGCTTCCATCCATCCGAGCAGTGCGCCGATTATGAACACACTAAATCCAATAACGACTTGCTGATATCCTTCTCCAATATTTTCTTCGAGCCAACTCATGTTGTTTCCCTGCGGTGAAGTAAGCGGTTGAGCGTATAATGTTACCTCAAAATCCTTGAAATTACGACGAAAAACGGCATTAATTCCACGGGGCCATCAAAATTGGGGTCCCAACTGAGCCTGGTTCAACTAGGAGTTGGCCTTTTTGGCCTGTTTGCTCGGTTCGTTCAAACACTGGGATTCCGGCAACAATGGTCATTTTTGCCCAGCCGGTTAACATCCGTCCTCGGAACGGGTTCCAGCCAACACGAGTCCAACTGTTTTCGTCCATGACTTCGTGTTCATTTTCCATGTCGACCAGCACAAAATCAGCATCAGCGCCAACTTCGATTCGTCCTTTGCCGATCATGTTGTAGCAATCTGCTACATTGGAGGACATCCATTCAACCACTTGTTCGATGGTGCAGATTCCCGATTTAGCGTGTGTTAGCATGACTGCAAGTGAAGTTTCCACTCCAGGCATTCCACTCGGTGCTTTTGGGAATCCCAATTGTTTTGCTTCTGTGGTGTGAGGTGCGTGGTCGGTAGCCATACATTGCACAGTTCCATCCAAAAGGCGCTTCCAGAGCGTGTCCTTGTCCGTTTGATAGCGTATTGGAGGGTTCATCTGCAATCGTGTGCCCTGTTCCTTTACATCCACGTCGGTGAATGTGAGGTGCTGAGGCAAAGTCTCAGTGGTAATCACAGCACCTTCTTTTTGCTGCGATGGCAATGAAGTGATTCCGTTTAGCCAATCTGCTTCAATGCCTGAGGTGAGATGCAAAATATGCAGTCTGTGGTCGTAGGCTTGAGCGAGTTCGACGGCAAGTTGGGTTGCAAGCAGTGCAGTTACATCATCCCTCCATTCGGCATGTGCTGCGATATCGGTGCGTGATTCGTACTCTGGGAAGCGTTCATTCAATCTCTTCTCATCTTCAGCATGGACGGCGATGAGTCCTGCAGTTTGAGAAAAAATAGTTTCCAAGGCTTCACGTTCATTGACCAGAAGTGTTCCGGTGGAAGAACCCATGAAGATTTTGATCCCACAGATTCCGGGAATGGCGATAGGTGCGTCGGGTGTCCCAACTGCTTCCTGAAGTTTTTCGACGTTATCCGGAGTTGCTCCAATGAAGAATCCATAATTGTTGACGCATTTTGCGGCAGCCGTATCCAACTTCATTTGCATGCCAGGTAAATCGACGATGGATGGCTTGTTGTTTGGCATATCGAGAAACGATGTAACGCCGCCACTTACTGCAGCTGCAGAGCCGCTGCCCAAATCTTCCTTTTCGGGTTGCCCAGGGTCGCGAAAGTGAACTTGTGGGTCAATCGCGCCTGGTAAGAGGTGTAGACTCGAACCATCAATGAGAAGTTCGCCGTCGTGGTGCTCAAGAAGTTGAGGTTCGGAAATCTCAGTTATCACGCCATCTACAGTTCGAACATCAGCGTGTTTCGTTTCGTTTGGTAAAACGACTGTTGCTCCAACAATGAGCATGTTTCCACGCGTACCTGTACTGTCCATGAGTCGCTTTGAGCGAATCCACTCTTTGAACTATACTATGGGCATTTATCTTCGGCGAGCGGATTTCGGGCGGAAGGCATTGCATACACCATCGATTGAATCAATGTAAGGTCCTCCAAGAAGGTCGACACAGTAGGGAACCGCCTTCCAAATCTCGTCAATGGTTTCTCGAATTGATTTCGGACGGCCCGGGAGATTGAAAAGTAGACATTTACCCCGGATACCTCCGATTTGTCTCGAAAGAATGGCAGTTGGAACATACTGGAGTGAGATGGCTCTCATTTGTTCTCCAAAGCCTGGAAGTATTTTCTCACACACACTTTCCGTTGCTTCTGGAGTCACGTCTCTTTGTGCGGGCCCAGTGCCTCCAGTCGTAACAACGACATGGCAACCTATCTCGTCGCACATTTCAATGAGCGTTGGTTCAATGTGTGCTCTGTCATCAGGGACGCATCGGTAGTGGACTGTCAAAGGACTGGCAATACCTTCACGCAGGAAAGAGAGTACTGCAGGACCGCCTTCATCCTTGTACTTGCCAGCACTTGCACGGTCACTGATGGTAATGATTCCGATGATTGCGGGCTCTCCAACATGTCCAGGTTGGCCTTCGAGATGTTGGATGAGATCCAAGTTTACACCCCTTACTGTTCGCCGTATTTGGCTTGGATGTTCGCATGGAAATTATCGAGCAGTGTGTCTTCAAACAATTCAGTTTGTCGTCGCATTTTAGTCGAACGAATGTGTAAGAAAGCAGCCCCAACAAAGACGACAATCATCAAAGGAATAACCGCCTCGAGTTTGTATTGGTGCATAAATTTCACAATGCCTTCAGCAGTGTACGCCCATGTGACTGAGGCGATTGAACCTCCGATGATAGTTGCCGAAAGTACCCGAGTGAAGTTCATGCGAGATAACAATCCGAGCATTGCTCCAACCAATACGCCGGATGCCATGAACGGAATCCAGACGAAGACGATTAAGCCCCAGAATCCCCATTTGTTAATCATCTCGCGCTTTTCGTTGGCCATGTATTCGACCGTTGAAAGTGTGTTACCAAGGAATTTGGTTTGCAACATTTTGCCGCCAAAGCCATCTTGTTTTGCAACAGCAACGATGCGCTGGTCGTTCTTGATGTCACGTTCGACGCGCCCTGCTCCAGCGCGTTCGGAGAGCGTAGATATTTGATTGCGTCCTTTGACAATCAATTCCTGTGAACCCAACAGGTCAGCATTTCGCTTAGAGATGAAACGATGTAGTTCGGTCTGCACTTCATCTCGAGTTTTCTTAAATCTGAAGAAAGCAAATCTCTGTGTTGGCCGATAAATCACAGACACAAAGATGACACGATCATCGCTGGTAACGACAGCCGCCTCCATCTTAAGGTCCGGTCGGCGTGCAAAGAACAGTTCAAGACTCTCACGAACTTCGTCTTCGACTCTTGAAAGGGTGTGCAGTTCAGAGAAGAAATCTGTGTAATTTTGTTCACCCTCTTCTTCTTGACCTTCGGCTGAGGTCCCAATTCCAACTCCTGATTCGAAGTCAATGGCTTGATTCACACCAATGGTTCGAACGGTGAGTTGAACTGGCTTGAACACACGGAATATTGCAAACTCTTCAAGCACTTCACGGAGTACTTCAGCACGTACATCTTTACTGTCTGAGAGGGTTGATTCAGTATTTTTGTAAGGGACCATAATGTCAATTGAGAGGTCTCGGGGTTCAATTTTATACAATTCCCAATCGATGTCGATGTTCAGACGTTTCGCGGTCTTAATGACTGAATCTTCAACCAGTTGAGAGATGTGAGTTCTTGAGAGAATATCGTCGCTGTCTTGGTGATAGACTTTGTACATGAGTGGATAAATAATAAGGAGTGAAATAGCTGAAAGGGAAAGCGAAGAAAACGCCATCCACCAAGCAGGAATGCCTGCAGCACCACCGGTCAACATTGCTGTTTCACGGCCGCCACCTAATTCAGCACCGATGAGGATGTATCCCCAGTTGCCAAGGTCTTGAATACCCCAACATGAGCGAGCGCCGGTATCGGTCAAGCGTACTTGATGCTTCTTTTCCGAATCGACAAACGGAAGGAACGCAAAGGTCTGTTTCGAGATATCCAGTTCAAATTCAACGGACTTGGATATTTCGTCCCCGCCTTCGACAACACTTGCTGTCGAGATATTCGATTGGTTGTAAATCGTAATTGAATAGTTGAGGTCGTAGTGTCCTTCATTCAATTCTTCGAACGGGGCTGAGAAGTACAAATAATCAGCCTCAGCCTCGCCATTGGCCGGTATCGGCCAAGTTCTTGAATCCGTCCACGATTCGATTTCATGGCCTCCTTCTTCCAAGTGATGAATTGTGTAGGTGCCTACACCGTGACCTGAAGGGAAATTATAGCCGTACATCGAAAAAACCTTTTCGTCTTCATTTGGGAAGATGAGAATCCATGGTTCATCCGTAATCTGGTCACATTCTCCGCCAATGTCTAGGAATGTTTTCGATGCGGAGTGGTCAATCGTCGTTGAGTTTCCAAGCGTCCCTGAGGTCATTCCGAAAATGAGCAGGGTGTAGAGGAGAGTGTAGATGATTCCCCCAGCCAAGACGAAGTTTTCTTTCTTAGAGAGGAAACTGTGTTTGGAATCTCCGCTTCTGCGATTGCGGATTTCAAGCAATTCTTTGGAGATTTTATTTCGGGCTTTCGTTTCGTGGTCGACATGCTCGGCTTCATCATGAGAATCAACGCGACCTTCGCCCATGAGCCAAGCAAAGAGACCTACCAAATGAACCCAACGATGAAAAAATTTGAGATTCTGTGATAAAACCGTTGAAGTGGCCGAATACAAGGCTTACGCAATTGGTGTTGAGGTGGGTCAGGCCGGACTTGAACCAGCGACCTCGGCATCTTCAGTGCCGCGCTCTCCCAACTAAGCTACTGA
>JABIWF010000118.1 GCA_018701175.1 Methanobacteriota archaeon
TCTCGGGAGTTACATTTTGACAGGCGATGAAAGTGGTCGTGTCATCATGTGGACGCTTGATGGAAATCCAACTGGCAAGCAATGGGATCACGACTCAAAAGTTCTAAGCTGTGACTTTGATTCAGTCGACGAACAACTTGCTGTATTCACCGAACAAGGGCAAATGGCACTCTGGTCATTTTCTGGTGGAGCAATTGCAGAAAGAAATTTCGAGGGGGGTTCGCAGTTACTTTGGTCGGCGAACAACAACCAAATCCACCTCCTCGAAACGGGTAGTTCACAGCGAATTCTCACTGTTGATTCCACGTCACTCAACGATGTAGTTTCGATTTATCTCGCCCACCAGGCCATGAATTTTGACATCGTTGAGAACCAATTTGGCACACGCCAGATGGCTTATGTAGCGACTGACACGGGGCATATTGCAGTTTATGGCGCCCCGAATGTAGCGGTGGGCCAGGGTGAAAGCGGCGCTGATTTGGACGGGGATGAACTTCCAGATGAGTTCGATGATGATGATGACGGTGATGCAATCCCCGACATCCGAGATAACAATTGTGAAACATTCACCCAAGCATGCAGCAAAAATCCAGATGTGGAGACCATACGGAAGGTTTCGCTTCAGTTTAATTCTACAGGTTTGGTCCTTGATGACACATTTACCCTCGACATTCAACTCTCCTCAGCAATGCGTAACCTGTCTCGACGTTCAATTGTCACAGATACGCAGTTGAGCGAAGAAGAAGCTGAACTCTTTGCTGATGCAACATGTAAAAACATGAATCAAAACCACTACACAAGTTCGTGGAAGGACGCCATACAAATGTCATCGGGTCAACTTACTGATGCACGTGTTGAATGCAGCGTTGAACGAGGAATGGCATTCACTGCAGTGAGTGACCAAAAAACTCACATTGCCATTACCTACACGATTTTCTTTAACCTCAGTGATACGGTAACATACCCGCTTGAGTTTAACATTAGATCTCAACCGAAGGCAACAGATGCCTCTTTGGCTCAACACGCTGAACTCCACCCAATCGATGTGACCGCATATTCTTCTGCTTCGAAGGAATTCTATTATTCCCCTTGGTGGGTAAGTGAAGGCGAATTGAGCGTCACATTGGAGGAAGTGGTCAAAGAAGAACCTGGTATTGGCACCAAAGTGATTGAAGGGTTTGTCGACAATCCGATTTTGTTTGCCCCAGTAATTCTCTTGGTTGCAGGAGCCTTTGTGGTACTCATGCGAACCAAGAATGCTATGGATTTAGAACTCGACATGGACGACGAGGATGAAGTAGAGTTCGATGTACGCAGTGAGGATGAATCGGATTACGACGAAGGGGTTGATGAGACCCGCCATATCGAGGACGATAACAGCGAAGAGAACGACAATGAGGGGTCACATGTGACCGCTGTTGAACCTCGCGAAAAATCTGAACCCAAACCTGTAAAAGCACGTAGAAAGGCTGTACAAAAAAAGGTAACAAAGGATGGCCCGATTACGAAGGTTAAGCGTAGACGTCTGGACAGCAGTGCGATAACTTCTGATGATCCTCCACAAAGGAAAACTGCTTCAAAGAAAAAGGTGGTTAAAGAAACACCAACCGCTAAGAAGGTCAAGACCAGAAGAGTAGTCACCTATTCAGGAAAGAATGACGTTCACGATGATGAAGATTAATCACCAAGCGAATTCCGCACCAGACTCTAGCCCACAGGCCTTCGTGAGGAATTCATTAAGCCCAGAAAGATTTTCACTGTCTATGCGATTGAACACCTCTCCAAAGTACCGGTCCAATCGCTCATAGTCGAGGTGAGAGTGAGTCATAGCCCATTCAATTACACTCTGACGTTGTTCAACACTTTGTTCAAAATGATATAAATTGTCGTTGAGAACTGCGTGTGCGTGACGGAGAGATTCAATTGGCGTATCTTTCCGAGCAGCAAAAACGCCAAACACCATCGGTTTCTGAGTGAACTTCAACCAGTCTTTACCTAAATCGAGCTGAACTGTGTCAGGTGCTAGTTTAGCACCTTCAAGAGCACGGTCGCCAATGAGCAGCGCCCCTTCGCATTGTTTCAACATCCCCTCGAGATCTGGGCCCATGAGAACAAACTCCGGATTCAAGTTACGCTTTTTCAAGAGATACTTCAACAATTGAACTGAAGTCGCAGAATCCGTTGGTAAAGCAATCGACTTCATTTGGTCGAGAGGCTTATTTCCGAAGACAAGAACACTACCAACTTCACCCCGGCTGCAAATTCCAATGTCTGGAAGTAAAATCAGTTCATCCGCATGGCGAGCATAGTCTGCCGCCGGTATGGGTGCAAGAATGCAGTCCTTACGTAGTAAATGGCCTGTGAGCCATGCAGGTGGAGCAGCAAGAATATTCCAATCAGACTCTAATCCGTAGAATAGTGGGTCGCAATTAAGAAAGGCCACTCTGCCCATCGTTTGCATCCAATGTGATTCAACCATCTCTCTTCCTCAGGGGCTGGCCATTTTTAACCCTCTACGAGGTTTTGGCTCCGGCGGGACGAAGATTTCGAACCTTTCGTAAGTCGTGTTTCTTTGAACAGGGACACATCCAGCATCCGTGATAAGACGAGCCAGCCGAATACGGTCGTGATCAAGCGGAGTTGTCGAGCCTGCCAAATGCATGATCGATTCTTTCTGAACTGTTCCATCGATATCGTCAGCACCGTATTGGAGGGCTAACTCAGCGAGTTCATCACCGATGTTCATCCTGTAGGCTTTGATGTGTGGAATGGTGTCCAGCATAAGTCGTGAAACGGCGATAGTGCGTAGAATTTCGCTACCCGTTGCAAGTTGGGCTTCTGGAAGCCGTGTGTGGTCAGGAAGAAACGGATAGGGAACAAAACACTGGAAACCGGAGGTGTCATCGTTGACTTCTCGCAATTGTATCATGTGCATTAACCGCTGCTCTAATGATTCAATTGTTCCAAATAGCATTGTACAATTGGTTGGAATTCCGAGTTCGTGGGCGGCTCGGTGAATTTCGAGGTATTCAGATGAACTTTCTTTTCCGTTGCAAATAATCGCGCGAACACCATCGTCAAGGATTTCAGCGCCCCCTCCAGGGAGCGAACCAAGGCCAGCATCTCTGAGGCGTTGGAGTGTGTCTTTGAAACTCATGTTCGAAAGTTGGGAAAGATGTTTTATTTCGACAGCGGTCAATGCCTTGATCGATACATGAGGGAAACGCTCACGTGAAGCCTTGAAAAGTTCCACATAATGTTCAACACCCCAGTCAGGATGCAGTCCACCAACAGAGTGTACTTCATCGACATGTTCAGCGTATTGGCCGAGGTCTTCGAGGTATGCATTGATGTCCAATGCGTATGCATCCTTGGCCTTCTTTGAACGTCGGAATGCACAAAATTTGCAAGCGAGAACGCAAACATTTGTTTGATTGACATGCACATTGGAATTGAAGAAAGCGTTTGAGCCAAATCGAGCGGAACGGACACAGTTGGCCAGTCGTCCAACCTCAGAAAGGTTAGGATGCTCAAAAAGAACAATGCCATCAGCAAGCGTGAGTCGTTGGCCGTTGGAAACCTTAGCAGCAATAGGTTGCATTCTACTGCTCCATGTGTCTAAATCACCCACAAGATTTGGCAGGAGTGACTTCCATTCAGGGTTAGAACCCGCATCGAGAACAGAGGATTCCCATGCTGACATATGTATTGCTACCCCAAACTGTTTTTCAAGATGTGGTTGTGGCCATAGGTTTGATTTTCTCACTGTACCGCAAAATAACGAGATTTAACGATGAATTTTCTAAACTCTTCAATGATAAAAACAGTTGATGCTACGCAAACAATCACCATCCAATCCGTTGCTCCGAGTGTCACAGTACGCAGCAATCCACCAATCTCCAGTCCCACGAACGGCAGTGTGAGGTTTGAAAGTTGCACGAAGAACAGCAAGAGTCCGAGTGATATGAGTATTGCCAAATTAATTGCTTTGTTTGAAAACAAACCGAGCTTGAAAACACTGTCTTGGCTCGAACGGCAGTTAATGACGTTAAACAATTGATAGAGAATAAACACCGAGAACGTCATGGTTTGTGCATAGGCGAACTTCTCAGATGCGTACGATTCGGCATCAGCCATTGCATCTGCATCACCTGCAAGACAAGCATCGAGGTCGAAGCCAGTAAAGGTCGCTGCATCGGTCATTGGAATGGTGTCACACGAAGATGGATCAAGACCGCCGCCTGCGAGGTAGAACACCGTTAACGTGCCTGCAACCATGATGGTCCCAAGCCAAAAAATGAGGGCGACATCGCGGAAATTTGGTAATCCCTCGTTAACTGGGCGTGGTGGACGGTCCATTACGTTACCATGCTTCTTTTCCACCCCTAACGCAACAGCAGGTGGTCCGTCCATGAGAATATTAATGACCAAAATTTGAGTTGCAGTCAACGGCAATTCCCAAGGCAGGACGAGCGTTGAAAGAACAATCAATGCAACAGCAGCTACATTGGTAGAAACTTGGTAGCGGACAAAGTTTCGAATGTTTTGGTAAATCTTACGTCCTTCTTCCACAGCGTGAACAATGTTCGCAAAGTTATCGTCTTGAAGCACCATGTCTGCTGCATCTTTCGCCACATCCGTTCCAGCAATCCCCATTGCGATTCCGATGTTGGCACGAGAGAGAGCTGGCGCATCGTTCACACCATCGCCCGTCATTGCGACAATTTCACCGCGTTCCTGTAGTCCTGACACGATACGCATCTTTTGTTCAGGAGTTACACGTGAGAAAATACTGGCTTGGGTTGCTGCCTCAGCGAGTGCTTCATCGCTCATTGATGCAAGCGATGCACCGTTCACAGGAGCGATACCACCCTCGGTGATGTTGAGTTCCTTGCCAATTGCTTCAGCAGTATATTGTTGATCGCCAGTAATCATTTTCACACGAATTCCTGCTCTCTGACATGTTGCAATTGCTTCTTTGACTTCCGAACGTGGGGGATCCATAATTCCAACAAGTCCGAGGAAAATGAAACTGGATTCAACAACGTTGACATCATGGATATCTTCATCGTCATCCAATCGTCGAGCACAGAGGGCGAGGACTCTCATTGCTTGATTTGCCATTTCCTTGTTCGCTTTGGATGCTGTTTCAAAGTCTTCTTGAGAGATGGGGACAATTTCACCGTCTACAACTTTCCATTCCACCAACGGAACATAGCCACCAGCGCCGCCCTTCGAAAAGACCCAACGTTCGCCTTCATACTCGTGAATAACTGACATTCGCTTGCGGGCTGTGTCGAAAAAGAACTCGTGAATTCTTGAATGTCGCTGTGAAAACTTTCGCACATCACCATTAATTTTCCATCCTAACACCGCACATGCTGAATCCGTAGGATCGCCAATGGCCTGCCACTGCCCATCGACTTTCGAAATCTGGGAATTGTGACACAAAGATAAGCATGCAGCAGAAAGTCGGAATGCCAAATCACTCTGCAATTTCCCCATTCCTTCATCCGTCACCTCAGTTCCATCCAAAGACAGATTGCCAACTGGCTTGAAGCCCTCACCAGATACAGTAAAAGTACCATAAGTCGATGTAAATTGACGGACAGTCATTTGATTTTTCGTGAGCGTACCCGTTTTATCCGAACAGATTACTGTGGTCGAACCGAGGGTTTCTACTGCCTTCATGCGACGAATAATCGCTTTGTGGCGAGCCATATTTCGCATTCCCAACGCCAAAGTAATAACGAGAATAATAGGCAAGCCTTCAGGAACAATCGCTACGAAAATGGCAATGGCAATGATAAATTGGTCCACTGCAACTTCCCAAAGATTGTCATTGGCTGAACCGTAAGCAATGAGGAGTTCAATCGACACGAGAAGGACTGCAACAATCAACGCAATGAATCCCAAGAAGCGCCCCAGTGATTCTAGTTTTAGTTCCAAAGGAGTTTTTGGAGTTTCAGTGTCGACGATGTTGCTCGCAATTCGCCCAAGCTCAGTCTGCATCCCGGTTTCGACAACGACGCCAATTGCTCGGCCAGTCGAAACGCAGGTTCCCATGTAAGCCATGTTGTTGCGATCAGCCAAGAGCGTGGTAGCCGGTAAAGAATCCGTTGATTTGAGAATGCTGTTTGATTCACCGGTTAGTGAAGATTCATCAATTCTGCACTGGTAAGATTCGATGACACGGATATCAGCGGGTACATTCAACCCCTCTTCGAGTTTGACAACATCGCCTGGGACTAAGTCAGGAGTTGGAATTGACCATTCAATTCCTTCTCGGATGACCACACATGTCGAAACAGCCATCTGTTTGAGAGCATCCATAGCCTGTTCTGCTTGACCTTCTTGCCAGTAACCAAAGGTGGCATTTGCTGTGAGGACTATGAAGATGAAAATTGCATCTCCAGGATGGTCCGGTTTAATGGCAAGTGCGATGAGTGCTGCACCAATTAATAAGTAGTTCAAAGGGTCGTTGTATTGAGAAAGAAACCGGAGAATAGCAGAGGTTTTTTCAGGTTCTTTTAGTTTGTTTCGACCGTATTTTTCTCGGCGTTCGAGAACCTCTGCATCCGAAAGGCCGTCTTGGTTGGTGTCAAGATTATGAATTATTTCATCCGAGTTCAAGTCATGCCAAGTATTCACCCAAAACACCTCACTTACGTGCGTAAGCAGTTCTTGGTACCATGGAGGACTTATGATAATGATGGTGGTTTTCCCTATCCACACAAGCGATGAATTGAACAACTGCATCAGTCTCGAAGGTGCATGAGCGATTTGGGAGAACCATACATCCCTGCCTCAGAGTCCCCTAAAGAATTGACACTGCGTGTTATTGTTGTGGGAATTATTCTGGGAATTCTCATGACTGCAGCCAATGCTTATCTGGGGTTGTATGCAGGTATGACAGTATCCGCAAGTATTCCTGCGGCAGTAATGTCGATGATTATCCTAAGAACGGCATTTAATGATGTTTCAATCCTCGAAAATAACGCCGTACAAACAATGGCAAGTGCAGGGGAATCTCTAGCAGCAGGAATCATATTCACTGTTCCTGCATTCCTTGTAATCGGCATTTGGACGGAGATTCAGTGGCTTGACACGATGATTATTGCTTTACTTGGAGGATTGTTAGGCACCATGTTCACCATTGCGCTGCGACGACTGTTCATCGTTGAGGAAGCTCTGCCATACCCGGAAGGTGTTGCATGCAGAGAAGTATTGGTTGCTGGTGAAGAGGGTGGAGAAGGGGCTTTGGCAATTCTTTACGCACTCGGAATAGGTGCTATCTATGGCCTCATGGTCAAAGGCTTCGAGGTAACCCATCACAAGGTCGAGGCTGCTTGGGAGTTCATTGGAACTCGCGTGTATGCTGGAATGGATCTCTCGATTGCGTTGCTTTCTGTTGGTTACATCGTTGGAATTCGTATTGCATCGTTCATCTTCCTCGGAGGTGTCATTGGATTTGCATTACTCGTTCCAATGTACGGGCTCATTCGTGGATGGCCACCTGCGCCCGATTTAGTATCGAGCTTCAGCATTATTTGGGCATCTCAAATACGTTACGTTGGAGTAGGTGCTATGGTCGTTGGAGGAGTTTACACGCTTTGGTCGATGCGTAAGACGATCATCACTGGGCTATCCAAAGCCCTTGTCAAGAACGACGATTCCTCTGAAAAACTTTTGAGAACTGAAATTGACCTTCCACTCGACAAGGTGTTGATGTTTTGTGGAGTACTCATTGTTCTCACTTTCCTCTATTATTGGTGGGCGACCGGTTCACTAATTCTCGCTCTTGCAGGCGCTTTATTCCTTGGAATTGTAGCCTTCTTCTTCGCTGCTGTTGCAGGGTATATCGCTGGAGTTGTAGGCTCATCAAACTCTCCTGTTTCAGGAATGACCATCGCCACTTTACTTTTCACTGTGGCACTGGTTTGGATTGTTGGCGACTTCTTCCTCGGCCTCGGAACCACAGAACTGATGTTAGCAACACTTCTCATTGCTGCAATTGTAGCTTCATCCGCGGCAATTGCCGGAGACGTCATGCAGGACCTCAAAACAGGCCATATGGTTGGTGCAACACCGTGGAGGCAACAAACTGCTGAAATTATTGGCGTTGTTACAGGCGCTGTGATCATTGGACCAACGTTGCAACTGCTTCACAATGCATTCAGGATTTCTAAAACTGCATGCGAAATTAACCCGCTGCCTTCCGACCCAGGATGCGACAAAGCGCTTTTTGCACCACAAGCCGAATTGATTGGGGCCATCGTCCAAGGAGCATTTGGTGGAGGACTCAACATTGAGATGGTATTGTTAGGTGCAGTCATTGCAATTGTCCTTATCGTTCTCAAAATGCCTGTCATGAGTGTTGCAATCGGGATCTATCTCCCATTAGCCCTTTCAGTACCAATTATGCTCGGCGGAATTATCTCTTATTTTGCCCTCAATTCGGCCTATATCCGTATCGATGGTTCGATTAAATCGAATCCGTCCCCAGCAGCGAAGAAGGCTGCTAAAGAAGTGGAGAACCGTGGTGTACTCATCGGTGCAGGATTCATCGCTGGCGAATCATTGCTTGGAGTGTTCATCGCATTACTGATTGTCAGCGATATCAATCTCAACGAAATTTTCAGTGTTACGACTCTTGGTGACTTGTTCTCATTGATGTTCTTTGGATGGTTTGTTGCAGTTTTCATTTGGCTTGCTACTCGTGCATTACCGAAAGGTGGAAATCTTGTTACCGAATCGAGAATGATTGTACTCGACGCTTTTCTGAAATTGTTTAACGCTTTCAAACTCAAGAACTTGAAGTGATTTAGCGACCGGCATTCATCCTAAAGGAAGGAAAACCATCAAAGGTCTCCCGCTAAGGCACGACATTACGAGGGTGTAATAATGTCCAAGTCGATTGCAGATTTAGAGGAAATAGCACGAAAATGTCGTGTTGAAATTGTCAAAATGGTTCACCGTGCGCAAGCAGGCCATCCTGGGGGTTCTCTTTCTGAGATCGACCTCATAACTGCGCTTTATGCCACTCGTATGCGAATCCGCCCAGAGCAACCAGATTGGGATGACCGTGACCGCTTCATTCTCTCGAAGGGACACGCCTCTCCTGGAATGTATGCTGTCTTGGCTGAAATGGGATTCATATCGCATGAGGACCTCAAATCATACCGTGTTCTTGGCGGAGTCTGCCAAGGTCACGTCGACATGAAATGGTGCCCTGGTGTCGATTTCTCAGCAGGATCTTTGGGGATGGGACTATCGTTCGGTATGGGCTGTGCGACGGCTGCTCGACTCGATTCGAGCGAAAGAAGAGCGTTCGTTATGATCGGTGATGGTGAAATGCAAGAAGGTAGTGTTTGGGAAGCCGCTATGGCTGCAGCACACCATGAACTCGGAAACCTCAAAGTAATTCTTGACAGAAACCGTATCCAAAACGATGATTTCTGTGAAGAACAAATGCGAATGTTTGACATCCCTGCAAAGTGGAAGGCATTCGGATGGAATGTTAAGGAAATTAATGGACACGATATGACCGAAGTCATGGAAGGTTTGGACTTCCTTGAAGCACCAGAGAACTGCAACGGACCATCAATTCTCATCGCTCATACCATTAAAGGTGCGGGTATTTCGTACATGGAGAACAATCCCTCCTTCCATGGTGCTGCACCGAACGATGAACAATTCCATCAAGCCATGGTTGAACTTGGGGAGGTGGAAGCATGACACGAATGGCAGCAACACGGGACGGATACGGCCAAGCATTGCTCGACCTTGCCGATAACCCAAAGGTGGTTGTTCTTGAAGCAGATTTGGGTAAGTCAACAAAGTCCTTGCACTTCAGAAAAGCCCATCCAGAGCGAACTGTTTCATGCGGTATTGGAGAACAAAACATGCTCTTGGTTGGTGCAGGTATGGCCGCATCGGGATACATTCCTTTTGCAAGTACATTTGCTATTTTCACAGAGCGTGCGTTTGAGCAAATGAGAAACGGCGTTGCTCGTCCAAATCTTGCTGTACACCTTTGTGGAAGCCACGGAGGAACGCACACTGGAACCGATGGTTCATCGGCACAGTCAATCGAAGATTTGGCGGTATTCCGAACACTTCCTAACGTAACGGTTCTTCATCCGTGTGATGATGTAAGCACGCGTATTCTCACCACGAGGCTTGCAGGCACAAAGTCCCCCTCTTACATGAGAACTGCAAGGAATAAAACTCCAGTCTTGTACGACGACATCGACCCCGACTCGATTCAAATCGGCAAGGGCATCGAACTCAAGGATGGTAACGACGTTGCAATTATTGCATGCGGCGTATTGGTTTCTGAATCCCTCAAAGCCGCTGACATGTTGATGCAAGAAGGCATCAATGCTAGCGTTATCGACATGCACACGCTCAAGCCACTCGACGGTCAACTCGTTGACCAGATGGTTGAACGATGCGGGGCAATTGTTACGGCAGAAGACCACAATGTCATCGGAGGATTAGGCAGTGCTGTTGCTGAACACCTGGTTGCAAACAAGTTTGCTCCCCTCGAAATGGTCGGAGTGCCTGACCGATTCGGAGAATCTGGGCAAGCAGACGAAATGTTGGATGTCATGAAGTTGTCTGCCAAGTACATCGTTGAAGCTGCTAAGAAGGCAATCTCACGAAAGTGAAAGTGCTGAAGTTACATTAGCGAGATGCACTGAGTGCATCTCATGACGGGTGAAGATACACTTGCTTCAACGATGGAAATTGTTGATTCATTTACCAAAGAAAGGGACTGGGAGCAGTTCCACAGCGTCAAGAACTTGATGGCCTCTGTCGCAATAGAAGCGAGCGAACTCAATGAAACCATCCAGTGGAGTAATCCAACTGCAGAAGAAGTTCTCTCAAACCACAAACTCACCGTCAAGATCTGTGATGAATTGGCCGATGTTATGGTCTACTGCCTTCGCTTGTGTTCTGTGTTGGACGTCGACCCAATACAAATCATGCATACCAAAATTGAGAAGAATCGAGCGAAGTACCCCATTGAGAAGGCAAAAGGCAATTCGAAGAAATACACTGACTACGAATAACTGAGACAATGCCCACAGCAAATACTTGAAAGAGTGCCTTCCACATCCTCGCATCATGGAGTTCTTCCTTGACACAGCAGACGTAGACGAAATTCGTGAAATTGCCGCATGGGGTATTCTTGATGGGGTTACAACCAATCCCTCACTGATTAAGAAAAGTGGACGGGACTTCAAGCAAGTAGTTGCTGAAATTGCATCGATCTGCGATGGGCCTATTTCGGCAGAAGTGACCGCAATGGATACTGAAGGTATGATTACTCAGGGCCGAGCATTGAAAGCAGAACTCCCTGAAAATGTCATCATCAAGATTCCGTGCACTCCTGAAGGACTCGCAGCAACTAAAGTTCTCAACGAGGAAGGAATCGATACCAATGTTACGCTTATTTTTTCTGCAGCTCAGGCACTGATGGCTGCCAAGTCTGGCGCTACATACGTCTCACCGTTCATCGGTCGAATTGATGACACTGGACATGACGGAATGACTCTGATTGCTGAAATCATGGACACATGGGCCAATTACCCCTCGATTACGACCAAGGTCCTTGCTGCATCTATTCGACACCCTACTCACGTGCTGCAGTGCATCCAACTTGGAGCCCATACCGCAACAATGCCTGCAAAGACATTCCGCCAACTCATGAAGCACCCACTCACAGACCGCGGACTTGAAGGATTCATGAAGGACTGGGCCGAAGTCGAAAAGGCTGGAAATGCCTGATTTCGTTTAGTGTATTGAGAAGGAGGCTTCTTGAAGGAAGGCTTCACCCGATAACTTACGGAGGCCGCGAGATGACATCATCAAATGACTTGTTGAAGAAACTCTTGGCAGGTGACTTTTCTCCTGAAGAAATTGCGGGCGATCCTGTTCTCGTGAGCCTCGCAGACAGGATTTATGGCATCAAAATCGCTCCAATAACGCCAGTGAAACCAAGAGACATTCAACCAAATGAGATCACTGCTGCCGCCCCTGTTACTGAGGTTGCCCCACCTACTGATATGTTGATTGAAGTGATTGGTAATATTGCCCCAGCAACTCCACTGCCAATGCCTGTGACTGAAATGGCAGTCGTTGCTGAAGTCGCTGACTCAAAGAAGTCCAATGCCATGGGACGATTGGTTCTTGCAGGCCTCGGTTTCGTTGTTCTGAATCTCTTCGGCGTTTGGTCATATGTTGTCGGCTCGATGTGTGAATCGGGTGACTTATGCCCTGCTGAAGGATATACACGAATCAATTTGATGGATATTTACAAAATTGACACAGGCTACGGTTGGTCTGAACCATTACAAGCAGGGATTTACGGAATCCCTGATATCGTAGCAGTCGTGATACTCTTTGCCGCTCTTGTCCTCACCATGCGAAAGTGACCGGTGCTGTCATGGACATTGGTTTGAATTCGGAAACGGTTGCATTCCTCGGAATGTTTCTGATATTGTGTGCATTTTTCCTCGAAACTCAAAACATTATTCACAGTAAGACATCGTCATATCTGACGCTCATGGCTATCGGTTCAGGAATACTCGCCGTTCGAGCCTACCTGATAGAAGAATGGGCATTCTTCATTCTAGAGGTCGCTTGGTTTGTTACTGCTGTGCTGGGTTTCTTGGCACGCCCGAAAAAAGATGCAGAGACCAACCATTTGGAATTGTAGAAACTGTTGTTGAGCGGAGAACTCTATTCTTGGCTCACTTCATGCGTCATCTTGATGAGCGAGGGGTGTCGAGTCGTGTTTATGGGCAAAGGACCGGGTAAGGCCAAGCGAGGAATTCCCTCCAAAGCTGACAACTTCACTGAATGGTATCCATTCATGGTGGAAGCTGCTGAATTGGTTGACAAGCGATATCCAATCAAAGGAATGGACGTATGGCGTCCATACGGTTGGAAGACCATGAAACTCATCGACAGCCTTACACACGCCGAAATGGAGAGAACTGAACATGAGGAAGTCAACTTCCCGTTACTCATCCCGGAGAATCTACTGGAAAAGGAAAACGCTTTGGTGGCACGCCTGAAAAGAGCTCGTGAAGAGGGTGTAGATCCTGATGACTTGCGTGATGAAGATGAGGAAGGCGGTTTCAAGAAAGAAGTCTATTGGGTTAAGCATGCGGGTGAAAATGAACTTGACATCCCTATGTTTTTGCGACCGACTTCTGAAACGGCAATGTATACGATGTTCCCTCTATGGATTCGTTCGCACAAAGATTTGCCGTTAAAAGTCTATCAAATGGTCAACACATTCCGTTATGAAACCAAGCAAACTCGATCGTTTATCCGAGTTCGAGAAATTCATTTCTTTGAGGCGCATACAGCACATGCAGACGAAGAGGATGCTTCACGTCAAATTCAACAGGATTTAGAAATCGTCAACAACATCATGCACGATCTATGCTTACCGATAATAAAAGCTAAGCGGCCTGTTTGGGATACATTCCCCGGAGCATGGTACACCATTGGAATCGATGCTGTAATGCCGAATGGGCGAACGCTCCAAGTTGCTTCTTGCCACCACTACCGTGACCAGTGGGCCAAAGCATTCGACCTCTCCTATGAGAATCTCGAAGCGAAGCAACAATTCTGTCACCAAACCACTTACGGTATGTCTGAGCGGTTGCTTGGTGCAGTGGTAGGAATGCACGGTGACGAAAACGGACTCATTATGCCGCCAGCCGTCGCACCTTTCCAAGTGGTCATATGCCCAATGATTCGAAAAAATTCTGACGTTGACACGGTCTCTGTTGCCAACGAAATGGCTACAACACTCCGAGCGAGCGGACTTCGCGTCAAAGTTGATTCTCGTGATATCCATGCAGGACAGAAATACTACGATTGGGAAATCAAAGGCGTACCTCTCAGACTCGATGTCGGCCCCCGCGATATTGCTCAAGGAACTGCCTTCGCAGCTCGCAGAACTGGAGGCAAGGAACCCATACCAATGGATGATTTACCGAATGCGTGCAAGAGCATTCTCAACGAAATTGCTGACGAACTTCGAAAGCGCTCCTCTGCTCACATGTCTGATGTCGTCCAACCGCTACCTGCGTTCACTGAAAAGGATGGAACTTGGGTCATGGATGGTGAAATTGAAGAGGGTAAAATCTACGAAATCCCGTTCGACGGAACCGATGCACATGCAGAGGCCATTGAGCGTGCGACAAGCCTTACCTTCCTCGGAGACTCAACAGAAGAATTCGAATCTGAAATGCCTTGCCACATGAGCGGCAAAATGACCCGTCGCCGAGTAATTCTGGCCAAAACATACTGAGATGGTGCTTGGAATGGTCATGGACGAATGGCTAACTGTTATCGAACAAGAACATGAAGTTGCTGTCGCTCGATTGAACCAGTCACTTAACTTGAAGGGTGACTCGCTGCTTGATCCAAATGTACCTCCGCACACATATGTTGGAGACATCCATAATGTCTCACCAGGTGAATGTATTCTTCTCTTGGGCATCAACCCGAAACGCAATTTTGATGAAAATTTCCAGCGTGTAAACATCGAACTTCCGACCAATTGCCTTCAAAGGTACAGGATTTCGAACAACATCGAAGATTTAGAAGAGTGGTTGCTGTTCCAAAATCAATATTTCCTCCGCGAAGAACGGAACCGTCGATACTTCAACAAGTATGGAAGCTGGCTTGGTAAACACTGGTTCACGGAAACAGTTTCGAATTGTGCATCAGATGATTGGAAGCAAATGGTTTGTCACAAGCATTTGATTGAAGTTGATACAGTGCAATATTTTTCTCATAAAACCGGTCTTAATCCAGAACATTTAGCAGACCTCATTGAGACTGACCCCGCACTTCAGGCCAATATGCATATGATTGAGGCAATCATCAAAAAAATCAAACCTAAATGGATTCAAGTCACGGGAAAGTCAGGATGGGTCATCATTGAACGACTGTTTGGATACGGCGAGTTTACCGAAACGAATCCAGGAGTGAAGCATGGCACTGAACTTAAGATGGGCCACGTAAAAATAGGCGATACCGTAACTCCAGTACTTATGACAAAGTTCTTTGGAAGCATGGCAGGTGTTAACTCAAACCTCGAAAAAGACCAAGTTGCCCAAGCATGGAATTCTTGGCTAAGTGAGCAGTAGGTAACTACTCATTCAGCCGTTTGTGTTCAAATTCAGGTGTTTACAGATTTAGAATGCGTAGGCTATCAACGCAATGAATCCAGTCCCAAGTAGTACAACCGATCCCCAAACCATCACGCCGTAGGCAAAGGTAGGCTGATTTTTGGAGAAGCCCCAGGTAATCCCGGCAATTACCGATATGGGCCAAATCAATACTGCAAGTGAACTCAAATCAAATACCCCTCCCGAGTCATTCCAGTAGTAGTGAGCGTATGTTGGTTCAGAACTTGATGAAGGAAAGGCAACGAACACAGCGTTTTCTACTTGCGTAATGTAAACGGAGACATTCGACTCTTGGTCGTGTATTTCTGCGACCCACCAAGTGTGACCAGTGTCGTCCTTTATCCATTGTTGATCAAAACCACGTTCATCCTTTGACCCCGAACCCGAAATGTAGGCCTCCCAGGTCTCCGTTTCAAAAGTCAAATCCCAGAAACTCTGTTCACCGAATGTGTCCTCAAACCCCGAAGACATGTAAAAACTACGAACGGAATGGTTTTCGTCTGCAAAGGATACATCCTCCTCAAAGGAAGGTTCATCTGATGAATAGGAGGTAAACAAACCTGAATCTCCAATGATAGCAAGTGATGCACTTGCAAACCCCACCAACAACGGGAGAAGGAAAAGTCCACCCAAAAACCAAGCCCACTGTTGCTGGCTCGAATCACTTTCACGAACACTCACGAATGGCTGTTCATCCTGGGTTGCATTTGCATCGGCTTCGACACCTGAAAGTGCAATTCCATACTCAAGAGTCACCTTTTGAGGGGGTGAATTGAATGATTCTACTACGGAAGTGGAATCATCCATGCGGAAATGTCAGTATCGTATTAGAAAGAGATTTCTCCGGAGAAATAAACATTCATGTAACTGTTCAAACCGTTCATCTGAAGACGGCGTGACTTAGCGTTATGCAGCGTGAGTTATCCGAAGTGTCAATCTCAGCGAGAAGCGAGAGTGAGGTTCTTCCACATTTCTTCGGGAACTTCCATGGCAAGTCGAAGGCCACCCATTGCGCCCAAGCGTACAGGGTCATCTACGACGTGTACATTGACATCGCCCATATCAGAGAGTTTGCGTTCAATCATGGCACCGAGGCCTTTGATTCCTGAACCGCCACCAGCGAGAACCATGTTTCGACGGAATTGGTCGTGATACTCAGGGTTTGAGCCAGAAATCAATTGCTTGACGTTTTCTACAATAGGATCGACGATGGATTCACATGCTCGCTGGATACAGTCTGTGATATCGAGATTCATTGCTTTCCCTTCAATAGAGAAGTCAACCATAACTGGTTCGTCTGGGGAGGCAGTTCCTACAAAGGAATACTGTTCCTTCCATCGGCGAGCCATATCCTTGGTAATTTGTGCACCGCTGTACTTCGATTGAACTTCCTCGATGATTTTTCGGTCAATGAAGTCACCAGCGTGCCCAGTGTGCATTTGGTCGCCAGGACCAGGAATTGTACCGTAAACACGGCAAAGGTCTGCGGTTCCGGCCCCGATGTCAATGACGAGAGTATGTTCGATCATGTCAAGTGCATAAGCCACAGCGAATGGTTCAGAGATAATCATAGCGGCGTTAACTGAACCTGCAGCTGCATCGAAGATTGCAGTCTTGTCGACGTAACTTGCTTCAGCAGGAGCGCCAATAACTGCGACCACACGGTCATAGTCTTCTGGGTCAGAGAGTCCGATAAGGTGAGTGATGAAGTGTGCAATGAATTCACGGTCTTCTTGGGTGTCTTTGATAACACCGAGTTCGAGAGGACGGAAAAGGTTGAGTGCAAGTCGGTTTTTGAGTGCTTCTTCACCAAAGAGAACATCTCGCTTGAGGAAATTACGGGCAATCGGGTCTTTCGGAGTTCCGATAACGGTCAACTCTTCCACTTCGTGGCTGTCGGATGAAACCATAACCGAACGGAAGGTTCCCAAATCAATTCCAATATACAATACGTCTTCTGCCATAACACTCGCCTACCCTTCCCATTGTGAACTACCTTATGAAGAATGCCACGCAGTTAGAAACGCATTTGAGTGTGGAAAATGAAATTCTTCTACGAAATGTCGAAGAAATCAGCACCATTCTTCACAGGACTGACAATACCATGCAGCATATTCAGGATAAAGACGAGCCATCGAACTGCATGATGTGCATTCTTTGAGTGTATCCTCGCCAAACATTTCCAATACCATTTGAACATGATATATATCGTCAATTCCGAGTTGCTGACGCATTGACCAAAGCAGTTGATCTTCGCTTGGCGAAATGATTCCATCTTCCAATACTAGCGCTACAATACTACGGTAATCCTCGAAATCTTGCAGGTTTCGGGCGTCCAACACGACTCCGTTTTTCTCAGCAACAATATCCGTGCCTCCGGGGTCATCGACAAATAGAACAAGCGATTCGGGTTTCAAATCATCACTCCGTAGTTCAAACGAAATTCTCGCACCATCGATATTGGCATAGACCAAATTGGAATTCGTGTTGATTACATTAGCAATTGAACGAGCGGTGGCTTGTGCAGAGGTACCACGCCTCCAACCGTGCGGATCTGAAACGTTGAAGCAATAGAATTCAGTACCTTTTCCAGGATATTCCAGGCGTATTTCTTCGCCACCGTCAAAGCCGTTTGCAACGATTGTAAGTGCTGCAACTTCTGTCGATACGATGTTATCTTCGTCATCGAAACTAATCATAAGTGGTTTCCGTTCCTCAGTCGCTGTGTTATAATGCCCTTTCATGCCGGACATCCACTTGTCTTCAAGACGAGCAAGCGATGCTTCTTGTTCATCTGATAAATTACTGTCAACACCGAGAACTCCAGCGAGACCACCACTTTCGACCTCCTTACGGAATTCTTCAATTTTGGCACGGTCTTGGTGGTAAGTTGGAACTTCAGTAGGACCCGAGGAATCAACGTGATTAGGGTCTTTCCACTCATGCTGGCACGCTACACAGCTCAGGTATCCATTCATCGTCGAAGGTTGAGATTCTCCGCCACATCTTGGGCAGTCTCCACCTTCGGTGAAAGCAAGATTGTCTACAGCCTCGCGTCGTCCTTTCCGTATGTTACCAAAGCCTGCCATGGAACGCCCACAACAATGGTTTTCTATCAAGGCTTTGGAGAGAGAGGTTGGAAACCCTGCATTAAACAGAATGCGGGATGGCTTTGAGACCATAGCGTATCAGGCCTTCTTGAGCGTAAATGCGACGAACCGCAAAATGAACTTGGTCACCAATACGAGGAGAATAATCGACATCATCACAAACCAGAAAAACACCCCGAGGACCTTCCTCAAATTTGACGAGTACCGTCTGAACACCACCCAATATAGGCGCACGTAGGGAGAATTCAGAGGGAGCACCAGCAGCACTCAATTTCGTCCACGATTCGACGGTTGCAGCATCTGCGAGTAGGGCATCTTCCCGTGGAAGACGTGTTCCTAACGAATCCATTTGACGTGGTGGCCATATGGTTTTACCAGCAAATTTCTGTGATGCGAGTGAAAGTCGAGCAGCACCTCCCTCATGGTATTGGGATTGAGATACGTACGCACCCTGCGATACATGCTGCGGGGAACACTCTTGCTCCCAAGCGGCCTTCATGTCCTTGAATAAATCCGTGTCCATGAGTTCAGTGCCGCTTGGTTCATCGAACTCATAGTGATTATCATCCGATTGAGAAAGTACCAATGTGGCCTCTTCACCATCGATTAAATGCCAGTCAACAACATCATTTTCGAGTTCTTCGTTTCGTTGAGGCGAGTCGACTGATGTTGACATGTATACCACTTGGGCATCAATGGAATTTGGTAGACGGATGGTGGTGAACTTCTGGCCATGGGCAAGTAAATATTGGATTCCCGCCACAGCCATCGTTGTTGAATCACTGTCAGGTCCGAACACGGTAGAACCGTCATGAATGTAAGGAGACTGAAGGAGTAGTGAACCGTTCGAATGCGAAAGTAAGTATCCCTTCCATTCAGTTGTCTCACTCATTTCGATCCCTCCCAAATACGTGCACTGCACATGTTGCACCAGAACCACCAACGTTGTGAGTGATACCAATTTCGGCATCACGAACTTGTCGCTCAGACTCGACAGAACCACGCAGTTGCTTGAACACTTCAACTGCCTGCCCAGTACCGGTGGCACCAAGTGGGTGGCCTTTCGATTTGAGACCGCCACTCGGGTTGAGACAGACTGAACCTTCATTGCGAATACCTTCACCGTTGCGGGCAAAGATTCCGCCCTGTCCAGAATCAGCAAATCCAAGGTCTTCAGTTGCAATCATTTCAGCAATTGTGAAACAATCGTGGACTTCGGCCAAATCAACATCTCGAGCAGTTATCCCTGCAGCAGAATAAGCCGATTTTGAAGCCTTTTGAGTCGCTACCAATTGGGTGATTGAAGGGCGGTCGTGCAAAGCAAGCCTGTCCGAACCTGCACCGGATGCGCGTACCCACACGGGGTCATCGGTAAATTGACGCACAACATGGTCTGCAGCCAAAATCACGCATGATGCGCCATCTGAAGTTGGGCAACAATCGTAGAGCGTCAGGGGATCTGCGACCATGAAACCACCAGCAGCTTTCTCAAAGGAAACCTGCTTGCGAAGGTGTGCCTGTTGATTTTCAAAACCATGCTTGTGGTTTTTGACGCTGATGTGTACCAAATCGTCATGTGAGGATGGATGTTCGTGGAAGTGCCGTCGAGCCATGAGGGCATACGTACCTGGGAAGGTAAGACCTGCCAAACGTTCCCATTCAGTATCACCAGAAACGCCGAGCCAAAATCGCTTGCGTTCCGGTGAAAGGTCATTCATTTTTTCGATGCCACCTGCAACCACAATGTCAGCTTGTCCACTCTTGATGGCCATCCAAGCATCCCTCAATGCAAAGCCAGAAGATGCACAAGCGTTCTCCACACGACGAACAGCCACGCCTTCCATTCCGGAATGTTCAGTGAGCAGAGCAGCGGTATTGCCTAGTTGACCGCCGCCGAAAGCCACGCTGCCAATGAATGCTTCATCCACTTGTCGTGGGTCGAAATTTTTGTCAACACTCGCAAATGCATTTTCTGCGGCTTCAGCCCACATCCCTTTGAGACCGAGTTGGTGGTTACCATACTTGGTTTGACCTGCACCGATGATTGCGACATCAACCATGACACGCCGAAGGTGAACCAGCATTTGATTGAGTCGGTTCGTTTCAGCCCTAAAACCGAGTGAAGCACCCGTAGAGTCTAAGAACGCGCCGTCACCCGCTACAAACATGCTCCGACAATGTAGAGCCCACGGACACTTCAAAGGTGCCAACTGCCCGACCTGTAACGAAGAAGGAAAATTCATCATGAGCGACCGGGAATCGAACTCTCTCGGTCGTATGCTTGCGTTGGTTCTTCGTCACGCACCCGAAAAGTTCAATGTCGAAATGGATATCAACGGCTGGGTCAACGCCCGGGAACTTTCTGAATCCATATCCAAGCAACGCCGACACTATCACTGGCTTCGCGGATGGCACTTTGCTGCAATCGCAAACGCTGACGACAAAGGACGATACCAAGTCGAAGGTGACATGCTCAGAGCAACCTACGGCCACTCTATTGAATTGGAGTTGGACCTCCCTACAGACCAAATCCCAGAAGCACTGTACTGGCCGTGTGAAGAAGGACAAGCAGAGACAACCATGGAACTTGGAATTACTGCAGGTGACCGAAAGCACATCCACCTTTCACGAAGCATTTCCAATGCCATGGAAGCTGGACACGTGAGAATACACCGCCCAACTATTCTGGAAGTTGACACCGTTCGTGCAATCGCAGATGGCCACATCATTTACCGTGCAGGAAAGACTGTTTTCCTCGTCGACGAAATGCCTGGGGAGTACCTCTACAAACTTGAGGCAGATGACCCAATCATTCTGGAAATCATCGCCCAGTGGGAACTTGAAGAACAAGAAGAAGAGTGATTACCGCTTTGCCCCACATGAGGCGCAGAAGTCGAGATCCCTCTCAAGACGAGTTCCGCAGCCGGAACAATGATCATGACCAAGACTGAGCGATTCAGCCTTGGAAACTGGTTGTGGATGGTCATCGTTTGACATTGAACGAACGAAATGGAATGGGTCAATTCCATGTTCAAGCAACTCTTTGTACCGGTTACCAAACAAAATGGCCTCTTGAATTGCTGATTCAATCTGGAATTGACGAGTTTCGCGGTCTTCTCGATTCGGTATTTCTTCCGAATCTTCCAAGATTGCCTGAAGATGGCGTATGAAGTCGCTCAGAGACGGACCGTCGGACATGTTAGTCGCTCGGTGCGGTGGGTCATGAATCCTTGGTGAAGAAATGTTGATTCGAATAGAAACCGAAGGGGTATGCTCATCAGCGATTTCGTAGTGGGTGTAACATGCGTGACAGGGTGGTCATCAAATGGGGCGGAGGTCTCATCACCGACAAATCCTCGCTTTGTACACCGAACATGACCGTACTGAAACAACTGGCATCGACCGTTGAAAAGTGTCATGATGCTGGTCTCGAGGTCATTCTCGTACACGGCGCAGGTTCATTCGGACATCTCCGTGCCAAAAATTGGAGGCTCAATGAGGGGTATATCCCTCATATTGAATCACCGGAAGGAAGTACTTTGTCCAGCCAAAAAGAGGCTGTAGATCAAGTCCGACTTGAAATGCTACAACTCAACAAACATGTATGCGATGCCTTGGAGGTATTTGGAATACAGAGCATCGTTCACCCACCTCACCTGTGGGTCACAAACACAGGAATAGATTTCTCAGGAAGCTTGGATGAATTCATGTCACTGAATGACAAAACAGTTCACATCACCTTTGGTGACGTCGTCAATGTTGAGGGTGAAAAGCAATTTGGGATCTTGTCGGGCGACGACTTAGTCGTTCGGCTTTCGTTGGAATTGGAAAATGTAAAACGCCTCGTCTTTGCTATTGGAGGGGTTGACGGATTGCTTCGCATACCACCAGAGCACGCCACAAAAGAGGATCTCATCGAAGTTTGGACTCCAGACATTCGGTTTGAAGGCGTTCACCAATCCGATATCGATGTCACGGGTGGTATTGGATTAAAAGCGGCACGAGGGGCTCATGTCGCCGCTCATGGAATCAATGTCGTCATGGTCAATGGTGGCAAACCTGAACGGGTTTTGGCGGCAATGCTTGGAAATCCAGTCCGTGGGACAATTGTCACTCACAAACAGTGAACTGAACCTCAATTTTTTTACTTTCACACATAGCTTTGTCAAATGACATTACAGAACTCTTCATGTAGCGACCGCGAATACATCGAACTCGGGGTTCACATGAGCGGATACGATATAGCAGACGTCCCAAATATCGAACTGTCTGATTCTGAGAAAGATTTACTCGAATCGTTGGGTGCTGATGCAACGCAGTCCGTACTCATGTCAGAA
>JABIWF010000057.1 GCA_018701175.1 Methanobacteriota archaeon
ATTGAAAGCGGGTAGTTCTCGCCAAATCCAATGTGCACCGATTGGATGTTGCCGAAGATTTTCGATAGCGGTACCAAGTACGTGAGAGAATATTGGCTTCGTGCAGGAGCATCGCATTCGATGTGCTGCAGTTCCTCTTTGTCGAAAGCAACGGTTACCGAGTCGGTCGAACCTTGAACGTGGACGGTAAACGAATTCTCGTCAATGCTGAAGTTGACAAGATCTCCAACTTGGCGAGCAGCTCGTAATGCTTGAGTGAAATCAGCACCGGAGATGGTCACTTTGCACGGCAATTCCAAAGCAGGAAGAGTCGGAGGCGTCATGGTCGAGTTGTCCAATGGACGAATGTTACGGTCAATCTTCCCGAGGTTTACGGTCAAGACGCCAGTCTCGTCACCGTACGCCATTTCGATGAGGTCGGTAGGACCCCCTAAACTGACCAATTCCTTGATTTTTCGAATCTCGAGACCTAGGCTTGTTGAATCAAGTTCCCAGGTGTCAAAGGCAGCAGCGTCGATGTCCATTTGGATCATTGCAACGTGCGATGGATCGACGACACGGACTTGTAATCCATTTTCGCCAAAATCAAACCTTGCATCTTCTACTACTACATTCAGCGTTTCGATAATTTTGCTCATCAAGTCCTGTCGGGCCGTGACGTTCAACATGAGATACACCCCTCTCCAATTAGTCTGCTTCTTCGACGGCTTATGAAGTTAACATCTCGGATGCGTAAAAAGCACCCCGTCCGGCGCGGTATTTTGGAAAATATTGGTTTTCCGCGCACATGCAATTCGCTTGTTTGTATCAAGGTCTCCCTTGACTTGATATGGGCGGCCCAACTCCAATGGACATGGGCGAAGCATCAGGCTCCGTGACACCGCTGCTCAAAGAAGACGGCAAAGCGTTCAAAATCGCCGTGTTGATACCGACCATCAACAATGCCGATGAACTTGACATCGTACTTGGAAGACTCGCTAAGCAAACCTATTCCGATTTCGAAGTCGTAATTTCCGACTCAAAATCAAAAGACCACACGAAAGACGTGTGTGAAAAATACGGCGCCACATGGATTGAAGACCCGTCTCGTAACCGTGCTGATGCCTGCAATTATGCTCTAAGGCAAATGGACCATGACTTGGTCTTGTTCACCGATGATGACACTGTACCACCTCTCGATTGGGTTGAGAAACTTGTTCGCTGGTTCGACAACCCCGAAGTTGGTGCTGTTGGCGGACCAAACTTCGCCCCTGACGATGACCCATTTGGTGCAAAGTGTGCAGATGTTGCGTTCTGTACCAAGTTCATGACTGCCGGCACTCGTTACGGCGCTCAGCCCAAAGGCGAACTTGTCCCCATCACTCACAATCCTGGTGTGAACTGTGCCCACCGAATGGCAAACCTACGAGAAGTTGATTTCTTCGAACCGGGTTGTATCGGCGCTGAGGATGTGGTTTTGGATGCGAAAATACAGCGAGCTGGACACAAGTTGTTCATCGACCCATCCAATGTCATGCCGCACCGTCGCCGACGTCCGTTCAAGCCGTACATGAAGCAGATGCGAAACTACGGATACACTCGAATGGTAGCGAACAAGCGCTGGCCTGAAATCTCTGCATGGTCGCACACCGCGATTGGTTTCTTCCCCATCATTGTGGTGACGGCGTTGCTTGCTATGCTCTACGGTGGCCTTACCGGTGGAGCGGATGCAGACCTTTGGTTCTCACTCTCCGGAGAATGGGATTTCTCACGGGTTGCGTTCCACATACCACTTGGGCTTGTGTGCACCTACATTGGAATCAGTTGGCTTGGTGCAGCAATAGGAACTTCACCGCATCGCTCGATTGGAACGGTGTTCCTAGCACCACTGTTTGTCTTCCTCGCTCAATGGGCGTACGGACAAGGTGTCATCAAGGCATGGAGAGAGATTCGACGCACCGGTGGAAGAGCCGGAGAAGGCGCTCAGATTGATGACCGAATCCGGACGGCTTGAGACTCACAGAAGAGAAATACACGCCTCATTCGAGTGATGAGGGTAAAGCATTAGTCATGGTGAAGGGCAAGGCCGTTCATGGCGAGTCGGTTTCAACAACGGTTTGCTGAACTTGACAAGCCAGATGATGTCACGGATGAAGATGAAATTTGGTCGCTTATTCGTTTCAGCCTCGTCACCTTGCGTGTGCTCCTGTTTATCGCAATTATTGCCATCTCTGAAATCATGGAGAGTTACTTCATTTACAATTTATCGATGGCGATATGGTCACTGGTCATTGGAATCCCGTTGTTCGTATTAATCTCGATGGGAATCATTCTGGGCGATCGATTCATGCAGCAAGAGAAGACTTCAGCCACCGCATCAGCAGTCCTGCGGCCAATCCAAG